>NZ_JBWKPN010000006.1:0-476378 GCF_059418265.1 Variovorax sp. GW821-FHT09B05
CTCCTAGCGTGTGCGGACGCACACGCGTCGTCGCGCGCCTTGATGGGCGGGCTCTGGCGAGCTTCGCGACCCCTTGCGTAGTGTCAACAGGCCCCAAGAGGAAGCCAGGGGTTCGAGTCCCCTGCGGAACGCCAATGCTGTCACCACATCGCTCAACCCATACAACAAGGAGTCATCGCATGCGCAAGCGCAACAGTCCCATCCGCATGATCGCCGTGCATCCCGCGCCGGCGCGCAAGCCCTTCGTGTCCGCGCTGGCGCGGCGCCTGGGCTTCGGTCGCAAGACCGATGTCCTGCGCGAGTCGGGCTCGCTGCGCGAGCTGCGGCTCGATCAGCTCGACCTCGACCAGCGCGTGCGCGAAGTCGGTGAGTGGTAGCGGATCTTTCTTTCGTTTTTCCATGGTGCGCGTAGCTCAATGGCAGAGCCGCGGGTTGTGATCCCGCTGACGACGGTTCGATTCCGTTCGTGTACCCCAGACTTTTCGACCATCGTTCGACATCGCCGCGAAAGGAGGCGAGCCATGCATTCACACGTCCTGCAACTCGACATCCAGGGCACGCCGCAAGCCTGGGTCTCGCTGGAGCAGGCGGTGCTGCACTACGCCTGCGACGACGTGGCCTGGGAAGACGGCGACGCGCCGCTGGCCACCATGCGCGGCGGCTTCAACGTGGCGCGCGGCGTGCAGTCGCGCATCGAGGTGGCGCCGATCATCGCGCTGCGCGGTGCCTCGAAGATCAACCTCTTCGATGTCGTGCCCGGCCTCACCAAGCGCAAGCTGCTGCGCCGCGACCGCCATACCTGCGCCTACTGCGCGGGCGTGTTCCCGGAACAGGTGCTGCAGTGCGAGCACGTGCTGCCGGCATCGCGCGGCGGTGCCTGGAGCTGGACCAATCTCGTGACAGCCTGTGCCGCGTGCAACGGCCGCAAGGCCGCGCGCACGCCCGAGGAGGCCGGCATGCCGCTCGTGTACCTGCCATACGTGCCGAGCCGCTTCGAGAACTTCCTGCTCGAGGGCCGTCATATCCGCGCCGACGTGCACGAATGGCTGGCCAGGCGGCTGCCGAAGGGGTCGCGGCTGCAATAGTGAGTCGGCGCCAATGCAAAGGCCCGCTGTCCTCGCGGACAGCGGGCCTTTTTCATGCGCGCCGTTCAGCGGCCGAGTCCGAAGTAGCGGTAGGCGATCGCACCGGCCGCCGCGAGGCCGCCGACGATCGCGAAGAGGACCCTGGCGGTGCGCCCGTTGCTGCGCCTGGAGCGCTGCCAGTGCTCCGGCCCGATCAGGTCGATGGGCACGGTGGGTTTGCCGATGTCGGGAGCCTTTTCCATGGGGCGGAAATATAGCGTAGGCCCGAAAAGCCACCCGGGTGGCGGCTCATCGGAGGGGGTTCCGCCGGCTCGTGCGCGGACAAAAAAATACCCGCCGAGGCGGGTGTGGCAACGAGCTTTCTGGCTTCGGTTTCTGGTCCCTGTGGTCATTGTTGTAGGGCGCTGTGTGACAGCAACAGCAAGATGCCATGCGGCACGGGAGCCGCCACTGCAGGGGCAGGATCGGCAATGCAGCTGTCATCCAAAAATGTGAAATAGTGCGGAAATGAACAAGGAAATCATCCTGAAGGCGCTGAAGGCCGCGCTGCAGAACTGGATCCGCAGTGCCTCGCCGGCGCAGCTGTGGCGGGTGCATCAGGTGGGTGGACTCGGAGCGGTCATCGAGGTCGACGGCGACGACCTGCGGGTGCGCATCGAGCTCGATGGCCCGCGCAGCATGTTGTCGGAGATCGGCATGACGGGCGGCCGGCTGCCCATCACCGAAGCCTTCCGCGGCGAGGACGGCGCCACGTGGGGCACGCCGCCGCCGCTGGGCAGCGGCGAGCGCGAGCGCTGGTTCCTCGCAAGCGAGGTCGCGCAGGCGCATGCGCGGCAGTACCTGGAGGCGGAGGTGGTCGACAGGCAGGCGTTGCTGGCGGCCTATGCCTCCGACTGGCTGGAACGGCGGTCTGCGGGTTGAGGCCTTCGCTCGAATGCGCGTGCTGTGTGACGACGCCGAATCGCTGCGACGTGGTTCACGATCGTTCAGCACCTTGATTTGGGCCGCGTGACTTATTCCTCCGTAAGGAGGTGTGCACCCGCGAGGGTCAAACGTATTCTTCCGTGACAACTGCAAGTTTCTTTGTCGGTTGTTGTCACACAAGGGAGAAGTCATGAGAAGCGCAGATTTCAGCAGGATGTCGGGTGCGCGCCTGCTTTCCATCGCAGCCGCGGCTGCGGCAATGTCGGCCTGTGGGGGCGGCGGGGGAGGGGGCGGAGGCTTTCCGTTGCTGCCCATGGCGTCGGCGCCCGCGCCGGCACCAGCGCCCGCACCGGACCCGCAGGCCGAGAGCTCCGCGCCTTGCTTCAACGAAGCCGATTTCCGCGAAGGCACGCTGCTCGAGTTCGAGGCGGTCGCGCCCGGCAAGGACCCCGCGGCCGATTCCTTCCGCCGGAAGAGCGTGACCGAAGGGCGCGAGGCCTTCGCCGGTGCCACGCCGGTGGCCTTCAACGTCGGCACGGAGGTCAGTGCCTCTCCAGCCTTCGAGCAGCGCATCGTCAAGAAGGAATACAAGGACCTGGTCGGCGGCAATCTCTTCCTCTATGGAAAGTCGACCTCGTACCACAGCAAGATCGATGGCAAGTTCGCCGACGACATGAAGCTTCCCGCCATCGTGCCCCGGGAGTACACAGGCTACGCGTCGCAGGTGTTCGAGCCCCCGTTCTCGTTCCCGATCGACATGAAGCCCGGGCAGGTCGTGAGCAAGGAGTCTTCCGTGACCAAGACCGAGACCTCCAATGGCAGCGTCGTCTCGACGCGCACGCTGCCCGCGAAGGGCGAGCTCAGCTACAGCGGTCGCGAAAAGCTGGAGACGCCGCTGGGCACGTTCAGCACCTGCAAGTTCACGCTGAAGCTGACGCTGGGTTCCCTGGTCGGCCCGTCGGCCACCAAGGAGTTCTGGCTGGCCGCCGAAGGACCTTATCGCGGCCAGTTGCTCAAGGGTGTCGATCCGAAGTCGCCGATGGTCGCGACGAAGATGACGTACTCGCCCAAGTAACGCCGGTGGATTGAGCATCGATCGTGGCAGGTCCGTCGGGCCTGCCACCCGCGCCAAGGCAAGCAGTACGGACGCACAAAGAAAAACGGCCGAAACCCAGAAGGATTTCGACCGTTTTCAGTGTTGGTGGTGGGCCCTGAGTGACTCGAACACTCGACCTACGGATTAAGAGTCCGCTGCTCTACCAACTGAGCTAAGAGCCCTTGCGTTGAAAACATATTCGTTTTCAGGCAAGTCTGCGAGTATAGCGTAGAAATTCAGGTTTCTCAAAATTTTTGAGTGGGACGTGTGTGGCGGATTAGCATTCGGCACCGACGAAGGGGTTCGCCCCCTCTCTTTCCCATTCAGGAGAACTTCCATGAGCGATGCAAACACCGCGCCGCATGTCGTGATCACGGGCGCCGCGGGCGCACTCGGACGCGCCGTTGCACAACACTTCCTCGCGCAGGGCGCGCGCGCCGCGCTGATCGACCACCACGCCGGGCGCCTGTCCGAAGTGTTCCCGGGCCTCGACAACTCGCAGCACCTGCTGCTGGCCGGCGACGTGACCTCGGCCTCGTCCATGGCCGGCCTGTCCGAACAGATCCTCAAGGCCTTCGGCCGCGTCGACGCGCTGGTGCACATTGCCGGCGGCTTCGAGATGGGCGAGGCGACGCACGCGCTCACGCGCGAGAGCTGGGACCGGATGATGAACCTCAACGCATGGTCCTTCGTGGCCGTGACGCAGGCATTGCTGCCCTCGATGATCGAGCGCCGTGCCGGCCGCATCGTCGCGGTGACGGCGAAGGTCGCGGCGCGCGGCCTGCCCGCCATGGCGTCGTACATCGCGTCGAAGAGCGCGCTGCAGCGGCTGGTGGAGGCGATGGCGGCCGAGGCGGCGCCGCATGGCGTCAATATCAACAGCGTGGCGCCCAGCGTGCTCGACACGCCGGCCAACCGACAGGCGATGCCCGATGCGAACCCGGCCGAATGGGTGTCGACCGCGGTCGCCGCGCAGACCATCGGCTTTCTCGCGTCGCCCGGCGCGGCGGCGCTGCACGGCCAGCACCTGGCGCTCGACTGAGGCGCAGCGAGGCAGAGCGCCCCAAGCAAAAGGGCCTTGGCGGATGCCAAGGCCCTTTTTTGTCGGTTGGTGGAGAGGATGAGGATCGAACTCACGACCTCCGCATTGCGAACGCGGCGCTCTCCCAGCTGAGCTACCCCCCCAACGCGACGCGAATTTTAGCCGGAACCCGCGATGGCGTGCTCGCCGCATGCCAAGATGCGCGCCTTTCAGGAACAGCACCGGCTCCCGGCACCACCATGGCCCCCACACGCGATCCCGCCTGGCTCGAAGGCATGTACAACAACCTCGCGCGGGTGAAGGACCACCCGGCGTACTTCGCGCGCTGGGCGCGCGAATCCGCCGCCGCGCGCGACACGCTGCCGAGCCGGATCGACCTGCGCTACGGCGAGGGCGTCAACGAGACGCTCGACGTGTTCCCGGCGCCCGTGCCCGACGCGCCCGTGCTGGTCTTCATCCACGGCGGCTACTGGCGCGCGATGGACAAGAAGGACCATTCCTTCATCGCGCCCGCGTTCAACGACCGCGGCATCTGCGTAGTGCAGCCCAACTACGCGCTGTGCCCGGGCACGCCCGAGCAGCCCGTGACGGTGCCGGGCATCGTGCTGCAGATGGTGCGCGCGCTCGCATGGACCTGGCGCAACGTGGCGGCGCATGGCGGCGATCCCACGCGGATCACTGTGGCGGGGCATTCGGCCGGCGGCCACATGGCGGCGGCGCTGCTGACCTGCGACTGGAAGGCCGTGGCGCCCGACCTGCCCGAACACCTGGTGCGCAATGCGCTGTCGATCTCGGGCCTCTACGACCTCGCGCCGCTGCAGCGCACGCCCTTCCTCGAGCAGGTGCTGCGACTCAGCGACGACGACGTGCGCCGTGCGAGCCCCGCGCACTGGCCCGCGCCGAAGCGCGGACTGCTCTACGCGGTGACGGGCGGCAACGAGAGCGCGGAGTTCATCCGCCACAACGCGATGATCCGCGAGGCCTGGGGCTCGCGGGCGGTGCCGGTGTGCGAGGTGCTGCCCGGCCTCGACCACTTCGGCGTGGTCGACGCGCTGGCAGATTCCTCGCACCGGTTGCACCGGCTCGCGGTGCAACTGCTGGAAGCCTGAAGCCTTACATCAGCAGGTGTTCGCCTGCGTTGTCGCCGCCCAGCGTGACGTAGTTGACCTTGCGGATGTCCATCAGCGTGCGGCCGCCCGCGTAGCTGATCGAGCTCTGCACGTCCTGCTCCATCTCGACCAGCGTGTCGGCCAGCTTGCCCTTGATGGGCTCGAGGATGCGCTTGCCCTCGACGTGCTTGTATTCGCCCTTGTTGAAGTCGCTGGCCGAGCCGTAGTACTCCTTGAACAGCGCGCCGTCGACCTCGACCGTCTGGCCCGGCGATTCCTCGTGGCCCGCGAACAGCGAACCGATCATCACCATCGAGGCGCCGAAGCGCACGCTCTTGGCGATGTCGCCGTGGTCGCGGATGCCGCCGTCGGCAATGATCGGCTTGGTCGCTACGCGCGAGCACCACTTGAGCGCGCTGAGCTGCCAGCCGCCGGTGCCGAAGCCGGTCTTGAGCTTGGTGATGCAGACCTTGCCCGGGCCGATGCCGACCTTGGTCGCGTCCGCGCCCCAGTTCTCGAGATCGATCACGGCCTCGGGCGTGCCGACGTTGCCGGCGATCACGAAGGTCGCGGGCAGCTTCTGCTTGAGGTAGCCGATCATGTTCTTCACGCTGTCGGCATGGCCGTGCGCGATATCGATCGTCACGTACTCGGGCACCAGGCCCTGCGCGACGAGCTGGTCGACCGTGTCGTAGTCGGCCTTCTTCACGCCCAGCGAGATCGAGGCGAACACGCCATGGCCCTGCATGCGCTTGACGAGCGCGACGTTGTCGAGGTCGAAGCGGTGCATGACGTAGAAGTAGCCGTTCTGCGCCAGCCACAGGCAGATGGACTCGTCCACCACCGTCTTCATGTTGGCGGGTACCACCGGCAGGCGGAAGCTGCGGCCGCCGAGCGTGACGCTGGTGTCGCACTCGGAGCGGCTCTCCACGCGGCACTTGCGCGGCAGCAGCAGGATGTTGTCGTAATCGAAGATTTGCATGAAACCAAGCTCCTGGAGGAAGTCGTTGAAAACGAGTGAGCGCTTGGTCTGGCCGGCTTCGGCGGCGTCGCTGCGAAAGCCCCTGCGGGGGCGGGCGACGCGCACAAAAAACCGGGCACAAAAACTTGGGCCCGGTGATTGATTCTACGCAGCCTCCCGTGGGGAGGTCTTCCGGAACTTCATATAACCCGCATACGCCGTGGTTTCTACAATCGACGGATGTTTGAAGAATTCGCGGCCGATGACCGCACCCCGCCGCCGGTCGACCTGCCGCTGCTGCACAACCTCAACGCCGAGCAGCTCGCAGCCGTCACGCTGCCGGCCGGCAACGCGCTGATCCTCGCGGGCGCCGGCTCGGGCAAGACCCGCGTGCTCACCACCCGCATCGCCTGGCTGCTGCAGACGCGCCAGGTGTCCGCCGGCGGCATCCTGGCCGTGACCTTCACCAACAAGGCCGCCAAGGAGATGATGACGCGGCTCACGGCGATGCTGCCGGTCAACGTGCGCGGCATGTGGATCGGCACCTTCCACGGCCTGTGCAACCGCTTCCTGCGCGCGCACTGGAAGCTGGCCAACCTGCCGTCGACCTTCCAGATCCTCGACACGCAGGACCAGCTCTCGGCCATCAAGCGGCTGATGAAGCAGTTCAACGTCGACGACGAGCGCTTTCCGGCCAAGCAGACGCAGTGGTTCATCGCCGGCGCCAAGGAGGACGGCCTGCGCCCCGACGCGGTCGAGATCCGCAGCGAGGACGACCGCAAGAAGGTCGAGCTCTACCGCCTCTACGAGGAGCAGTGCCAGCGCGAGGGCGTGGTCGACTTCGGCGAGCTGATGCTGCGCAGCTACGAGCTGCTGCGCGACAACGAACCGGTGCGCGAGCACTACCAGCGGCGCTTCCGCCACATCCTGATCGACGAGTTCCAGGACACCAACCGGCTGCAGTACGCCTGGATCAAGATGCTCTCGGGCAACACCGTCGCGGGCCAGTTCGTGCCGGGCGAGAACAGCGTCGTGGCCGTGGGCGACGACGACCAGAGCATCTATGCCTTCCGCGGCGCGCGCGTGGGCAACATGGCCGACTTCGTGCGCGAGTTCGACGTCACGCACCAGATCAAGCTGGAGCAGAACTACCGCAGCTACAGCAACATCCTCGACTCGGCCAACGAGCTCATCAGCCACAACAAGAAGCGCCTGGGCAAGAACCTGCGCACCGATCAGGGCCCCGGCGAGCCGGTGCGCGTCTACGAGTCCTCGAGCGACCTCGCCGAGGCGCAGTGGATGGTCGAGGAGATGCGCCAGCTAGTGCGCGACGGCATCGACCGCAAGGAGATGGCCGTGCTCTACCGCAGCAACGCGCAGAGCCGGGTGATCGAAACCGCGCTGTTCAATGCCTCGGTGCCGTACCGCGTGTACGGCGGCCTGCGCTTCTTCGAGCGCGCCGAAATCAAGCATGCGCTGGCCTACCTGCGCCTGCTCGAGAACAAGGACGACGACACCAGCTTCCTGCGCGTCGTCAACTTCCCGCCGCGCGGCATCGGCGCGCGCACGCTCGAGCAGTTGCAGGACGCCGCGCGCGCCGCGGGCCGCTCGCTGCACGACGCGGTGCACGCGGTCGGCGGCAAGGCCGGCTCCAACCTCACGGCCTTCGTCGCCAAGATCGACGTGCTGCGCGAGCAGACGCAGGGCGTGAGCCTGCGCGAGATCATCGAGCTGGTGCTCGATCACAGCGGCCTGGTCGAGCATTACCGCGCCGACCGCGAGGGCGCCGACCGCATCGAGAATCTGGAAGAACTGGTGAACGCGGCCGAAAGCTTCGTCACGCAGGAAGGCTTCGGCCGCGACGCGGTGGCGCTGCCGGTCGACGAATTGCGCCAGTCGCCCGCGAGCCAGGGCCTCGACCCGGGCCGCCCGCTGCTCGACGAGCCGCTGGCGCCCGACGCCGAGACCGGTGAAACGCTGAGCCCGCTCGCGGCCTTCCTCACGCACGCGGCGCTCGAATCGGGCGACAACCAGGCCCAGGCCGGCCAGGACGCGGTGCAGCTGATGACGGTCCACGCGGCCAAGGGCCTCGAGTTCGACTGCGTGTTCATCACCGGCATGGAAGAGGGCCTGTTCCCGCACGAGAACTCGATGAGCGACTACGAGAGCCTCGAGGAGGAGCGCCGCTTGATGTACGTCGCGATCACGCGCGCGCGCAAGCGGCTGTACCTGAGCCACTCGCAGACCCGTATGCTGCACGGCCAGACCCGCTACAACGTCAAGAGCCGCTTCTTCGACGAGCTGCCCGAGGGCGCGCTCAAGTGGCTCACGCCCAAGAACCAGGCCTTCGGCAACTCGGCCTTCGGCTATGGCAACGGTTACGGCAGCACGCGCGGCGCGGGTGGCGGTGGCTACGGCGGCGGCAAGGCCTATGGTGGTGGCGCCAGCAAGGAGACTTTCGCGAGCCCGCCGGTGCCACCGCAGAAGAGCGCGCCCTCGCATGGCCTGCGCTCGGGCATGCAGGTGTTCCACAACAAGTTCGGCGAAGGCACGGTGACCGCGCTCGAGGGCACCGGCGACGATGCGCGCGCGCAGGTCAAGTTCACGCGCCACGGCGTGAAGTGGCTGGCGCTGTCGGTGGCCAAGCTCACGCCGGTCTGAGCCGCGGCGCGGCCCGGCTCAGTTCGGGTCGAAGCTGTCGCGGAAGGTGAACCAGGTCGAGGCCAGCGACATCGCCGCCAGCACCAGCGCCGTGCCCACGATCAGCACGGTGCCGATCGCGGTGGCGCCCGAGCCCGCGCCCACGGCGCCGACGCCCACCAGCACGGTGGCGATCAGGCCGACCGCGATGCCGGCCAGCAGGAACACGCCGAACCAGGCGATGCCGAACAGCGCATAGGCGCCGAAGTTGCGGAACAGCGCCACGATGCTGAAGAAGATGCTCTTCACGGGCTCCACGCGGTGCCAGTGCACCAGCGCGGGCGCATGCCACATCGCGAGCGACAGCGGCAGGTTCAGGCACAGGTGGACCATGCGCGCGACCTGGAACTCGCTGCTGGCCAGCACCTCGGGCGACAGCGCCTCGTCGAGCAGGTAGGCGCGCGCGAGCTGGCCGCCGTCGACCAGCGCGGTGGCCAGCACCGCGAGCACGAAGTACACGGCCGAGATCAGGCCCAGCACCACCAGCGGACGCCATTCGGCGCGCAGCGCCGCGAAGACCTCCATGAACATCGCCGAACCGGTGGGCCGGCGCGCGCCGGCCTGCCCGTTGCCGCCGGCCTGCTCGTCGGCGTAGGCCACCGAGGTGGCGACCATCAGCCCCAGCGTCATGAAGGGCAGCAGCACCGGCGCCAGCACGCTGCCCAGCAGCGGCACCACCGACAGCGTCGAGATCAGCGCCATCAGCAGGAAGAACAGCGACACGAAGGCCAGCGGCTGCCGCCAGAAGGTCTTGAGTCCGAGGCGGACCCATTGGGCGCCGGTCTTGGCCGGCACGAGGTGGAGTTTCATGGGGTACGGGTCAGGCGGCCACGGGCTCGAGGGCGCGGGCCATGACATGCGGGTGCCGCACGCGCTCGCGCAGCACGCGCTCGAAGTGCGTCGGATCGTGGGGCTTGAGCATGCTGGCCTCGCGCGGCAGGTGGAAGTCCCAGAGGCGGGAGATCCAGAAGCGCAGCGCCGCGGCGCGCAGCATCGCGGGCAGCAGGGCGCGTTCCGAGGCGTTGAGCGCGCGCACGCCCTCGTAGGCGGCGAGCAGCGCCTCGGCGCGTTCCTCGTCGTGGCGGCCGGTCGGCAGGTCGATCGCCCAGTCGTTGAGACACACGGCGAGGTCGAACAGCCAGGTGTCGGTGCCGGCGAAGTAGAAGTCGAACACGCCGGTCAGGCGCGGAGCGGCGCCTTCTTCGTGGCCGGTCTCGAACATCGCGTTGTCGCGGAACAGGTCGGCATGCACCGGCCCGCGCGGCAGGGCGGCATAGGCCGAGGATTCGGCCACGTGGTTCTGGTAGGCGAGCTCGCCGCGCAGCAGCGCCGACTGGGCCTCGTCGATGTGGGGCAGCACCACCGGCACCGTGTCGTTCCACCAGGGCAGGCCGCGCAGGTTGGGCTGGATGCGCGGGAAGTCGCGACCCGCCAGGTGCATGCGCGCCAGCAGCGAACCGAGCTCGGCGCAGTGCGCGGCGCCCGGTGCGAGCTCGCTGCGGCCCGCGAGCTTGCGCACCACCGCGGCCGGCTTGCCCGCCACCTTGAGCAGCAGCTCGCAGGGCGCGTTGGCCGGCACCGACAGCGGATGCGCGCCATGGGCGTCGATCGCCTGCACGGCCGGGTCGGCCACCGGCTCGGGCACCGGCAGGCCGCGCGCGGCCAGGTGCTTCATCAGGCACAGGTAGTAGGGGAGCTGCTCGGCGCTCAGGCGCTCGAACAGCGTGAGAACGTACTCGCCCGACTCGGTGGTGGCGAAGTAGTTGGTGTTCTCGATGCCGCCCTCGATGCCGCGCAGTTCGCGCAGGGGGCCCAGGCCGAGGCGCTGCACGAGCGCGTCGGCCTCGCCGAATTCGACTTCGGTAAAGACTGCCATGGAAAGCGCCCTCAGCGCGGTTGGGATGCGGCTGCCGCTGCGATGCGTCGCACGGTCAGAACTTCATGACGTTCCAGACCCGGGGCGAGGTGCCCGCGGGGCCGTCGGCCGCGTTGGGACGCGCGCCGGACGGATCGTTCGGCAGCACCTGGTAGCCGGGCATGTTGGCCTTGGGCGTCACGTTGATGCTCTGCGTGCGGCCGCCGTAGCGGACCTCGTCGACCGAGGCGCCGCTGTCCTCGGTGTGCAGGTGCTCGATCTTCTGGTTGCGCCGACCGTCGGCCTGCTGCTCCTGATTCTGTAGCGAGGGATCCGCTGCAGCCGGTGCTGCCGCGGGCGCGTTCTGCGCTTGCACGGCGGCGAAGGGGGTGGCGAGGGCCAGCGCCAGCAGGAGGCGGCGGGCAACCAGGAGTGTGGAGTCGGGCATGCACGGATTGTAGGCGGCGCGCCGTATCGGGGTTGTCGTCGCAGGGCCCGTGGCGGCGTGGTCCGCAAGGACATTCAGGGGCTCCTGGAGGCAGGCAAAATGCCCCGATGACCGACAAGAAAACGCTGCTGCTCGTCGATGGATCGAGCTACCTCTATCGCGCCTTCCACGCCATGCCCGACCTGCGGGCCGTGCCCGGCGATCCGAAGAGCCCGGCCACGGGCGCGATCCGGGGAATGATCAACATGATGACGGCGCTGCGGCGCGAGGTGCGCGCCGACTACGCGGCCTGCATCTTCGACGCCCCCGGCAAGACCTTCCGCGACGACTGGTATCCCGAGTACAAGGCCAACCGCTCGCCGATGCCCGACGACCTGCGCAGCCAGATCGACCCCATCCACGAGGTGGTCAAGCTGCTGGGCTGGCCGGTGCTCAGCGTGCCCGACGTGGAGGCCGACGACGTGATCGGCACGCTCGCCAAGGTGGCGGCCGCGCAGGGCATCGAGGTGATCGTCTCCAGCGGCGACAAGGACCTGAGCCAGCTGGTCGACGAGCACATCACCATCATCGACACGATGAACGGCAAGAAGCGCGACGTGGCCGGCGTCACGGCCGAGTTCGGCGTGCCGCCGAACCTCATGGTCGACTACCAGACGCTGGTGGGCGACTCGGTCGACAACGTGCCCGGTGTCGAGAAGGTCGGCCCCAAGACGGCTGCCAAGTGGCTGCTCGAATACGGCTCGCTCGACGCGCTGGTCGAACGCGCCGCCGAGGTCAAGGGCGCGGCCGGCGAGAACCTGCGCAAGGCGCTCGACAAGCTGCCGCTGAGCCGCAGGCTCGTGACGATCCGCACCGACTGCGACCTGGCCGGCCACGTCGATGGCCTGCCCTCGCTCGAAGGCCTGCCCGTGGGCGCGCCGCAGACCGGCGAGCTCAAGCCCTTCTACGAGAAGTTCGGCTTCAAGAGCCTGGTGAAGTCGCTCGAGGCGCAGGAAGTGCCGCCCGAGCTGATCGAGGAGAACATCAAGAAGAAGGCCTCGAAGGCGGCCAAGGCCAACGACGACCAGAGCGGCCTGTTCGACGAGCCGTCCGAGGAGGGCGCCGCGATGGAGGCCGCCGCGCCCGCGAGCAACCTGCAATACGACACCATCTTCACCTGGGAGCAGTTCGACGGCTGGCTCGCGCGCCTCGAGGCCGCCGAGCTCGCGGCCATCGACACCGAGACCACCTCGCTCGACGAGATGGTGGCGCAGATCGTCGGCATCAGCTTCAGCGTGAAGCCCGGCGAGGCGGCCTACATCCCGCTCACGCACAACTACCCCGACGCGCCCACGCAGCTGCCGATCGACGAGGTGCTCGCCAAACTCAAGCCCTGGCTCGAGAACGGCGCGAAGAAGAAGCTCGGCCAGCACATCAAGTACGACCGCCACGTGTTCGCCAACCACGGCATCGAGGTGCAGGGCTACGCGCACGACACCATGCTGCAGAGCTACGTGCTCGAGGTGCACCGGCCGCACGGCCTGGCCAGCCTGGCCGAGCGCCACCTGGGCCGCAGCGGCATTTCGTACGAGGACCTCTGCGGCAAGGGCGTGCACCAGATTTCGTTCAGCCAGGTCGACATCGCCAAGGCGGCAGAGTATTCGTGCGAGGACAGCGACCAGACGCTCGACGTGCACGCCACGTTGTGGCCGCAGCTCGAAACGAACGAGAAGCTGCGCTTCATCTACCAGCTCGAGATGGATTCGAGCGAGGCGCTCTACCGCATCGAGCGCAACGGCGTGCTGATCGACAGCGCCACGCTGGCCGCGCAGAGCCACGAACTCGGCACGCGCATCATGGCGCTCGAGCAGGAGGCCTACGACATCGCGGGCCAGCCCTTCAACCTCGGTTCGCCCAAGCAGATCGGCGAGATCTTCTTCACCAAGCTCGGCCTGCCGGTGGTCAAGAAGACGCCGAGCGGCGCGCCCAGCACCGACGAGGAAGTGCTCGAGAAGCTGGCCGAGGACTACCCGTTGCCCGCCAAGATCCTCGAGCACCGCGGCCTGTCGAAGCTCAAGGGCACCTACACCGACAAGCTCGGCCAGCTCGCCAATCCGCGCACCGGCCGCGTGCATACCCACTATGCGCAGGCCGTGGCCGTCACCGGGCGCCTGTCGAGCAACGACCCCAACCTGCAGAACATCCCGATCCGCACGCCCGAAGGCCGGCGCGTGCGCGAGGCCTTCGTGGCGCCCGCGGGCAGCGTGATCGCGAGCGCCGACTACTCGCAGATCGAGCTGCGCATCATGGCTCACATCAGCGGCGACGCATCGCTCTTGCGCGCCTTCACCGAGGGCATCGACGTGCACCGCGCCACCGCGGCCGAGGTGTTCGGCTCCACGCCCGACCAGGTGTCGAGCGAGCAGCGCCGCTATGCCAAGGTCATCAACTTCGGCCTGATCTACGGCATGAGCAGCTTCGGCCTGGCGAAGAACCTCGGCATCGAGACCAAGGCCGCGGCCTCCTACATCGAACGCTACTTCGCGCGCTATCCGGGCGTGAAGGCCTACATGGACGAGACCAAGGCCTCGGCCAAGGAGCAGGGCTATGTCGAGACCGTGTTCGGCCGGCGCCTGTACCTGCCCGAGATCAACTCGCCCAACGGCCCACGCCGCGGCGGCGCCGAGCGCGCGGCCATCAACGCGCCGATGCAGGGCACGGCGGCCGACCTGATCAAGCTCAGCATGGTCAAGGTGCAGGACGTGCTCGATGCCGAGAAGCGCGGCACGAAGATGATCATGCAGGTGCACGACGAACTGGTGTTCGAGGTGCCCGAGGCCGAGATCGAATGGGTGCGCACCGAGATCCCGCGCATCATGGCCAGCGTGGCCGACCTCAAGGTGCCGCTGCTCGCTGAGATCGGCGTGGGACCGAACTGGGACAAGGCGCATTGAGCCTGGCGCGCGCCCTCGTCGCGGCGGCCGTTCTCATCGGGTGCACCGCGTCGCCCGCGGCCGCGCAGCCCGTGCCGACCAAGGTGCCGCCCACCGGTGTGCGCATCTGCCTGGGCTTGACGAAGGAAGCCTGGCCCACGCCCCAGGCCTGCGCCGACGCCGGGCCGCTGGCCCTGGTTCCGAAGCAGGACGGCCGGCAGGGCGCGGGCCCGCTGGCCTACGAGCCCGTGCCGGGCCAGCCACGCGGCGCCTGCGTGCGCGACCGCGTGTCGGGCCTGGTCTGGGAGGGCAAGCGCGACAACGGCCGGCCCGCCGACGCCATGGCCTACGTGGCGCAGGTCAACGCGAGCCGGCTGTGCGGTTACGCCGACTGGCGCCTGCCCACCGTGGCCGAGCTGCACGGCCTGGTCGACCTGGGCAAGGAACGCGTGCCCGAGGTGCGCCCCGACCGGCCGCTGGCCGAGCAGTCGGTCATCGACGCGCGCTGGTTTCCGAACACCGTGCCAGCCATCTACCTGACTTCCGACATGCGCGATCCCACGAGCCCGTGGTGCGTGAACTTCGCGAACGGCTTCGTCTACGACTGCGACCCCGACATGTCGCGCGAGCCGCCGCTCTTCGTGCGCCTGGTGCGCGGCCCCGAGGCGCCGAAGGCCGGGCGTTGGCGTGAACTGCCCGACGAGCGCGGCGTGGCCGGCGGCGCGGTCGAGGACCGCCACACCGGCCTGGTGTGGCGCCGCTGCGAGGAGCCGCAGACCTGGAACGGCAAGCGCTGCACGTGGAGCGCGAAGCGCTACGACTACGTGCAGGCGCTGCAGCGCGCCGGCGAGCAGGCCGGCTGGCGCCTGCCCACCATCAAGGAAGTCAACAGCCTCGCGCGGCGAGAGGCCGATCGCTTCGAGATGCCGCCCTCGGACTTTCCGGCGCATGGCAAGGAGGCGTCGCGCGCGGGCCAGTGGTCTTCCACCGTCTGCAATGGGAGCCCGGAGACATCGACGGCCCGCGCATCGATCAGCGCCTGGGTGCTGAGCCGCGAGGGCGCCATCTATTGCGAGGCACGCATCATGCATCTCGGCGTCCGGCTCGTGCGCGAATGAGAGGGTCGCATCGCGACCGCGCCCGTGCTTGAATCCGCCATTCGACCGTCATCATCGTCAGGAGACCAGAACATGCATTTCCACCCCTCCCGCTTCTTCGCGCGCGCACTGCTGCCGATGCTGCTGGCCGGTGCGGCCGCCACGGCAGCCGCCGCGCCCGACGCGCGCATCGCCGAACTCGCCGCCGCGCAGAAGCAGCCGCTGCTCGATTCGCTCTCGCAACTGGTGGCCATCGAGTCCGGCAGCCGCGACCTCGAGGGCCTGGAAAAGATCTCCGACCTGATCGCGTCGAAGCTCAAGGCGCTCGGCGGCGAGGTCGAGCTGATCGATCCGAGCGCCGAGGCCTACCGCATGGAGGACACGCCCGAGAAGATCGGCCGCGTGGTGCGCGCCACCTTCAAGGGCACGGGCACGAAGAAGATCATGCTGATCGCCCACATGGACACGGTCTACACCATCGGCATGCTCAACAGGCAGCCGTTCCGCGTCGAGGGCGACAAGGCCTACGGCCTGGGCATCGCCGACGACAAGCAGGGCGTGGCCGTCATCCTCCACGCGGTGGCGATGCTGCAGGCGCTCAAGTTCAAGGAGTACGGCACGCTCACGGTGCTGATCAACGGCGACGAGGAGATCAGCTCGCCCGGCTCGCGCGCGCTGCTCACGCGTCTGGGCGGCGAGCACGACGCGGTGCTCTCCTTCGAGGGCGCCTCGGTCAAGGACGACAAGCTCTCGCTGGCCACCGCCGGCATCGCCTCGGTCACGCTCAACGTGAGCGGCAAGGCATCGCACGCGGGCTCGGCGCCCGAGCTCGGCGTGAACGCGCTCTACGAGCTGTCGCACCAGATCCTGCAGATGCGCGACCTGTCCGACCCGGCCACCGGCCTCAAGATGAACTGGACCATCTCGAAGTCGGGCAGCAACCGCAACGTGATCCCGGCCTCGGCCACCGCGGGCGCCGACGTGCGCGTGCTCAAGGTCGCCGACTACGACCGCATCGAGCAGCAGGTCAACGAGCGCGTGAAGAAGCAGCTGATCCCCGAGGCCAAGGTCGAACTGAAGTTCGAGCGCCGCCGTCCGCCGCTCGAGGCCACCGATGCCTCGCGCGCGCTCGCCCAGCATGCGCAGGCGATCTACAAGGACGAACTGGGCCGCCCGCTGGGCGCCGACGACAAGGCCGCCGGCGGCGGTACCGACGCGGCCTTCGCCTCGCTCAAGACCAAGGCGCCGGTGATCGAGCGCTTCGGCCTGCAGGGCTTCGGTGCGCACTCGGCCGATGCCGAGTACGTGCTGATCGATTCCATCGAGCCGCGGCTGTACCTTGCCACGCGCATGGTGATGGACATCGCGCGCGGCAAGACCGGCGTGCGCTGACCCCGCCATGCGGCTGCGCCACATCGAGGTCTTCAACGCCATCATGCTCACGGGCAGCGTGAGCGCGGCGGCGCGGCTCATCAACATCACGCAGCCGGCCGTCAGCCGCACGCTGCAGCATGCCGAGCTGCAGCTGGGCTTCCCGCTGTTCCAGCGCGCCAAGGGGCGGCTCACGCCGACCACCGAGGCGCTCACGCTGTACCCGCACATCGAGCGGCTGTTCGCGCAGCTCGACGAGGTGCAGCGGCTCGCGGCCAACCTGCGCGCGGGCGCCGACACCGGCGAGCTGCGCATCCTCAGCGTGCTGGCGCTGAGCTACGAGATCCTGCCGCGCGCCCTCAAGGCCTTCCGAGAGAAGCATCCGGGCTACGCGATCAGCGTCGAGTCGCTGCATTCGCCGCAGATCATGTCGGCGCTGCTGCTGCAGGAGGCCGACGTCGGCTTCGTGTTCAGCCCGGCCGTGCATCCCTCGCTCACGCAGGAGACGCTGGCCGACAGCCGCATGGTCTGCATCGCGCCCAAGGGCATGCTCCCGCGCCTGCTGGTGCGCAACGGCTCGGTGGCGCTGCACGACCTGGCCGAGCGGCCGGTGATCGGCCTCGACAGCCGCGACCCGGTGGGCACCAGCCTGAGCCAGGCCTGCCGCCAGGCCGGCGTGGGCTTCCACCAGGCGGTGGTCACGGTGCAGACCTACCACGCGGCGCTGGCGATGGCGCACCACGGCCTGGGCGTGGCGCTGGTCGACGGCTGCACCGCGCGCTCGGCCGATACCTCCAAGGTCGACGTGCTCACGCTCGAACCGCACATCCCGGTGCCGATCCGCGCGCTGCGCTTCACGGGCCGGCCCGATTCGGTCGCGGTGCGCGGCATCACGCGCTGCATGCAGCAGGCGATCGTGGAGGCGGGGGTCTAGCTCTCAGGCAGCCAGCGCGGCCGCGACGCGCCGCGCCGACCCGAAGGCCAGCGTGAAGCCCAGCGCGCCGTGGCCGGTGTTGAACAGCATGTTCGAAGGCGCGCCCTCGAGCCGGCCGACGATCGGCAGGCCCGTGGGCGTGGCCGGGCGCATGCCGGTCCAGGGATGCAGCTCGGCCAGCCGGCTCGCGTGCGGGAACACGGCGCGCGTGGCCTCGGCCAGGGTCTGGATGCGGGTCGCGGGAATGCTCGCATCGTGCCCCACCAGTTCGGCCATGCCCGCCACGCGCAGGCGCGAGCCGATGCGCGCGAACACCACCTTGCGCGCGCTGTCGGTCACGTTCACGGTCGGTGCCGCGCCCGGCGCCGGATCGACGTCGAGCGTGATGCTGTAGCCCTTGAGCGGATAGACCGGCAGGTAGGCGCCGAGCGCGCGACCGAGCTTGTGCGAAGCGGTGCCGAGTGCCATCACGAAGGCATCGGCCTCGATGTCGCCCGCGGCCGTGCGCACCGCGGCGATGCGCCCGCCGCTCTGCGCGAAGCCCCGGGCCTCGGTGCCGAGCTCGAAGCGCACGCCGCGCGCGCGCAGCACCCACATCAGCTCGGCGCAGACCTTGAGACAGTCGGCCGCGCATTCGCTGGGCGTGTAGACCGCGCCCGCGATGCCGCGCGCGTAGTCGGCGAGCGCGGGCTCGATCGCCACGCACTCGTCGGGGCGCACGATGCGCTGCTCGCTGCCCATGGTGCGCTGCACTTCGAGCTGAGCGCGCGCGCCGGCCAGCGACGCTTCGCTCGCATAAAGCACCAGCTTGCCGGTGGCCGAGAAGTCGCAGTCGGGCGCGGCATCGGCCTGCATGGCCTCGAAGCCGGCGCGGCTCTCGGCCGCGAGCGCCAGCAGTTTTTCGGTGGTGTCGCGCGAGGTGCGCGCATTGCAGGCCGCGAGGAAGGCCAGGCCCCAGCGCCATTGCAGCGGATCGAGCTGCGGGCGCAGCTTGAGCGGCGAGCTGGGCGAGAGCAGCAGCTTCGGCAGCTGCCGCCAGATCGCGGGATCGGCCAGCGGTTGCACGTACGAGTAGCTGAGCTGCGCGCCATTGCCGCCGCTCGCGCCCGCGCCGGGCGCCGCGCGATCGACGACGCTGACCTGGTGGCCCTGGCGTTCGAGTTGCCAGGCGGTGGCCAGGCCCACGATGCCGGCGCCGAGCACGCACACATGCATGAGAGGCAACTTTCGGGAACGGAAAGGGAAGGGGAGGGAAGGGGTGAGCCCCGACTGTAGGCGTGCCGCCGCCGGCGCGGAAATGCAAAAAGAGGCGTGGCCCATAGCCAAAGGGCATGCCCCGCCGCGGCGCTTAGAAATCGGGTGTCGCCCGGGTTTTCCCTGCCCATAACCTTTGGGTATGGCCCAGCCCGCTATTGGAATTGCCGTCCTGAGTCACTCTTTCTTACACTGGTCCTCCTGTTCAACCTCCCTCGAAGAAGGCACGCATGAAACTCTCCGCATTGATGGCCGCCACCGCCACGGTCCTGCTCGCTGCCACCGGCGCCCAGGCCGCCGACACGCTGGCCAAGATCGCCGAGTCCGGCAAGATCACGCTGGCCTACCGCGAGTCGTCGGTGCCGTTCAGCTACCTCGACGGCCCCAACAAGCCGATCGGCTTCGCGGTCGAGATGTCGAACGCGGTGGTCGAGGCGGTGAAGAAGAAGCTCAACAAGCCGAACCTGCAGGTGCAGCTGATGGCCGTGACCTCGCAGAACCGCATCCCGCTGATCACCAACGGCACCATCGACCTCGAGTGCGGCTCCACCACCAACAACACCGCGCGCGGCAAGGACGTGTCCTTCGCGGTCAACCACTTCTACACGGGCACGCGCCTGCTGGTGAAGAAGTCCTCGAAGATCAAGGACTACGCCGACCTCGCGAAGAAGACCGTGGCCAGCACCACCGGCACCACCAACGCGCTGGTCATGCGCAAGTACAACACCGAGAAGAACCTCGACATGAACATCGTGCTCGGCAAGGACCACGCCGACGCCTTCCTGCTGGTGGAGAGCGACCGCGCCGTCGCCTTCGCGATGGACGACATCCTGCTGTTCGGCCTGATCGCCAACTCGAAGAGCCCGGCCGACTACGAGGTGGTGGGCGAGTCGCTGCAGGTCGAGCCCTATGCCTGCATGCTGCCCAAGGACGACCCGGCCTTCAAGAAGCTGGTCGACGACACCTTCATCGGCATGATGAAGAGCGGCGAGTTCGAGAAGCTCTACACCAAGTGGTTCATGTCGCCGATCCCGCCGAAGAACCTGCCGCTGAACCTGCCGATGAGCCCGCAGCTCAAGGACAACCTCAAGGAATTCAGCGACAAGCCGGCGACCTGAGCCGGACTTCGATCGGAAACAAGGACATGGTCTCCACGCAGGTCGTAGGCATCCTGGGCGGCATGGGCCCGGCCGCGGGCGCCGACTTCGTGCGCCTGTTCGTGCAGGCCTGCGCGCAGCAGATGCGCGCGCGCGGCGAGCCGGTGCGCGACCAGTCCTTTCCCGAGCACTGGCTCGCGCAGGTGCCGGTGCCCGACCGCACCGGCGCGCTGCTGTCGAGCGCCGAGAACGGCGCGCACCAGCCGCTCGAGCCGATGCTGCAGGCGCTGGGCCGGCTGGCGGCGCTCGGCAGCCGCACGGTGGCGATCGCCTGCAACACCGCCCATGCCTGGCATGCGCGGCTGCAGGAACGCTTTCCACAGGTCGAGCTGCTGCACATGGCGCGCGAGACCGCGCAGCACCTGGCGGCGCAGGGCGCGGGCGAGGTGGCGCTGATGGCCACCGAGGGCACCTACCGCATCGGCCTCTACGAGCAGGCGCTGGCCGAGGCCGGCCTCGGCTGCCACGTGCCGAGCGAGGCAGAGCGCCATACCATCGCGCGCGGCATCTTCGAGGGCGTCAAGGCCGGCGACATGGCGCTGGCCGAGCGCTGCTTCTCCGAGGTCGCGCTGCGGCTGGCCGAGCGCCACGGGCCGGTCACCATCATCATGGGCTGCACCGAGGTGCCGCTGGGGCTCGCGGGCTCGCCGGCGGTGGCGGGGCTGCGGCTGGTCGATCCGGCGCAGGTGCTGGCGGCGGCGCTGGCGCGCAGGGCCTACGAACCGCGCTGAGCGGCAAAAGGGCGTCCGCGCGGGGTCATCAACCCCGCGGACAGGGAGGACGGGCCGTTATCGCCTACATTGCGGCGTGCGTTTTTTCGCATCTGCCCCGCACTGCCCCTTGTCCGACGATCCCTCACCTGGAGCCCTCCTCATGCCCCAATTCGACGACCGCCGTTCCGACCTGCAATCCGACTTCGATTCGCTGCGCCCCGGCGAAAGCACCGACCAGGGCGCGACGCGGCGCACCGCGCTCAAGGCCGCCATCGGCGTGGGCTATGCCGCCGCCGTCATGCCGGTGATGGCGCAGACCGCCATCAGCACCCCGGCCGACGGCCTGAAGGCCGGCCCGATCAAGTACACGGTCAACGGCTTCGAGGTGCCGGCCTACGCCGCGGCGCCGGCCAACAAGACCGGCCTGCCGGTGATCCTGGTGGTGCAGGAGATCTTCGGCGTGCACGAATACATCGCCGACACGTGCCGCCGCTTCGCCAAGCTCGGCTACCTCGCCATCGCGCCCGAGCTCTATGCGCGCCAGGGCGATCCGCGCGGCTACACCGACATTCCCAAGCTGCAGGCCGACATCGTGAGCAAGGTGCCCGACGCGCAGGTGCTGGCCGACCTCGACGGCGCGCTGCAGTACGCCGCGGCCAACGGCGGCGACACCTCCAAGGCCGGCATCACCGGCTTCTGCTGGGGCGGCCGCATCACCTGGCTCTACGCCGCCACCGGCAAGGTCAAGGCCGGCGTCGCCTGGTACGGCCGGCTGGTCGGCCAGGCCAGCGAGCTGAACCCGAAGCACCCGGTCGACATCGCCGCCAACCTGCAGGCGCCGGTGCTCGGCCTGTACGGCGGAAAAGACCAGGGCATCCCCCTTGACACCGTTGATAAGATGAAATCGGCCCTGGCAAATGGCTCTCCGGCTGCCAAGGCGTCGAGCTTCGTCGTGTATCCCGAAGCAGGCCATGCGTTCCATGCCGACTACCGTCCCAGCTACGTCAAGAGCGCGGCCGACGACGGATGGCAGCGAGCCACCGCCTGGTTCAAAGCCAACGGCGTCGCCTGAGCGATCAGCGCCCAGGACGACCCCAGAGCCAGCTTCCGCCGAAGGCCGTCCCCGCAAGGGGCGGCCTTTTTGCTTTTAATGAATGGAACTGGGCGCATCGGGCGTCCTTATTGCGTAAGCAGCTATGAACTTGATAGTGATCATCTTGGCGACCCTGGTCGCCGGCATTGGCAGCGTGTGGCTCGCGGCGCTGCTGTTGCGCGTGGGCGTGCGCAGCGGCTCGGGCGGCGTGAATCCGCAGCACCTGCTGAGCCTGGCGGCGGGCGCGCTGCTCGCCACCGCCTTCATGCACCTGTTGCCCGAGGCCTTCGAAAGCCGCATCGAGCCCGCGCTGCTGTTCGCGGTGCTGCTGTTCGGCGTGGTGTTCTTCTTCCTGCTCGACAAGGCCGAGCTGTGGCACCACGGGCATGAGCACCACCACGGCGGCGACACCCCCGAGCAGCAGGTGCAGCTCGGCCCCATCTACGACAACCACGGCCATCACGATCACGCGCACGGCCACGGCCATGCGCACCACGGCCACGACCACGGCCCGCGCGCCGGCGGCTGGGCCGTGCTCACCGGCGACAGCGTGCACTGCTTCGGCGACGGCATCCTGATCGCCTCGGCCTTCATCGCCGACCTGCGCCTGGGCCTGGTCGCCGCCCTCGCCGTGCTCGCGCACGAGGTGCCGCACCACATCGGCGACCTCGTGGTGCTGCGCCAGAGCTCGGCCAACCAGCGCGCCGCGCTCGTGAAGGTGTCGCTGGCCGGCACCATGACCATGCTCGGCGGCATCGCCGGCTGGTGGCTGGTCGACCAGCTGCATGGCTGGCTGCCGTACTTCCTCGTGCTGGCCGGCAGCAGCTTCGTCTACGTCGCGCTGGCCGACCTGATCCCGCAACTGCAGAAGCGCCTGCCGATGCGCCAGACCCTCGGGCAGATCGCCTGGCTGATCGCGGGCATCGTGCTGGTCACCGGCGTGAGCCGGCTTGCGCACAGCGGCGAGCATGGCCACGACCACGGGCACAACCAAGCGGCGCATGCGCACGAGGAAGGGCATGACCACGACCATGCGCACGAAGGCGAGGCCAAGCCCGAGGCGAACAAGAACTGATCGTTTGAACAGGTGCGGGCGGGCGATACGTCCCGTCACCCGCACCGTCTTCCGGATGACGCGAAATCGGCGCAACATAGGGGCCTGCTTCGCCCAGCCATCCGTGAGGAAAAGACCATGACCACCCGAGCCGCCGTCACCAGCGCGCGCCCCGCGCCGATCCCCGAGGAAGTCGACGAGGACCTCGATGCCGACGGCCTGCCCGAGGACGACTTCGATGCCATCGACGCCGAAGCCGCCGATTCCCTGTCCGAGGAAACCGGCATCGACCTCACCGATGCCAGCGAGCTCGATGCCGACAACGTGCCGGCCGACGAGGAGTTCGATCGGGTGATGAACGCGCCCGACTGAGGGCGCTTTTTTTCGGGCCCACGCGCTAGGCCGATGCGGGATGCAGCCAGCCCTGGTGCTTCTTCATCAATGCGCTCACCACGTTGCGGATCTCGTCCATCGCCGCCCGCGCGATCGCTGACGTGCCGCCCTGCCTGCGCGTGACCATCCCGACCGAGCGCAACGGTCCGTCGGCAATCGACGAGATCTTCATGCCCCGCAGGCTCACCATCGGCATCATTCCCAGATAGGGCAGCACGGCAACGCCCAGCCCTTCCTTGAGGAAGCCCGCGATCGTGCCGACCTGGTCGAGCTGCATCTTCGGCCGGAACTCCACGCCACGCTGCAGGAAGGCGGCGCTGATGTAGCGCATCGCGGTGCTGGCGTCGGTCATGCTGATGACCGGCAGCCGCAGCAGCTCCTCCAGCATGACTTCGTCGGCGATGCGCTTGCGCCACGCGCCGCACGACAGCAGCACGAACTGATCTCTGAGCAGCTCCTCGTATTGCAGGTCCGGGTGCGAGGGCATGACGGACGCCAGCGCGAAATCCACCTGGTAGTTGAGCAGCCGCTGGATGCTCGCGCTGTTGGAGCAGTCGTGGATGGCGATGCGCGGCTGCGCGAAGCGCCGCTCGAGCGCGCTGCAGGCGGTGGGAAGAATCACGCTGGCCAGCGACGGCAGCGAAGAGATGCACAGCTGTTGCGCCTCCTGCTCGGCCGATGCGCGCATGCGCTCGAGGCCGCTGTCGAATTCCCCGATCACGCTGCGCGCCATGCTGGCCAGCCGCGTGCCGCTCGCGGTGAGATGCACGCTGCGCGTGGTGCGCTCGAACAGCACGAGGCCCAGGGCCTCCTCGAGATCGCGGATCGCCTTGCTCAGCGAGGGCTGCGTCATGAACAGCTGCTCCGCGGTCTTGCTGAAGTTCAGCGATTCGCTGAGCGCGAGGAACAGGCGCAGCTGGCGCGGGGAGATATTCATTCCCTGATTCTATAAATCGATAGATAGAAAGAATTTCAAAGATAAATGGGTTCTTCCTACGATCGCCGCTCAGGCAAATCGAAGGAGACGACAAGGTGCTGGATCTCAAGGGAAAAGTGGCGTTGGTCATGGGCTGCGGCGCCGTGGCCGATGGCTGGGGCAATGGGCGCGCCACCGCGGTGCTGCTCGCGCGGCAGGGCGCGAAGGTGTTCGGCACCGACCTCGTGCTCGCCAACGCCGAGGCCACGCGTGCCCTGGTCGTGGCCGAGGGCGGCGAGGCCGAGGTCCAGGCCTGCGATGCCACCCAGTCCGCGCAGGTCGAGCAGGCGGTGGCCGCCTGCATCCAGCGCTTCGGGCGCATCGACATCCTGGTCAACAACGTCGGCGTCTCGCAGCCCGGCGGCCCCGTCGACATGGATGAGGCAGTGTGGGACGCGCAGATCCAGGTCAACCTCAAGAGCGCGTTCCTCGGCTGCAAGCACGTCATTCCGCACATGCGCGAGCAGGGCGGCGGCGCCATCGTCAGCGTGGCGTCCGTGGCCGGCCTGCGCTACATCGGCAAGCCGCAGGTCGCCTATGCCGCGGCCAAGGCGGGGCTGCTGCAGTTCACGCACACCTCGGCGGTCATCCACGCGCCCGAAGGCATCCGGCTCAATTGCGTGGTGCCGGGGCTGATGCACACGCCGCTGATCGAAGGCCTGGCGGCGAAGTACGCGAAGGGCGACACGCAGGGCTTCATCGACCATCGCAACAACCAGGTCCCCATGAAGCACATGGGCACCGGCTGGGACACGGCGCACGCGGTGCTGTTCCTCGTGGCGGACGAAAGCCGCTACGTGACCGGCACCGAGATCGTCGTCGACGGTGGCCTGGTCGCGGCCACGCGCTGACGGCCCGCTCCCTTCCCACCGCTTCCCCAAAAACAAGGAGACACACCATGCTCGAGACCGGGCGACGACTTCTATTGGCCTGCGCAGTCGCGACGGCCGCGGCCGCGCTGATGCCGGCCGCCCATGCGCAGGGCTATCCGCGCCAGCCCATCCGCCTCATCGTGCCGTTCGCTCCGGGCGGCGCGGTCGACCAGACGGCACGAATCATCGGCAACACCTTGGGCGAGAAGCTGGGCCAGACGCTGGTGATCGACAACAAGCCCGGCGCCAGCGGTTCGCTGGGCGCGGGCGACCTGCACCGCGCCAAGCCCGATGGCTACACCCTCATGCTCGCGCTCGATTCGCAGGCGGTGAACCACCTCACGGTGAAGAACCTGCCCTTCGATACCTTCAAGGACTTCGACTACCTGAGCCTGCTCGTCACCACGCCGCAGGTGCTGGTCACGCGCAACGACCTGCCGGTGAAGAACCTCGACGAGCTGGTGGCCTACCTCAAGGCCAACCCCAAGAGCTCCTACGGCTCCGCCGGCACCGCATCGGCCGGGCATGTGAACAGCGCGCAGCTGTCGCTGGCCAAGGGGCTGCGCACCGAGCACGTGCCCTACAAGGGCGCGGGCCCGCTGCTCACCGACATGCTCGGCGGCCACATCGACTACGCGTTCGCGGGCCTGTCGGTGATGCTGCCGCAGATCAAGGCGGGCAAGGTCCGCGCACTGGCCGTGAGCTCGCCCGGACGCTCGGCGATGCTGCCCGACGTGCCGGCGATGAACGAGCTGATCCCGGGTTTCGAATACCCGACCTGGATCGGCATCGTCGCGCCGCCGGGCATGCCGCCCGAGGTGCGCCAGAAGATCCTCAAGGCCGTGCGCGAGGCGATGCACGACCCGCAGGTGGCCAAACGCTTCGGCGACAACGCCTACGACATCGTGAACGGCACGCCCGAGCAGTTCATGGAGCGCGTCAAGAAGGACGCCGAAGTGATGAACGACCTCGTCAAGCGCGGGATCGTCACCAGCGGCTGAACTCGATCCACGAACAAGGAAGGAACACCCCCATGGCCCGGATTCCCTACGCGGACAGCCAGAACCCCGCCGTCAAGCCGCTCGCGGACCGCATCGTCGCCGAGCGCGGCGAGGTGCTGCATCTCTATCGCATGCTGCTCAACAGCCCGCCCGTGGCCGAAGGCTGGCTCCACTACCTGACCGCGATCCGGCAGAAGTCGTCGCTATCCGGCGCGATCCGCGAGATGGTGATCATGCGCGTGGCGCAGCTCAACCACGCGCCCTACGAAGCGGACCAGCATGCGCCGATCGCGCTGAAGGAAGGCATGTCGCAGCCGCAGCTCGATGCGCTGCAGGACTGGGCGCAAAGCGACCTGTTCAGCGAGCGCGAGCGCGCGGTGCTGGCCTATGCCGACGCCATGACGCTCCACGTGCAGGTGCCGGATGCGATCTTCGCCGCGGTGTCGGCGCAGTTCGAGCCGCAACAACTGGTGGAACTCACGGCGACGGTCGCGGCCTACAACATGGTCTCGCGCTTCCTCGAAGCACTGCAGATCCATTCGCACGACGCGCGCTGAGAGCCGTCCTCGGCGTCAGCTCGTCTGCCGCACGATCACCTGCCCGTTGCGCGCACCACTGTGCGCGCCATCGCGCCAGGTCAGCGCGCCATTCACGATCACCGCCTCGATGCCCTCGGCCGCCTGCGTCGGCTCCTGGTAGTTCGCGGTGTCGCGCACGGTCTTCGCATCGAACACCACCACGTCCGCGTGGTGGCCGGGCTTGAGCGTGCCGCGCTCGTGCAGGCCGAAGTTGCGCGCCGTGAGGCCGGTCATCTTCCACACCGCGGTCTCGAGCGGGAACAGGCCGACGTCGCGGCTGTAGTGGCCCAGCACCCGCGGGAAGGTGCCCCACAGCCGCGGATGCGGCTTCTCGCCGAGCGGAATGCCGTCGGAGCCGATCATGGTCTCGTCGAAGGCGAGGATGCGCTGCACGTCGTCCTCGTCCATCATGAAATAGATCGCGCTGCCGGGCTGCAGCCGCTTGGCAGCCTCCTCGCCCGACACGCCCCAGTCGGCCGCGATGTCCTTGAGGTCGCGGCCCGCGCATTCGGGATGCGGCACGCTCGATGCGATCAGCACGCGGCCGTCCATCATGCCGCGGTCGGTGCGGATCATGGTCGAGCCTGCCGTGTAGGGATAGCAGTCGAGGCCGATGCACTGGTGCTTCATCGCCTCCTGGATGAAGGGCAGCGTGACCTTGGTCTTGCCGTGGTTCTGCACGTTCTGCACCTTGTGGTGCGACACCACCACCGGGATGTCGAGCGCGCGGCCGATGGCGAAGGTCTCCTCGAGCGATTCCATCACCCGGTCGGCCTCGTCGCGCATGTGCGTCACGTAGAGCGCCTTGCGCGACGTGAGCGGGCGGCCGACCTCGATGATCTCCTCGGTCGTGGCCTTCACCGCGGGCGGGTAGAAGGTGCCGGTCGACAGGCCGATGGCGCCGGCCTGCATCGCTTCCTCGACCAGCGCCTGCATGGCCGCGATCTCGTTCGCGGTGGCGGGGCGGTCGAGGTCGGCCATGGTCACGGCGCGCAGCGTCGAATGGCCCACCATCGCCGCCACGTTGACCGAGGAGGGCGTGGCGCGCAGCGCATCGAGGTAGGCCGCGAAGGTGGTGAAGCGGCCCTCGACCGGCGAGTCGAGCAGGCTCAGCGGCATCGGCAGGTCCATGTCCTCGCGCAACGGCGCGGCGCTGATGCCGCAGTTGCCCGCGATCACCGTGGTCACGCCCTGCGACACCTTGAACGGCATCTGCGCCTGCGACAGCACCGCCTGGTCGTCGTGCGTGTGCGAGTCGATGAAGCCCGGCGCCACGATGCGGCCCGTGGCGTCGAGCACCTGGTCGGCCGTGTGGCCCTCGAGCTTGCCGATGGCGGCGATGCGCCCGCCCGTGATGGCCACGTCGGCCTCGAAGCGCGGCGCCTTGGTGCCGTCGATCACGGTGCCGCCGCGGATCAGCAGGTCGTGGTGGGTGGGGTTCGACATCGCGTCTTCCTTCTTCGTGTGGGGGTGTTCGGGTTCAGCGGAAATGGCAGGCGACCAGGTGGCCGTCGGCCTCGCGCGGCGTGAGCACGGGCTGCTGCTCCTTGCACACGGCCTGCGCCATCGGGCAGCGGGTGTGGAAGCGGCAGCCCGAGGGCGGATTCGCGGGGCTCGGCGGATCGCCCTGCAGCAGCATCCGTTTGGCGGGCGTGCGCGGGTTGGGCACGGGCACCGCCGACAGCAGGATCTCGGTGTACGGATGGCGCGGCGCCGAGAACAGCGTGTCGCGGTCCGCGATCTCCACGATGTGGCCCAGGTACATCACGGCCACGCGGTGGCTGATGTGGCGCACCACCGCGAGGTCGTGCGCGACGAACAGGTAGGCGATGCCGAACTCGGCCTGCAGGTCCATCAGCAGGTTCACCACCTGCGCCTGCACCGACACGTCGAGCGCCGACACCGGCTCGTCGCAGACGATCAGCTTGGGCTGCAGTGCCAGTGCGCGCGCGATGCCCAGCCGCTGGCGCTGCCCGCCCGAGAACTCGTGCGGATACTTCTTCGCCGCCTCGGGCCGCAGGCCCACGCGCGAGAACAGCCAGCGCACGCGCTCCTCGCGCGCGGCCGCGTCGGCGCCGCCGAAGTTGCGCAGCGGCTCGGCCACGATCTCGCCCGCGGTCAGGCGCGGGTTGAGCGAGGCGTAGGGGTCCTGGAAGATGATCTGCAGGTCGCGCCGGCGCTGGCGCATCTGCGAGGGCGACAGTCCCACCAGCTCCTCGCCGTCGAGCTGCACCGAGCCCGCGCTCGGCTCCACCAGCCGCAGCACCGACTTCGCGGTGGTCGTCTTGCCGCAGCCCGATTCGCCGACCAGCGCGAGCGTCTCGCCGCGCGCCACCGAGAACGACACGCCATCGACCGCCTGGATCGGCGGCCGCGCCGGCCGCAGCCAGCGCTTGGGCGAAACATAGTGCTTGCGTAGCTCGTGCACGCGCAGCAGCGGCGCGGCCTCGGTCGTCGTCGTCGTGCTCATGCGGCCACCTCCTGTTCGACCGAAGCCGTGGCCCAGCCTTCCTGCACCGCGAAGCAGGCCACCACGTGGCCGCCGTCGGCGTCTTTCGCATCGCCCTGGCGCGTGAGCCGCGGCGTCTCGTGCCGGCAGCGTTCGCGCGCCGAGGCGCAGCGCGCCGCGAAGGCGCAGCCGCGGCCGAGTTCGTGCGCGGCCGGCACCAGCCCCGGGATCTCGGTGAGTCGCGTGCTCGCGGTGTTCATCGCGGGCATCGAGGCCATCAGCGCGCGCGTGTAGGGATGCAGCGGCCGGTCGAACAGCTCGACCACCTCGGCCTCCTCGACCTTCTTGCCCGCGTACATCACGACCACGCGGTCGCAGCTCTCGGCCACCACGCCCAGGTCGTGCGTGATCATCACCACGCCCATGCCCAGCTCCTTCTGCAGCCGCTTGATGAGGTCGAGGATCTGCGCCTGGATCGTCACGTCGAGCGCGGTCGTGGGCTCGTCCGCGATCAGCACCTCGGGGTTGCAGGCCAGGGCCAGCGCGATCATCACGCGCTGGCGCATGCCGCCCGAGAGCTGGTGCGGGTACTCGTTCACGCGCCGCTCGGGCTCGGGGATCTGCACCAGCCGCAGCATCTCGACCGCGCGCTGCAGCGCCTCGGCGCGGCTGGCCTTCTGGTGCAGCTGCACCGTCTCGGCGATCTGCCGGCCCACGGTCAGCACCGGGTTCAGCGAGGTCATCGGCTCCTGGAAGATCATCGAGATGCGGTTGCCGCGGATCTGGCGCATCTCGCGCTCGCTCAGCTGCATCAGGTCGGTGCCGCGCAGCCGCACCGCGCCCGCGTGATGGCCCGGCGGCGTGGGCACCAGCCGCAGGATCGACAGCGCGGTCACGCTCTTGCCGCAGCCCGATTCGCCGACCACGCCGAGCGTGCGGCCGGCGCGCACGGTGTAGGACACGCCGTCGACCGAGCGCACCACGCCGGCCAGCGTGTGGAAGTGGGTGCGCAGCTCGTCGACCTCGAGCAGCGGCTCGCCGGTCGCGAGCGCGACGCGGGACAGGGGAGTGGTCATGGGGCGTCGTCCCTCAGAGTTGGCGCGCCAGGCGCGGATCGAGCGCATCGCGCAGCCCATCGCCCACGAGGTTGATCGCGAGCACCGTGGCCGCGAGCAAGAGGCCCGGGTACAGGATGATGTGGAAGGCCACGGCGACGAAGTTGCGCCCCTCGGCCATCATGTTGCCCCAGCTCGGCGTCTGCGCGGGCACGCCCACGCCGAGGAAGGACAGCGCCGCCTCGGTCAGCACCGCGGCCGCCGCGACGAAGGTCGACTGCACGATCAGCGGTGCCACCATGTTGGGCAACACGTGGCGCCACAGGATGGTCGGCAGCCGCGTGCCCACCGCATGCGCGGCCTCCACGAACAGCTGTTCGCGCAAGGTGAGCGCCAGCGAGCGCACCAGCCGCACCACGCGCGGTATCTCGGGAATGGTGATGGCCACGATCACGGTCGTGAGGCTGGCGCGCGTGACCGCCATCAGCGCGATCGCCAGCAGGATGCCGGGGATCGCCATCAGCCCGTCCATCACGCGCATCACGAAGCCGTCGATGCGGCGCACGAAGCCCGCCAGCAGACCCAGCACGATGCCGAAGACGGTGGCCAGCACGGCCACCGAGGCGCCGACGATCATCGACACCTGGCCGCCCCACACCGCGCGGCTGAACACGTCGCGGCCCAGCGCGTCGGTGCCGAACCAGTGCTCGGTCGAGGGCGGCTGCATGCGCGCCAGCGGGTCGATGTCCTGCGGGTCGTGGGTGGCGATCCAGGGTGCGGCGATCGACAGCGCCGCCACCGCGAGCAGCAGCAGCAGGCCGACGATCAGCGTCGGGTGCTTGCGCAGCCAGCGGAAGCGCGGCGGGACGAAGGGCACGATGTCGGCTTCGGTGCTGACCGGTGTGCTGATCGGTGTGCTGGCCGATGTGAGGGGCGTGTCGCTGTCGCTCATGGGGAGTACGGTGGACATGGCGCGGTTCAGTACTGGATGCGCGGATCGAAGAAGCGGTAGCTCAGGTCGATCAGCAGGTTGATCAGCACGTACACGCCGGCCGACAGCAGCAGCACGCTCTGGATCACGGGATAGTCGTGGCGCTGCACCGAATCGATGACCAGCCGGCCCACGCCGGGGATCGCGAACACCGTCTCGGTGACCACCACGCCGCCGATCAGCAGCGCGATGCCCACGCCCACCGTGGTGGCGATGGGAATGGCCGCGTTGCGCAGCGCATGGCCCAGCACCGGCAGCACGCCCAGGCCCTTGGCGCGCGCGGTGCGGATGTAGTCCTCGTGCAGCACCTCGAGCACGGTGGCGCGCGTCATGCGCGTCACCAGCGCGATGTAGACCAGCGCCAGGTTCACGCAGGGCAGCACCAGCCCGAGCAGCCAGTCGGCCGGGCTCTGGCCGAAGCGCACGTAGCCCTGCACCGGGAACCACGGCAGCTGGATCGCGAAGGCGTAGATCAGCAGGTAGCCGACCAGGAACACCGGCACCGAGAAGGCCAGCACCGCGAACAGCATCACCAGCCGGTCGATCCAGGTGCCGGCGCGGTAGGCCGCGAGCGTGCCCAGCGGCACCGCCACCACCAGCGTGATCGCCATGGTGAGCACCGCGATCGACACCGTGGGCTCGAGCCGCTGCCCGAGCAGTTGCGAGACCGGCACCTGCGTGAAGATCGAGGTGCCGAGGTCGCCGGTGGCGAGCCGGCCGAGCCACAGCGCGAACTGCTGCCACAGCGGCAGGTTGAGGCCGAGCGCGGCGCGCAGCTTCTCGATGTCCTCGCCGGTGGCGAGGTCGCCCGCGATCAGCGCGGCCGGGTCGCCGGGCGAGAGGTGGATCAGCAGGAACACCACCACGGCGACCACCGCCATGACCGGGAGCGTCGAGAGGAACCGACGGAGGATGTAGCCCATGGCTTCGAGGTTCTCGTGGCTGGGGAGAAGGGCTTACTTGTCGAGCATCCAGACCGTCGGCATGCCGGCCCAGAGCTTGTCCACGCCCTTGAGGCTGGAGCGCGCGGCGAACGCGGCCGAGTACTGGCCCGCGTTGATGTAGGGCACGACCTCGTAGGCGCGCGACTGGAAGGCGTCGAGCAATTCCTTGCGCTTGGTCGGCACCGTCTCCTTGAGCCAGGCCGTGCGCAGCTCGTCGAGCTTCTTGTCGCAGGGCCAGCCCGGCAGGCTGTTGCCGCAGGCCGCGCTCAGGTAGGCGTTGGCGATCGGCGAGTTGGCGTCGAACTCGCCGGCCACCGTCACGTACATGTTCCAGCCGCCGGCCTCGGGCGCATCGCGCTTGGCGCGACGCGCGCCGATCGAGGCCCAGTCCATGGTCTGCGCGTCGACGTTCAGGCCGATGCTGCGCATGGTCTGCGCGGCCATCAACGCCTCGGCGTTGAGGTAGGGCACGTCGCTGGGCACCAGCAGCACCACCTTCTCGCCCTTGTAGCCGGCGTCGGCCAGCATCTTCTTGGCCTTGGCCACGTCGGCCTTGCGGAAGGGCTCGGCGCCGGCCGCGGTCTCGTTCGGGCTGCCGCAGATGAAATAGGTGGCGCAGTAGCTCATGCGCATGTCCAGCGGATAGCCCATGGCCGCGACGAAGCGCTCCTGGCTCACGGCCTGCAGCAGCGCCTGGCGCACCTTCGGATCGTTGAACGGTGCGTGCAGCTGGTTCATCACCAGGAAGGCCTGGTAGGCGCCGCCCGAGCCGATCTTGACGTTGCTGTCGGTGCGCAGCGGCGCGATGTAGTCGGGCGGCAGCTGCTCGACCAGGTCGACCTCGCCGCGCTTGAGCGCCGCGACCGCGCTGTTGGCGTCGGGCAGGTAGAGCCACTCCACGCGGTCGAAGCTGGTCTTCTTGCTGCCCGAGAGGCCGCTCGGCGGCTCGCTGCGCGCCACGTAGTTGGTGTTGCGCACGAACACCGCCTTGTTGCCCGGCACCCATTCGTCGCGCTTGAAGACGAACGGGCCCGAGCCCACCACCTCGGTCAGCGGTGCCGTGGCCGGCATCTTCGCGATGCGCTCGGGCAGGATCACCGGCGGGAAGCCCGAGGGCTTGGCCAGCCCGTCGAGCACCATGCCGAAGGGCTCGGTCAGCGTGAGCGTGAAGCTGTGGGCGTCGACCGCCTTCCATTCCGCGCCGCTGGCCACCATCGCGCGGCCCAGGCTGTCGCGCGCGGCCCAGCGCTGCAGCGAGGCGATGGCGTCGGCCGAGGTCACGGCGCTGCCGTCCGAGAACTTCAGGCCCGGGCGCAGCGTGAAGCTCCACTGCTTGCCGTCCTTCGAGGTGCTGTACTTCTCGACCATCTGCGGCTGCGGCTTGCCGTTCGCGTCCTGCGCGAACAGCGTGTCGTAGACCATGTAGCCGAAGTTGCGCGAGATGTAGGCCGTGGTGAAGGTCGGGTCGAGGATCTTCAGGTCGGCATGCGCGACCACGCGCAGCGTCTTGGGCTGCTGCTGGGCCGGCGCGTGCAGGCTCGCCGTGGCGAGGGCGAGTCCGCCGAGACAGGCGGCGAGAAGGCGGCGTGGTGAAGTCATCGCGGAACTCCGTGGGCTGAGGAAAAGGGAAGGGAACGAGGGAGAAAGAAAAAACGAGGCGTCAGGCCGTGGCGCCGATCGGCCACTTGGGCAGCCGCGCCTTGCGGTAGGGCAGGGTGCTGAGGTCGAGCGTGACCGCGCCCGGCGCACCCGCGTAGATCACATGCTTGGCGACCTTCGAGTACGAGGCATAGAAGTGCTGCGAGGACTTCACCACCACGATCTTCTTGGCCGCCAAGTCGCAGCCCAGTTGCGTGAAGAGGTCGGTGCCCATCGCCTGGTTGCGCAGCGTGATCAGCACGATCTCGATGCCGTTGGCTTCCACCAGCGCGCTGTCGCCCATCAGCACCGGCGTGCCCGCCAGGCCGGTCATCACCAGGTCGCGCTGCAGCGCCTTCACCGTGCACTCGAGGTCGATCGGGTCGCCCGAGAGCGGACTGATCTTGCCGCCGATGCGCATCGTGAGCTTGGCGCCCACGCCCGCGTCGAAGGCGATGCGCACCGCGATCGGGTCCCACATCGGGCCCAGCGCCGCATTGGTGATGCCGCGCTCGACCATGCGGCGCAGGATGAAGGTCGAATCGCTGGCCGCGCCGCCGCCGGGGTTGTCGGCGCCATCGGCCAGCACCACCGGGCCGCCGTCGAAGGCCAGCGCCGCGTCGAGCGAGGCGTCGATGCCGGGGTAGGGGACCGTGAGCGCGTCGCGCATCCCGATCACTTCGTCGGCCAGCTGGCGCGCCAGGGCCTGCGCCTTGGCCGCGTCGCCGTCGGTGTAGACCAGCAGCTTGGTGCCCATCTCGGGCACGTCGCCCCACGAGAAGCCGTGCGTGAGCGAGACCGAGAGCACGCCGTCCTTGCCCTCGAGCGACTGCATGCGCTCGACGAAGCCGCGCGCCGGCTGGCGCGAGGTGTGCACCGTCACGATCATGTCGCAGTCGACCATCGCGGCCACCGGCTTCACCTTGCCCTCGACCTGCGCCGCGCAGATGTCGACCAGCTCCATGCCGCGCTCGAGCACGTCGGTGTGCGGGTACTCCTTGAACGAGATCATCAGGTCGGCGTTGGCCACCATCTCGGGCGTGAGGTGGTTGTGCGGATCGAGCTCGGCGCCGATCACCACCTTCGGGCCCACGATCTCGCGCACCCGCTTCAGCAGGTCGCCCTCGCAGTCGTCGTAGCCGTCGGCCACCATCGCGCCGTGCAGGCCCAGCAGCACCATGTCGACCGGCAGCACCGCGCGCAGGTCGGCCAGCAGCTCGTCGCGCAGCGTCTCGTAGGCATGGCGCGTGGTCGTGCCGCTGGGCTGCGCGCCGGCCACCATGCCTTCGAACAGCGTCCAGCCGCGCTCCTTGCCGCGGATGCGCGCGGCCCACAGCGGGCCCGAGAACAGCGTCATCGCTTCGGGATGCTTGCCGGCGGGGAAGTAGCCGCGGTCCTTGAACGAGGCCAGGCCCGTGGGCATGGGCGCGAAGGTGTTGGTTTCGGTGGCGAGGGAGGCACTGAAGACACGCATGGGGTTTCTCTTGTTCTCGGGGTGGAGGGAAGAAGGAGGAAAGATGGGGCGTTGCCGCCTCAGGCCGCGACCTTGCTGCGCAGCCGCTGCGGCCCGAGCATCTCGGCCGTGAGCCCGAAGCCTGCGATGCGCTCGGGCAGCGGCAGCCCGCGTGCCAGCGCCGCGCAGGCCTCGCCCATCGCGGCCGAGGTCTGGATGCCGTAGCCGCCCTGCGCCGCGACCCAGAAGAAGCCCGGCGCCTCGGGATCGAAGCCGCCGACCAGGTCGCCGTCGGCCACGAAGGAACGCAGGCCGGCCCAGGTGCGCGTGGGGCGGCGGATCGAAAGCGTGGTCACCTGCTCGATGCGGTCGATCGCGATCGCGATGTCGAGCTCCTCGGGCTGGATGTCCTGCGGCTCCACCGGGTCGGCATTGGCCGGCGAACCGAGCAGCATGCCGGCGTCGGGCTTGATGTACCAGTCCTCCTCGGCGCCGAACACCATGGGCCAGCGCGCGGCCGTCGCGGCCTCGCCCTCGGGTGGCGCGAAGATGAAGGCCGAGCGCCGGCGCGGCTCGATGCCGATGGGCGGCACGCCCGCGAGTCGAGCCACGGTATCGACCCAGGCGCCCGCCGCATTGAGCAGCACCGGTGCCTCGTAGCTGCGTCCGCCGGCCTGCACGCGCCAGATGTCGCCCACGCGCTCGATGGCCGTCACGCCCGCATCGCACACCAGCTGCCCGCCCGCGCGCCGCATGCCGCGCAGGTAGCCCTGGTGGATCGCATGCACGTCCATGTCGGCCGCATCGGGTTCGTAGACCGCGCCGATCACCTGCTCGGGCCGCAGCGCCGACACCATCGCGCATGCTTCGTCGGCACTGAGCCGGCGCGGATCGCCGGGCATGCCCTGCAGCACCTGCCAGTGCTCTTCGAGCTGCGCCTCCTGCCCCGGGCCCGCGATCATCATCGCGCCGCGCGGCGTGAGCAGCGGATGCTCGGCGAAGCCCGGCGGCGGGTTCTCGAGAAAGGCGCGGCTGGCCATCGTGAGCGCGCGCACCTGCGGCGTGCCGTAGCTCTCCATGAAGAGCGCGGCCGAGCGGCCCGTGGAGTGGTAGCCGGGCTGGTTCTCGCGTTCGAGCAGGATCACGCGGGCATGCGGCGCGAGCCAGTGCGCCACCGAGGCGCCGGCGATGCCGCCGCCGATCACGAGGAAGTCGGCGGTGGCGGTGGTGTGTTCGGTCGTTGTCATTGCGGCGCAGTGTAGGAACAAATTTGCGTATCCGCAAATTATCGAAAGCCCTGAGTTCCTTTGACGTCGTCTCGTGCAGAGTGAGGACGCGGCGAGGGGCCCAGGACGTTCGTTGCACCATGGCGGTGAAATTTGCGTACTTGCAATTTGCGCATACGCAAATTCCGGGCCCGGCCGAGGCGGCCCGGCGGTGGAGGGGCGGCGGATGGACTGGCAGAATCCTGCGCATCACAAGAGAGAGCCAAGCGTGAATCCACATACAGGGACCAAGCAGGCGGCGAAGCCGAAGGAGGCTGCGCCCACGCTGGACCGCACCACTTTCGGTTATCGCTTGCGCACCGCGCGCAAGCGTTTCGGCTGGACGCTGGCGCAACTGGCCGAGCGTTCGGGCGTGTCGATCACCACCATCTCGCGCGCCGAGCGCGGCCAGCTCGCGCTGGGCTACGAGAACTTCACCGCCCTGGGCCGCGCGCTCGACATGGACATGAACGCCATGTTCGCGGGCGCCGGCGTCAAGCCCGCCCAGTTCGACGGCCCCGTCGTCACGCGCGCCGGCAAGGGCGTGGTGTATCGCGGCCTATCGATCGCCTACGAGTTCCTCGGCACCACCGCCGCCGGCAAGCAGATGAGCCCGATCGTCGGCGTGGTGCACGCGCGGCGCATCCACGGGCCCGAGGACTTCGTGCGCCACTCGGGCGAGGAGTTCGCCTATGTGCTCTCGGGCGAGATCGAGGTGCACTTCGACAACGGCGAGGTGGTGCGGCTGGGGCGGGGGGATTCGCTCTATTTCGACAGCCGGCTCGGGCATGCGTACATCAGCGTGAGCCGGCAGCTGGCCAAGATCGTGGGGATGACGATCGGGGAGAGCGGGCACATGAAGTCGGCGCGGGAGGCGCCGGAGGTGGAAGCCGTGGAGGCGGTGGCGAAGAAGAGGATTGGGCGCGCCGGCAAGGCTTGAGGGTGGTGCCAGCTTCTGGTCACCGCTTTGTTGAATCTGCCCCAGATCGGGCATCGGCCATCGCCGTGAATATCCCGTCGCGCAGAGGGCGGAGCAAAAGTCAGTCCGCGTCTTGACCTGGCCAGCCAGGGCCACTACGGAGCGAGTCGTCGTGCTCGTCAAAGCCCGACAAGTTGGATCGGAAGATCGGCGGGCCCCCTTGCGCCGCCTGTTTGGCCTGGCCTGCCAGGCTGGCGAAGAGGTCGGAGTAGCCGGGCCAGAACGTGGGATCTCGCCAGCCCGTCGGTCCATTGGCTTCGCTGCGCTCTTGCGCAACCACAAGTGCGGACAGGAAAGCCTCCTGATTGGCAGGCGTGAACGTTCGAGCGTCAAGGCAGCCGTAGAGATGGACGCTGGCGTTTTGATCCGAGAGCCATGTTGCGAGTGCATCGTGACCGCGTTCTGCGAGCACCTGCGAAATCTCGCTCAAGATCGTGCGATAGACCCAACCAGCACACCCTATTTCCACGTTTTCAGCGGCGATCAGTACAGCCATGGGACCTCCGTGATTTGATCCGGCAAAGTGTCGTGGAAATTCACTCGGTGCGAACCACTTCGTGTCGAACCTCGGATCGGATCGGTACGTTGGCCGGTCATCCAGGCCTACAGCTTCCCGCGCATTGCCGCCCCGCACGCCTCTGCGCCGACCAGCATTCGACTCGGGTATCTCCGCAGTCGAACTCCCATCTAATTCTTGCCGCGTAGCATCCGCGCCGCCCACGATGAAGCGATGCGCCGTACGCAAACCCGGCCGGGCAGGATGGACGAATGAACACGAGAAACAAGATCGCGACGCTGCTGGTCGTCGCGGCTGCTGCCGTTGGCGCGGCCTTTGCCTATGCGTGGGAGCCGGCCATCGCGGCCTTGCCCGCGCCACCGCCGCCCGGCGGCGACCAGGCGCTGCTGGTGCGAGGCTCGCACGTGGCCAGCACGGGCGACTGCATGGTGTGCCACACGGCCGCCAACGGCAAACCCTTCGCGGGCGGCCTGCCGCTCAACACGCCCTTCGGCACGATCTTCAGCACCAACATCACGCCCGATGCCGAGACCGGCATCGGCAGCTGGTCGCTCGAGGCCTTCACGCGCGCCATGCGCGCCGGCGTGTCGCGCGACGGGCACCTGCTGTACCCGGCCTTTCCCTATCCGCACTTCACGCGCATGTCGGACGACGACATCGGCGCGCTCTATGCGTACCTGATGGCGCGCACGCCGGTGCATGCGCCGGCCAAGGCCAACCAGCTCACGTTTCCGCTCGGCTTTAGGCCGCTGGTCGCGGGCTGGAACCTGCTGTTCCTGCAGAAGGGCCCGCTGCCCGCGCCCGGCACGGCGCAGTCCGACGAATGGCTGCGTGGCCGCTATCTGGTGGAGGGCGCGGCGCACTGCGCGGCCTGCCACACGCCGATGAACCTGCTCGGCGCCGAGAAGAGCAGCCAGCCCTTCGCGGGCAACCTCATCGACGGCTGGGAAGCGCCGCCGCTGAACGCGCTGGCCAGCGCGCCCAGGCCGTGGACGAAGGAACAGCTCGTGTCCTACCTGCGCACCGGCCTCGCGAGCGAACACGGCGCGGCCGCGGGGCCGATGCTGCCGGTGACGCAGCACCTGGCCGACGTGCCCGAGTCGGACGTGCGCGCGATCGCGACCTACATCATGGGACTGCAGCCCGGGGCCCCTGCCGCGGCGCAGGCCGAGCCGGCCAAGGCGGCGGCGTCCGCCTCGGTCGCCGCCGCGGCCGTGCCCGCGGGCCAGCGCGTCGATGCCGGTGCCGCGCTGTTCAACGGCTCGTGCGCCGGCTGCCACGGCGGCGCGGCGCCCATGCGCACCATCGGCGACCGGCCCGCGCTCGGCCTGAGCACCGCAGTCAATGCCGACAGCGCGCGCAACGCCATCAACCTGGTGCTGGGCGGCAACCCGTGGGGCGGTTCGGCATCGGCGCACTACATGCCGCCATTTGCCGATGTGCTGAGCGACGAGCAGATCGCCGAGGTGCTGCGCTACGTGCGCGCCAGCGCCACGCAGCGCCCGGCCTGGCCCGATCTGCAGAACGAGGTTGCGAAGGTCCGCAAGGAGAAGGAGGCACTGCCGAAATGATCACGCTCACCGTCAACGGCGTCGACCACGCGCTCGACATCGATCCCTCCATGCCGCTGCTGTACGCACTGCGCAACCACCTCAAGCTCAATGGCGCCAAGTACGGCTGCGGCCTCGGCCAGTGCGGCGCCTGCACCGTGATCGTCGACAAGCGCCCCGTGTTCTCGTGCCTGACGCCGGTGTCGGCGGTGGGCAAGCGCGCGGTGCGCACCATCGAGGGCCTGGGCAGCGCCGACAAGCCGGCGCCGATCCAGCAGGCCTTCATCGAGCAGCAGTCGGCCCAGTGCGGTTACTGCATCGCCGGCATGGTAATGCGCGCGCAGGCGCTGCTCGACGAGCGCCCGGGCGCCGACGAGGAAGAGATCCGCCAGCACATGCAGCCCAACCTCTGCCGCTGCGGTACCCACATGCGCATCGTGGCCGCGATCGTCGAGGCGTCGAAGACGCTGGCCGGCACCGCGCGGCAAGGAGCATCGCGATGAGCCACCCCGCACAGCGGCAGGACGCCGCGTTGCGCAACCCGAGCCGACGCCACTTCCTGGCCGCGGGCTCGCTCACCGTGAGCTTCTCGCTCTGGCCCGGCGCCGCCGCGCTGGCCCAGCAGGGCAAGCAGGCCACCGAGGCGGGCGCGCCCAGCGCGCTCGATGCCGGCACCGCCAAGCTGCCGGGCGACCTCACCGGCACGCCCATGCTCGACGCCTGGATCCGCATCGACGAGCAGGGCCGCATCACCGCGTGGACCGGCAAGGCCGAGCTCGGCACCGGCATCCGCACCGCCTTCACGCAGATCGCCGCAGAAGAGCTGAGCGTGCCCTTCGAGGCGGTGCACCTGGTGACGGCCGACACCGCCGTCACGCCCAACGAGGGCTACACGGCCGGCAGCCATTCCACCGCCGACAGCGGCACCGCCATCCTCAACGCGGCGGCGCAGGTGCGCGTGCTGCTGGTGGGCTCGGCCGCCGGCAAGCTCGGCGTGGCGGCCGATGCCCTCAAGCTGCGCGACGGCGTCATCTCCGCCCCCGATGGCCGCACCCTGAGCTACGGCCAGGCCGTGAGCGGCCTCGACCTGCACCGGCGCGCCGAGCCGCGCTCCGAGCTGGTCGATCCGAAGCAGCACCGCGTCATCGGCCAGTCGCGTCGGCGGCTCGACATCCCGGGCAAGGTCACCGGCGGCGCGAGCTACGTGCAGGACATGCGCTTGCCGGGCATGGTGCATGCGCGCATGGTGCGGCCGCCGTCGTACGGCGCCGTGTTGACCGGCGTCGACAGCGCGGCCGTCGAGAAGATGCCGGGCGTCGTCAAGGTGGTGCGCGACGGCAGCTTCCTGGCCGTGGTGGCGCAGGACGAGTGGCAGGCCATCCAGGCCATGCGCGCGCTCACCGAGGCCGCGCGCTGGCAGGAGAGCGCTTCGCTGCCCACGCCGGCCACCATCCACGACACGTTGATGAAGCTGCCCCGGCAGGAGATCCACGTCGGCGACCGCCATGGCGAGACCGTGCCCGCGGCCAAGACCCTGCATGCGCGCTTCACCAAGCCCTACCTCGCGCATGCGTCGATCGGCCCCTCGTGCGCGGTCGCGCAGTTCGATGCGCAGGGCAAGCTCACCGTGTGGACCCACTCGCAGGGCGTGTTCCCGATGCGTGGCGCGCTGTCGGAACTGCTTTCGATGAAGCCCGAGGACATCCGCTGCGTGCACGTCGAAGGCTCGGGCTGCTACGGCCACAACGCCGCCGACGATGCCGGCGCCGAGGCCGCGCTGATCGCGCGCGCCGTGCCGGGTCGGCCGGTGCGGCTGCAATGGATGCGCGAGCACGAGTTCACCTGGGAGCCCTTCGGCCCCGCGATGGTCACCGACGTGAAGGCCTCGCTCGACGCCAGCGGCCGCGTGGTCGACTGGCAGTACGAGATCTGGAGCAACTCGCACAACCAGCGCCTGGACAACGCCGGGCGCTTCATCTCCGCGCAGTACCTCGCGAAGCCCTTCACGCCGGCGCCGCCCAAGCCCATTCCCATGCCCGAGGGCGGAGGCGACCGCAACAGCCTGCCGCTGTACAACTTCGCCAACTACAACGTCGAGCACCACTTCCTGCCCGACATGCCCGTGCGCGTATCGGCCATGCGCGGCCTCGGCGCGTACATGAACGTCTTCACCATCGAGAGCTTCATGGACGAGCTGGCCGCCGCCGCGGGCGCCGATCCGGTCGAGTTTCGGCTGCGCCACCTCGACGACCCGCGCGGGCGCGACGTGGTACAGCTCGCGGCGAAGAAGTTCGGCTGGGACCCCAGGCGCAAGCGCGTGCCGAACCGCGGCGTGGGCTTCTCATTCGCCCAGTACAAGAACCTCATGAGCTACCTCGCGCTCGCGGTCGAGGTGTCGATCGTGCCGGAGACCGGTGAGATCCGCATCGAGCGCGCCATCGCGGCCATCGACTGCGGCCAGGTGGTCAACCCCGACGGCGTGCGCAACCAGGTGGAGGGCGGCATCCTGCAGTCGGCCAGCTGGACCCTGTACGAGCAGGTGCAGTACGACGCCCAGCGCATCCGCAGCTACGACTGGAGCCGCTATCCGATCATGCGGTTCTCGGACGTGCCGCGGAAGGTGGAGGTGCACATCATCGATCGGCCCGGGGCGCCGTTTCTGGGGACCGGCGAGGCATCGCAGGGGCCGGCGCCTGCGGCGTTGGGGAATGCGATTGCGGATGCTACGGGGCGGAGGTTGCGGGGGTTGCCGTTGGCGGCGGGGCGGAGGCTCAAGGAATACAACCAGGGCTGAGGCCGTGGAGCTTGGCGGCGGGCGCCGCGCGCCGGCAGAGGTCGATCGGTGGGTTGATGACGAGCGCAACCAAGCGATAGTGGTTCGTGAAGCTGGACGGAGGATTCGAACGGCCGATATGGCGGCAATTCCGAGGGGCGCGGAGATGTTCGCTTCTTGTCGAAAGCAGTCATCCGGAAAGAGTGATCCTCGGATCGGGTTCGCCCGAACGTCGTTTCTCCAGCCGAACGTCACCATCCCCCAGGTCTTGCTCGCGTCCCCAGCCGAGATGCCGATAGACGCAGGCAGCACGGCTGCTTCTTGCCGTCTCGAGCCAAACGACAGGATGCAGGTCGAACAAGGCAGCTTCGCAGACCTGGATGAGGCGCTTCCCGATGCCTTGGCCCTCGAACTCCGGCAACACGAACACGGCGAACAGGCAGGCCGTTTCGAGATCCACCATCGCGAAGCCGACGACATCGCCCTGAACTTCGCCGACCCAGGCGCAAGCCGCGCTTTCGACGGCCTGGGCGATGGCTGCCGGTGTCACGCCAATCCCGGCGAGTTCCTCGATGGTCATCGCGTTCTCTCGCACCGTCGTTCTGACGTTGAACATGGCGTCTACATCGGCGATGGTCGCCGGACGGATGAGCGGACGGGTCGCGGTGGTCATGCCGCGAAACTTCCATCCACACCGGAAGCAGGAAAGCCCGACGTTTCGAAGATATCGTGCGCGGCCGCCGAAGGCCCGAGAACCGCAGCAAGGGTGCGGCCAAGCTCTCGCGCGATCCTTGGCTTGCCGAAGGCGGCAGGCCCGTCGATGAAAACGAGCTTCATGACGCCGGGGGCGTTGTCGGCCGCATGGGATGCGGGGACCCAGGCCACTTACTTCCCACGACGCGGCTCCATCCCCAGAGACGGCCCCTGCCGAATGGGACGACGAACCAGCTGCGCCAGATCCAGGCTCGGGTAGCGCTGATTCACGACTTCCTCCAGGCTCGGGTAGCGCGAATCCACGACTCCGGTGGCGCCGCTTTTCTCATACATCCCATCGGCATACATGGGTGGCACTGATTTGGACCCGATGCCACAGGCCTGATGGAAGTGCCCGATATAGACAGGCTTGCCAGCTTCCGCCACGAAGACTCTGTTTTCCGCCAATCCGTCCGCAGGCACGACTTCCGGGTAGCCATCGCTCCAGCCGCTCGCCGGTGCGCGGCGAGCGGTCATCCCGGCTTCGATGGTGTGGCTCTGCAGGGTATAGCGGCCGCTGGGAATGACGTAGGCCACCGGCAAATACGTGTATGCCGTCTGCCTGGGTATCGTCGGTTGGGCTGCCGCCTTGGCGGCCCATTCGGCATCGGTCCTGGGAATGCGGATTCGCAGCGTTTTCCCGTGATCGTCGAAGAAGGTGAGTTCCTGAATGCGCGATCCCTTGGGTGGCAGGCTGTCGGGGTTGCACATGGGCTCGATGTGCGTCGTCACGGAGGCGATTACGATCGCATTGCGCCCGCTGAACCGTTGCGCGAGTTCTTCGCGTTCCATGCCCGGGGTGAGGTAGGTGCCGACGGTGTCGGCATCGTTGGCGGCATATGCGAGGGACAGTGCCAGTGCAAGAAGAAGATTCAAGGCGAGTGCGCGCATGGGTCTTGTGAGTCCTCGAGGATTCGTGCAGTCGATCGGCCGAGTATTGCCGATGCCGTTCGACCCACCTCGTGCGCTACTTCCTCATCGCCTCGCACTGCGCCTCGATCCGCGCATGAAGCAAGCCCAGCGACACCGCAACGAAGCGCTGTAGCGAGCTGCGCTGGCACGCGTCGAGCACAGGGCCGGGGTCGGTATCGGATGACGCAGCATCGTGCCGCTCTTCATCCCACTGCAGCAGTTGAACCAGCAACTGCGCGCCTTGCACCACGTCGCGCGCATCGTTCAAGAAAGCGGCCTGGTGTCGTCGGCTGGGATCGAGTCCCTGCGGAGGAACCCATTCGAAGGGTTTGAACTGAGAGACGGGGCGTGCCCCCGAATCACCGGCGTCGGTGCCTGCATCGAAGTCTTTGGCCATGTGGGCCTCCAAAGTGAATCGCAGGATGTCTTCAGGCCGCCAAACCCGGCCTCGTTCACACGAGGCGAGGGCACTGTAGGTGGTCGCGGCGAGGGTCGTCAAGTTTCGTGTCCGGCGGCGCAACATTGCTTGAGCCGACCGGTGACCCTGTCGCCCATTTGCTCCCCATCCCACCCCGCCTCGCTATCCTTCCGCTCGCCATTCACTTCAAGAAAAGGGGACCCTCATGACTCAACCTTCCTCACCCATCTTCTCGCTGCGCTCCATCGCGCTGGCCTGTACCTTCGCCCTCGGCGCCGCGACCGCCGCCCATGCCGCCCCCGACGCCAAGCTGCTCGCCGCGGCCGAGAAGGCGCAGCCGGCCGTGATCGAGAACCTCAAGGAGATGGTGCTGATCGAGTCGGGCAGCCTCAACGTCGACGGGCTGATGAAGATGGCCGACGTGGTGGAAGGGCGGCTCAAGGCGGCCGGCTTCAAGGTCGAGCGGCGCAAGGCGACGGCCGGGGCGGGGGCCGACATCGTGATCGGCACGATGAAGGGCAACGGCAAGCGCAAGATCATGCTGCAGGGCCACATGGACACGGTCTACCAGCCCGGCATCCTGAACTCGCAGCCCTACAAGGTCGACGGCAACCGCATCTACGGGCCCGGCATCGCGGACGACAAGGGCGGGCTCGCGGTGATGATGGCCTCGCTCAAGATCCTGGCCGACGCGGGCTGGCGCGACTACGACACGCTCACGGTGCTGATGAATCCCGACGAGGAAGTGGGCTCGGTCGGTTCGGGCGAGCTGATCGCGACCACGGCCGACCTGCACGACACGGTGCTGTCGTTCGAGCCGACGGCGGCGAAGTCGGTGGTGAAGGGCGAATCGCTGCTGCTCGGCGCGGCCGGCATCGCGCAGGCCACGCTCGAGGTGAAGGGCCGCGCCTCGCACGCGGGCGCGGCGCCCGAGCTGGGCCGCAACGCGCTGTACGAACTCTCGTACCAGATGCTGCAGACCAAGGATCTCGCGAAGGACATCCCGGGCGTGACGCTCAACTGGACGGTGGCGCGCGCGGTGGGCCCGATCAACCAGATCACCGAGAAGGCGCAGGCGCTCGGCGACGTGCGCATCACCGAGCCCGGCGCGGAGAAGAAGCTCGACGCGGCGCTGCAGGCGAAGATCGCGAGCGGCAAGCTGATTCCCGATACCGAGACGACGGTGAAGGTGGAGGTGGGCCGCCCGGCCTTCGTGGCGGGCGAGAAGGGCCGTGCGCTGGCCGAGAAGGCGCAGGCGATCTACAAGGAGATCGACCGCGAACTCGCGCTCACGCCGATGACCGGCGGCGGCACCGACGCGGGCTACGCGGGGCGCTCGGGCAAGGCGACGGTGGTCGAGAGCTTCGGCCTCGCGGGCTTCGGCTACCACGCGCGCGACGAGTACATCGAGGTCGACTCGATCGTGCCGCGGCTGTACCTGGTGACGCGGCTGCTGACGGAGATCGGCAAGGGCCGCTGAAGCACGCCGCACCCGCCATGAAAAAGGCGCATGCGAAGGACTCGCATGCGCCTTTTTGCTGGGGGCTGAAGGCTTTGATCGGCTGGCGCCCCGCGGCGCCTGCCGTCACTGCGGACGCTGATCGCCGGGTGGGCGGTTGCGGTGCGCGGCCTGGGCTTGAGCCTGGGCCTGCGCTTGAGCTTGTGCCTGCCGTTGCTGCATCTGCTGGGCCTGTTGCTGCTGGCGCTGCGCGGCCTGCTGCTGAGCCTGTTGGGCCTGCTGCTGTTGGCGCTGCATCGCCTGCTGCTGGGCTTGCTGGGCCTGTTGCTGCTGGCGTTGCATGGCTTGCTGCTGCGCCTGTTGAGCCTGCTGCTGTTGCCGCTGCATGGCCTGCTGCTGGGCTTGTTGCTGGGCCTGTTGCGCTTGCTGCTGCTGGCGACGGATCTGCTCCTGTTGCTGCTGGGCCTGCTGTTGCTGGCGTTGCGCGGCCTGTTGTTGCTGCTGCTGTTGTTGCTGCATCTGCTGGCGCCGCGCCTGTTCCTGCTGCTGTGCCTGCTGGGCGGCCTGCTGCTGTTGCTGCCGTGCCTGGTTCTGCGCGACCTGCTGCTGTTGCATCTGCTGGCGGCGTGCCTGCTCCTGCTGCGCTTGCTGCTGTTGGCGGGCCTGGTTCTGCTGGGCTTGCTGTTGCTGCTCTTGTTGGCGACGGACCTGTTCCTGCTGCGCCTGCTGTTGTTGCTGCTGCCTGCGGCCCTGGTCTTGCTGAGCCTGCTGTTGCTGGCGTCGCGCCTGTTCCTGCGCTTGCTGTTGCTGCTGTTGTTGTTGGCGGCGCGCCTGTTCCTGTTGCGCCTGCTGCTGGCCGGCCTGGTTCTGGGCCAGTTGCTGCTGGCGACGAGCCTGCTCCTGCTGCGCTTGCTGCTGCTGCGCCTGCTGGCGTGCGGCCTGGGCCTGCTGGGCTTGCTGCTCGCGCGTCTGCTGTTGCGTCATCAACTGCTGGCGTCGCGCCTGGTCCTGCTGAGCCTGTTGTTGCGCCTGTTGTTGATGCGCCTGCTGCTGCATCTGCTGTTGGCGCGCCAGGGCCTGCTGCTGGGCTTGTTGCTGCGCCTGCTGCTGGCTCTGCAACTGCTGCGCGTGTTGCTGCTGCTGTTGCTGCATCTGCAGCTGGCGCGCCTGTTGCTGCTGCGCGAGCAGCGCGGCGGCCTGCTGTTGCTGGGCCTGCTGCTGCTGCATCGCGAAGTTGGGCGACTGCCCCGGATGCGCGGCCTGCCAGGCGGCCACGCCCGCATCGCCGCGCGGGCGGTCACGGTCGCGGCCGCCGCCGTTGTTGTTGTAGACGTTGTTGACGACGGTGGTCGAGCGCGAGACGTAGGTGTTGTTGTTGTAGACCACGGCCGGGCGATAGGCCGGCGGCGGCGGCGCGGCGCGCTGATAGTCGCGATCGCGCGGACGGCCCCAGTTCACGTTCCAGGAGTTCCAGCCCCAGCCATGGCGCTCGAGCGCCGAGGCCACGACCACGCCGGCACCGAAGGCCAGCACGCCGGCCGTGGCGACCTGGGCGCCGCTGTAGCCGCGGTCGACGTACACGGGCTGCGGCGGGGGCGTGTAGGCATAGCCGGGGTAGGCGGCCACGGGTTCGCCGTAGATCTGCTGCGGGTTGTAGCTGGGCACGTAGACCACGTCGGGCTGCGCCTGCTGGATGGTGATGAGCTGCTGCGGCGGCTCGACGATGAGCGGGCCCGCATAGGCACCCTGCGGGTCGGGCGCGGGCGTGTAGTTGGCCGGCGCCGCGGCGGTCGCGACCTTGAGCTTGTCGTTGTTCTTGAGTCGGCCGGCCTTGGAGGCGCGCTGGCGCATGACCTGGATGGCGTTCATCACGTCGGCCGGGTCGTTGTAGTAGGCCTTGCCCAGTGCCTCGGTCCAGGGCAGGTTGCCGGCCATCTGGTCCATCACGTTGCGGAAGGCGGTCAGCGACTTGACGCTCGGGTCCCAGGGCTGCTGGTTGACGGCATCTGCGAGCGCGCCGGCCTTGAGCGTGGGGTTCTGCTTGAGCCAGTCCTGCGCGGCGGTGATCTGCTCGGGATAGGTGGCGCCGGCCAGCACCTGCGCCACGAGCTTGTCGGGGTACAGCGCGATGGGCGCGACCATCTGGTAGAGCTCCTCGGCCGCGGGTGGCACGTAGGCCACCGGCATGGGGGCCGCGGGGGCCGGTGCCGCGGCGGCGGGCACGGAGGCCGCGGCCTGGGGCGCGGGTGCGGCGGCATTCTGCGCGGCGGGGGTCTCGGACTTGTCGCAGCCCGCGAGCACCAATGCTGCGGTGCACAGCGACAGCGTGAGTGCACGCGCGAGGGGGGTGTGATTGGAGGGGATCATCCTGGCCTTCCTGGGGCGCTGTTGGAGCACCCGCTCGTACAGAACGGGTGCCGCAACTCGAGCGATGACGAAGCATGGCCCGAGGATGCAACGGGCTGTGTCGTCTGCCGGGCGCTGGCCGGGTAGGAACAGGCCTGTCAAGAAAGGTGAAGGGCCGGTGAATGCCGGCCCCTTGCTCCCAGTCAGCTCGCGGTCAGTGCCGCGGCATGCGGCTGGCGGCTACTTCGCGCCGCCGGTGTACTTGGTGACGCTGCTCGCGCTCACGTGGTAGCCGCTCACGCCCATCATCGAATCGTTGCGCAGGGTCTGCAGCTTGCCCGTGACCCACACGGTGTCCATGGCGCGGAACTTGGCGCCCTTCTGCGGCACCACGTGCAGGATCTGGTTGGCCGGCGGCGGCGGGGTGTGGATGCAGGCGCCGAAGTAGGGCACGAGCAGGAACTCGGTGACCTCGCCCTTGGCTTCCTCGAGCGGCACGATGAAGCCGGGGATCTTCACCTCCACGCCGTTCATCGCGGGATTGGTCGGCGCGTTGTTCGACACCTCCTGCATCTTCATCAGCAGCTCGTTGGCGCGCGGGTCGCCGTCGTCGAGGGCGCTGAGGTCCATGCCCTTGAACTCCTTCGACGGGTCCCAGTCCTTGGGCACGAGTTCCTCCCAGGTGATCTGGCGCGGCTGGCCGGCCGGGGCCTTGGCGGTGGCCGCGGGGGCGGCCTTGCCGCCGAGTGGGTTGGTGGCGGTGGTGTCCTTGGGCGCGGGCTCGGCGGCCCAGGCGGCGGCCGCGAGGCTGGCGCCGGCCATCAGCAGGGCGAAGCGCTTCGAGGCCTGGACGGCGGGATGGAGAGTCTTTGCGTGGCGCATGGGATCAGATCCTCGGTGAAAGCCCGTCGGCGAGCGAGAGCCGGTAGGCGCGAATGCCGGGCAGCAGGCTCGCCAGCCAGCCGGCGGCCAGCAGGCTCGCGAGCAGCAGCCATTCGTTCAGTGTAGGTTCGGAAAGCCGCAATGTCAGCCCGAACTGCGACTGCAGCCAGGGCGCGAGGCCGGCGATGCCCAGCACCGCCATCAGCACGCCCACGAGCACGCCGAGCACGGTGACCAGCGCGCCCTCGAGCGCGAGCAGCGCCAGCACGTGGCGCAGGCCCGCGCCCACGGCGCGCAGCACGGCGAGTTCGCGCCGCCTTTCGTTGAGACCGGCCATCACCACCGACACCAGGCCCGCGAGGCTCACGAGCGCGACCAGGCCCGACATCAGCAGCAGCGCGTTCTCGCCCACGCCGATCACGCTCCAGAGCTCGTCGAGCGCCACGCCGGGCAGGATCGCCATCAGCGGCTCGCCGGTGTAGGTGGAGATCCAGCGCTGCACCGAGAACACGGCGGCGCGGTTCTTCAGGCCCACGAGCGCGGCCGTCACGTTCTTGGGCGTGAGGTCGAACTTGCGCACCTGCTCGGCCGGGATCTTCACGCCGGGCATGGGCGCGCCGCCCACCCATTCGAGGTGGATCGCCTCCATGGCCGCGAGGCCGATGTGCACGGTGCGGTCAACCGGCGTGCCGGTGCGCGCGAGCACGCCCACCACGGTGAAGGGCTTGTCGGCATGCTCGGCCACGTTGAGCTCGCCGCTGCCGTGGGCCAGCGTGATCTTCTGGCCCACGTGGTAGCCGAGCTTGTCGGCCACCTCGGCGCCGACCACGGCGTCGAACAGCTCGCTGAAGGGCTTGCCTTCGCGCAGCGCGAGCGACTGGCGGTCGCCGTAGCGAAAGCGCGTGAAGTACTCGGGCGAGGTCGCGAGCACGGCGAAGCCGCGGTGCGAATCGCCGAGCGACAGCGGCACCACCCAGTCGACGCCGGGGTGCGCCTGCAGCGCCTGCACGCTCTTCCACGCGATGTTGTTGGTGGCCGCGCCGATGCGGAACACGGAGTACAGCAGCAGCTGGGTGGAGCCGGTGCGCGCGCCCACGATCAGGTCGGTGCCCGAGACCGAGGAGGCGAAGTTCTCGCGCAGCTCGGTGCGGATGCGCTCGACGCCCAGCAGCAGGAAGGTCGACAGCGCGATCGAGAACACGGTGAGCGCGAGCGTGAAGCGGCGGTTCCAGGCGCTGCGCCAGGCGATGGAGAACAGGGCCTTCATGCGTCGGTCGCCATCGTCGCGCTCGAGGCGCGGTTGATCTCGGGGAGCAGCACGTGCCGCGCGAAGCGCTGCGCGATGCGCTGGTCATGGCTCACGAACACCAGCGCGCTGTCGTTCTCGGCGCAGGCGGTCAGCAGCACGTCGAGGAAGGCTTCGCGCCGGTCCTCGTCGAGCGCGGAGGTGGGCTCGTCGGCGATCACCACCTCGGGCTGGCCGATGAGCGCGCGCGCCGCGGCCACGCGCTGCTGCTGGCCCACCGAGAGCTGCAGTGCCTGGCGCTGCCAGAGCTTGCGGTCCAGGCCCATCTGGTCGAGCAGGTGCTCGGCTTCCTCGCGCGCGCCGCGCTGGCGCGAGGCCTGCTCGCGGCGCCGTGCCGAAAAGCGGCAGGGCAGCAGCACGTTGTCGACCACGCTCAGATAGGGCAGCAGGTTGAACTGCTGGAAGATGTAGCCCACGTGCGCCACGCGGCAGCGGTCGCGCGCGGCGCCCGAGAGCTTGGACCAGTCGTGGCCCAGCAGGCACACGCGGCCCTCGTCGGCCACCAGCACGCCGGCCAGCAGCGACAGCAGGGTGCTCTTGCCGCAGCCGCTGGGGCCATGCAGGAACACCGATTCGCCGGCCGTGATGCGGAAGGCCTCGATGTCGATGCAGGGCGTGGCGCTGCCAGGCCAGGAGAAGCGCAGCGATTCGGCCGAGAGCACCACGCGCAGCGGCGTGGATTCGGCCTGCGAAGGAAGGCTCACGACCTCACTTGCCCCAGGTCAGGCGGGCCGGCTGCGCGGCTTGCGCACCCGCGGGGCGCTTGAGCTGGCGCTTGAACTGGCCTTGCGCGGAAGCGATCTGCGCATCGATCTGGCGCGTGCCCTTGAAGGCGGCGAACAGGCCGATGTCGATGTACTTGGCGGCGGCCGCGTTGGCGCAGTTGAACGAGAAGGTGGCGTCGAGGTCGGCATGGCCCTCGGGCTCGCTGGCATCGGGCTTGCCGAGGCCGAGCGCGCTGGAGCGCAGGTCGACCGGGCCGAGCTTGCAGCTCGCGGCGGGGTCGATGGCGAACAGCTTGTCGGCCGCGCGCAGTTGGGCCACGGCGTCCTCGACGGTCTTCTTCTCGGCATCGGTCTTGGGCGCGCGCTCGAAGCCGACGATGTTGTCGAGCGGCGACTCCATGTCGATCACGACCGTGGGGCCGTCGATGGCGACGTCGAGCTTGATCTGGCCGTGCACGTGGGCGTGCTGCTGCTGGGCCTGCGCGGCCGCGAACGGGGCCGAGGCCACCAGCGCGAGGGCGGCGGAAGCGAGGATGCGTCGGAGAGCGCGTCGGTCGGTGCTGGATCGGGTCAGGGTCATGGTTGGGCGCCTTGCCGGGTCGGCAGCCCCGGGGTGTTGCTCCATTCGCTCCAGCTGCCGGCATAGAGCGCGGCCGTTCCGAGCCCCGCGATGCGCATCGCGAGCAGGTTGGGAACGGCGCTCACGCCGCTGCCGCACTGGTGGACGACCGTCGCCGGATCGCGGCCTTCGAGCAGCGTTTCGAACTCGGCGCGCAGTTGCGCGGCGGGCTTGAACTTGCCGTCGGGACCGAGGTTCTCGGCGAAGGGGCGGTTGAGTGCCCCGGGGATGTGACCGGCGATCGGGTCCAGAGGTTCCACCTCGCCGCGATAGCGTGCACCGGCCCGCGCGTCGATCAGGTTCTGGTCAGGCTGGCCCAACCGACGCACCACGGTGTCGGTGGTCACGAGCCGCACCAGCGGCTCGCCCATGACGAAGTTCGACTGGAAGCGCGCGGGCTCCTCGCGGTCGGTGACCTCGCCGCCCTCGGCCTGCCAGCCCTGCAGGCCGCCGTCGAGCACGGCCACGGCGTCGTGGCCCATCCACTTGAGCATCCACCACAGGCGACCGCAGTAGTTGGCGCCGTTGCGGTCGTAGACCACGGCCTGCATGTCGTTCGAGAAGCCGATGCCGCTGAGCCAGGCCGCGAAGCGCTCGCGGCTGGGCAGCGGATGGCGCCCGCCCGAGGCCGGCACGCCGTCTTCCTGCGCCACCACCACCTCGCCGTGCGCGCCCGGCACTCCGTGCTTGGCGCTGAGGTCGGTGTCGAGGTCGGCATGCAGCGCGCCCGGGATGTGCGAGGCCGCGTACTGCTGGGCGCCCGACTCGGGCTTCATGAGGTCGAAGCTGCAGTCGAACACCATGAGCGGCGTGCCGGCGGCCTGCAGGGCGCGCAGCGCATCGGCGGAAACGAGGGTGGTGAAGGTCATGGCGAAGAACTCCTGGACGCATGGGCCGCACCATATCGGCGGCGGATGTGAAGGGGACTGCGAACCGGCCTCAATGTTCCTCGGCCGGCGCCTGTGGCACTGTACGCTGACGCAACACGGTTGCGGCAACGCCGCTCGCGATGATGAGCGCCATGCCGGTCCAGCCGGCGGCGTCGATGCGGTCGTCGAACAGCACCACGCTGTAGAAGGCCGCGAAGATGATGCCCGAGTACTGCAGGTTGGCCACCACCAGGGTGCCGCTCTCGGTCTTGGCGGTGGCGTAGGCGCGGGTCATGCAAAGCTGTCCGAGGGCCGCCAGCAGGCCGATCGGCAGCAGCCACAGGCCGTGGCGCCAGTTCCATTCCGAGAAGCCGGTGAAGGCCGTGGCCAGCGCCCCGGCCACGGCCGAGCCGAGCGCGAAATAGAACACCGTGCGCATCTCGGGCTCGCCGATGCGCGAGAGCGCCACCACCTGCATGTAGGCGAAGGCGGCGGTCAGGCCCGACAGCAGGCCCAGCAGGCCGGCGAAGCCCTGGCTCGAATCGACGCTGGGCTTGAGCATCAGCACCACGCCGGCGAAGCCCGTGAGCACGGTCAGCACCAGCGGCGCCTGCAGCGGCGGGCGCGAGACGCGGCCGTCGCGGCCCGGCACCGGCATCCAGGCCAGCAGCGCGCCGCCGACCAGGAAGGCGGCGATCCAGACGCTGCTCATGTAGTTGAGGGTGACGGCCGTGGCCAGCGGCATGTGGGCGATGGCATAGAACCATGCGCCCAGCGAGACCACGCCGATCAGGCTGCGCCAGGCATGCATGCCCGGGTACCGGGTGGCGAGCGAGACGCCGCGGCTGCGCGCCAGCAGCCACAGGAAGACGATGCCGATGACGCCGCGCCAGAGCACCATCTCGCCGCTGGTGAACCAGGCCGAGGCGATCTTCACGGCCACGCCCATGGAGGCGAACAAAAAGGCGCCGAGCACCATCCAGAGCGCTTGCATCGTCTTGACTTCTTACAAAAGAAAAATAGCTGAAACGCCCGCCAACCGGGCGCATTCAGCTATCAAGAGAATAGCAGGAAACGGAACCGAAGCAGCCGCTTCGGCGCCTCAGCCGGCGGCCTGCAGCTCGCGCCGGTACCACTCGTGGAACTGCTGCATGCCGTCTTCCATCGGGCTCTGGTAGGGGCCGGTCTCGTTGTCGCCGCGCAGCATCAGCGCGCGGCGGCCGGCGTCCATGCGCTCGGCGATCTCGTCGTCTTCCACGCAGGTCTCCATGTAGGCGGCGCGCTGGGCCTCGACGAACTCGCGCTCGAAGGCGACGATTTCCTCGGGGTAGAAGAACTCCACCATGTTGAGCGTCTTGGTAGGGCTGACCGGGTGCAGCGTCGAGACGGTGAGCACGTGCGGATACCACTCGATCATCACGTGCGGGTAGTAGGTGAGCCAGATCGCGCCGTACTTGGGCGGCTTGCCCTCGCGGTACTGCAGCAGCTGTTCCTGCCACTTCTGGTAGACCGGGCTGCCCGCGCGGCCCAGGCGGTTGGCCACGCCCACCGTCTGCACCGAGTAGTTGCGGTTGAACTCCCAGCGCAGGTCGTCGCAGGTGACGAAGCTGCCCAGGCCCGGGTGGAACGGGCCGACGTGGTAGTCCTCGAGGTAGACCTCGATGAAGGTCTTCCAGTTGTAGTTGCACTCGTGCAGCTCGACGTGGTCGAGCGCGAAGCCCTCGAACGAGAGGTCGGCGCGCGGTCCCAGGCCGGCCATGTCGGCCGCGATGTCGCGACCGTTGGCCTCGAACAGCAGGCCGTTCCATTCGGTGAGCGGGTAGTTGTGCAGGTTCAGGCAGGGGTCCTGCGCGAAATGCGGGGCGCCGATCAGCGTGCCGGTGGTGCGCGCGTCGGCCGCGGCATAGGTCCAGCGGTGCAGCGGGCAGACGATGTTGCCGCCGGTGCGCGCGTCGAGTTCGCCGCGGCCCTGCAGGATCACGGCCTGGCGGTGGCGGCAGACGTTGGAGATCAGTTCCACGCCCTTGGGCGTGTGGACCAGCGCGCGGCCCTGGTGCTCGTGGGGCAGCGTGTGGAAGTTGCCGGCCTCCGGCACGGCAAGGCGGTGGCCGACATAGCGTGGGCCACGGGCAAAGAGCGTTTCCATCTCGCGGGCGAAGAGCGCCTCGTCGAAATACGCGGAAACCGGAAGTTGGCTCGTGGCCTGCTGCAGTTGAAGACTTAAATCAGACATGGAGGACCTGACCAAGCTCCCCACAGGGAGGAAAACAAAATTGAAACGGAAGGTACCGACGACAGGAGAGGCGTGTCGGCCCGAGAGTTGCGCCGGCGTGACCGGCTGGGGGAGGGGGATTGTACCCGGGGGGCCTTCCTTGTGGCCCCTGGGGCTTTCACCCTGGTCGGGCCGGCGCCCTGTCCGGCCGTGCACGACGCCGCGCCACGGTGTCGCGCAAGCCGCCGATGTGCCATCGGCCGCGACCTAAAATGCGCGGTTTCATCCTCGTTGCCCCCGCATGCCCAACGTGCCTTCCTCTCCCGCGTCCAGTCCGGCGCCCACGCCCGACACGGGCCCGATGCCCGTCAGCTACGAAGCGGGACTCCAGGAACTGGAGCAACTGGTCGCGGAACTCGAATCGGGCCAGCTGCCGCTCGACCAGCTGCTGGGCAGCTACCAGCGCGGCGCCGCGCTGCTGGCCTTCTGCCGCGACCGGCTGCAGGCGGTGGAAGACCAGATCAAGGTGCTCGACGCGGGCAGCCTCAAGCCCTGGGCCGCCGAATGACCGCGGCCACCACGTCCCCTGCCTGGGACCAGGCCCGCCTTGCGCTCTGGAGCCGCCCGCACCTCGAGCGCGTCGAACAGGCGCTGTCGGGCTGGGTCGGCGTCGATTCGCCGGTGCTGCTCGGCGAGGCCATGCGCTATGCGGTGCTCGACGGCGGCAAGCGGCTGCGGCCGCTGCTGGTGCTCGCGGCCAGCGAGGCGGTCGGCGGCAATGCGGCCGCGGCGCTGCGCGCGGCCTGCGCCACCGAGCTGATCCACGCCTATTCGCTGGTGCACGACGACCTGCCGTGCATGGACAACGACGTGCTGCGCCGCGGCAAGCCCACGGTGCACGTGAAGTTCGGCGAGGCCGACGCGCTGCTCGCGGGCGACGCGCTGCAGGCGCTGGCCTTCGAACTGCTCACGCCCGATGGCGACGAGGTGCCGCCCGCGATGCAGGCCACGCTGTGCCGCATGCTGGCGCGCGCCGCCGGCAGCCAGGGCATGGCCGGCGGCCAGGCGATCGACCTCGCGAGCGTGGGCGTGGCCTTGAACGAAGCGCAGTTGCGCGAGATGCACCGGCTGAAGACCGGCGCGCTGCTGCAGGGCAGCGTCGAGATGGGCGCGGCCTGCGGCACCGGCGTTTCGGCGGCGGCGCTGGCCGCGCTGCGCGGCTACGGCGCGGCGATCGGCCTGGCCTTCCAGGTGGTCGACGACATCCTCGACGTCACGGCCGATTCGCAGACCCTGGGCAAGACCGCCGGCAAGGATGCCGCGGCCGACAAGCCCACCTATGTGTCGCTGCTGGGGCTCGAGGGCGCCCGGGCCCAGGCTTCGCAGCTGCTCGACGACGCGCTCGCCGCGCTCGATGCGAGCGGCCTGCAGGACACTGCAGCGCTGCGCGCGCTGGCCCACATGGTCGTAGACCGCGACCGCTAGACAAGAACGAACACCACGATCCATGGCCGCTCCGCTGCTCCCCACGCTCCACGATCCGTCCCCCATCCGCCAGTACGACCGGGCCCAGCTCAAGCAGCTGTCCGACGAGGTGCGCGCCTGCGTGCTCGACAACGTCTCGCGCACCGGCGGGCACCTGAGCTCGAACCTCGGCACGGTGGAGCTCACGGTCGCGCTGCACCACGTGTTCAACACGCCGCACGACCGGCTGGTGTGGGACGTGGGCCACCAGACCTATCCGCACAAGATCCTCACGGGCCGGCGCGAGCGCATGCCCACCCTGCGCCAGCTCGGCGGCATCTCGGGCTTCCCGCAGCGCAGCGAGAGCGAGTACGACACCTTCGGCACCGCGCACTCGTCGACCAGCATCTCGGCCGCGCTCGGCATGGCCATGGCCGCCAAGCAGAAGGGCGAGGACCGCTTCACCGTGGCCATCATCGGCGACGGCGCGCTCACGGCCGGCATGGCCTTCGAGGCGCTCAACAACGCGGGCGTGTGCGACTGCCGGCTGATCGTGATCCTCAACGACAACGACATGTCGATCAGCCCGCCGGTGGGCGCGCTCAACCGCTACCTCGCGCAGCTGATGAGCGGCAACTTCTACGCCGCCGCCAAGAACGTGGGCAAGAGCGTGCTGCGCGCCGCGCCGCCGCTGTTCGAGCTGGCCAAGCGCTTCGAGCAGCATGCCAAGGGAATGGTGGTGCCGGCCACGCTGTTCGAGCAGTTCGGCTTCAACTACGTGGGCCCGATCGACGGCCACGACATCGACTCGCTGGTGCCCACGCTCGAGAACCTCAAGCACCTCGAGGGCCCGCAGTTCCTGCACGTGGTGACCAAGAAGGGCCAGGGCTACAAGCTGGCCGAGGCCGACCCCGTGGCCTACCACGGCCCCGGCAAGTTCGATCCGCAGGTCGGGCTGGTCAAGCCCGCGTCGGCGCCCAAGAAGACCTTCACGCAGATCTTCGGCCAGTGGCTGTGCGACACCGCGGCCAAGGACGGCCGGCTGGTCGGCATCACGCCCGCGATGCGCGAGGGCTCGGGGCTGGTGGAGTTCGAGCAGCGTTTTCCCGATCGCTACTACGACGTCGGCATCGCCGAGCAGCATGCCGTGACCTTCGCCGCGGGCCTGGCCTGCGAGGGCCTGAAGCCGGTGGTGGCGATCTACTCGACCTTCCTGCAGCGCGGCTACGACCAGCTGGTGCACGACGTCGCGATCCAGAACCTGCCGGTGGTGTTCGCGCTCGACCGCGCGGGCCTGGTGGGCGCCGACGGCGCCACGCACGCGGGTGCCTACGACATCCCGTTCCTGCGCTGCATCCCGAACATGAGCATCGCCTGTCCCGCCGACGAGCGCGAGACGCGGCAACTGCTGACCACCGCCTACGAGCAGGACCACCCGGTGGCGGTGCGCTATCCGCGCGGCGCGGGTGCCGGCGTCGAGCCGCACCTCGCGCTCGACGGCCTGCCCTTCGGCAAGGGCGAGCTGCGCCGCCAGGGCCAACGCATCGCCATCCTGGCCTTCGGCACGCTGCTGTATCCGGCCCTCACGGCGGCCGAGGCGCTCGACGCCACGGTGGCCAACATGCGCTGGGCCAAGCCGCTCGACGTGGAACTGCTGCTCGAGGTGGCGCGCTCGCACGAGGCGCTGGTCACGCTCGAGGAAGGCGCATTGATGGGCGGCGCGGGCAGCGCGGTGCTCGAGGCGCTGCAGGCCGCGGGCGTGCAGGTGCCGGTGCTGCAACTGGGCCTGCCCGACCGCTTCATCGAGCACGGCGACCCGGCCAAGCTGCTGGCCTCGATCGGGCTCGATGCGGCGGGCATCGAGCAGTCGATCGCGCAGCGCTTCGGCCGCGCCGCCGGCTGAATCAGCTGCCCAGGTAGGCTTCCTGCACCTTCGGATCGCCGAGCAGGTCGCGACCGCTGCCCGACAGCACGATGCTGCCGGTCTCGATCACATAGGCCCGGTCCGCGATCTTCAGTGCCTGGCGCACGTTCTGCTCCACCAGGAAGATCGTCAGGCCCTGGCGGTTGATCTCGCGCAGCGTGCGGAAGATGTCCTGCACGATGATCGGCGCCAGGCCCATCGAGGGCTCGTCCAGCAGCAGCACGCGCGGCTTCGCCATCAGGGCGCGGCCGATCGCCAGCATCTGCTGCTCGCCGCCCGAGAGGTTGCCGGCCAGGCCGTCGGCGCGGTCCTTGAGCACCGGGAACAGGGCGTAGATGCGCTCCAGGTCGGCCGTGCGCGCGGCCGCGCCGTCGCGCCGCGTGTAGGCGCCGAGCTCGAGGTTCTCGCGCACCGTCAGCGTGGTCAGCGTGGCGCGGCCCTCGGCCACCTGCACCACGCCGCCGGCCACGATCCTGTGCGGCGCGAGGGCGGAGATGTCCTGGCCCGCGAACACGACGCGCCCGGCGGTCTTCTTCACCAGGCCCGACAACGCCAGCAGCGTGGTCGACTTGCCGGCGCCGTTGGCGCCGACCAGCGTGGTGATCTGTCCTTCGTGCAGTTCGAAGTCGATGCCCTTGACGGCCTGCACATGGCCGAAGGAAACCTTCAGGCCCTGCACCTGCAGCAGGGGTTGTTTGCTGCCTGCGCTCATGCCGCGGCCTCCGGTTCGTTGGTGGCTTCGTCGTCCTCGCGGCCGAGGTAGGCCTCGATCACCTGCGGGTCGTTGCGGATCTGCTCGGGGCCGCCGCGCGCGATGATGCGCCCGAAGTTCAGCACCGCGATCTGCTGGCACAAGCCCATCACGAAGCGCATGTCGTGCTCGATCATGAAGACCGTGAAGCCGCGCGCCGCGATGTTCTCGATCTCGACCATCAGCTCGCTCTTCTCGGTGCTGTTCATGCCGGCGACCGGCTCGTCGAGCAGCAGCAGCTTGGGCTCGGTGGCCAGCGCGCGCGCCAGCTCCAGCTTGCGCTGCTCGCCGTACGAGAGGTTGTCGGCGATGTCGTGCGCCTTGTGGTCCAGGCGCACCCAGCCCAGCAGCTCGTGCGCGCGCTCGCGGGCGCGCTTCTCCTCGCCGCGGAACAGGCCCGAGCCCGCGAGCAGGCCCAGCGGGCCGTAGCGCAGCTTGGAATCCATGCCCACGATCACGTTCTCCAGCAGCGACATCTCCTTGAAGACGCGGATGTTCTGGAAGGTGCGCGCGATGCCGCCGCGCGTGATCTGGAAGGGCTTGCGGCCCGCCAGGTCGCGGCCCTCGAAATGGATGCTGCCGCTGGTGGTCGGCAGCAGGCCGGTGATCAGGTTGAACACCGTGGTCTTGCCGGCGCCGTTCGGCCCGATGAGCCCGAAGATGCCGCCCTGCGGGATCTCGAGGTTCACGTCCTGCAGCACCTTGAGTCCGCCGAAATGGCGCGACACGTTCTTCAATGTCAGCAGGGTCTGGCTCATGCGGCGCTCCCCTTGCGGCCGAACCACTGGCGGATGCGCGCCGGGTCCCAGATGCCCTTGGGCAGGAACAGCACGATCAGCACCAGGATGAAGCCGTTGACCACGAGGCGGAAGGCGCCCAGGCCGCGCAGCATCTCGGGCAGCAGCGTGAGAATCGTGCCGCCGAGCACCGGGCCCGTGAGGCCGCCGATGCCGCCGAGGATCGCCATCGTGAGGATGTCGACCGCGCGGTTGAAGCCGTATTCGGACGGGCCGATGAAGAAGGTCAGGTGCGCGTTCAGCGTGCCGGCCAGGCCGGCGATCGCGCCGCCGAGCACGAAGGCCAGCATCTTGTGGCCCGCCACGTCGATGCCCATCAGGCCGGCGGCAGTCTCGTCCTCCTTGATGGCCTCGAAGGCACGGCCCACCTTCGAGCGGCGGATGCGCCACAGCACCAGCAGCACCAGCACCAGCGCGAGCGCCACGTGCCACCACTCGGTCGACTGCGGAATGCCGTTGAGGCCCAGCGCGCCGCCCGTGAGCGACTCGGCGTTGAGCACGGCGATGCGCACCACCTCGCCGAAGGCCAGCGTGGCCATCGCCAGGTACACGCCCGACAGGCGCAGCGTGGGCTTGCCGATGGCGAAGGCCACCAGCGCCGGCGCGGCCATGCCGGCCGCGATGGCGACCGGGAACGGCACGCCGTAGTTGAGCGTGAGGATCGAGGCCGCATAGGCGCCGATGCCCATGAAGGCCGCGTTGGCCAGGGCCAGCATGCCGCAGGCCAGGGTGAGCCAGATCGAGAGCGCCAGCAGGCCGTTGATGCCCAGCGAGAGCACCAGGTTGCTGTAGACCGACCAGAAGTTGTCGAGCGCTTCCATGGTCAGACCTTGCGCTCCTTGAGCGAGCCGAACAGGCCCTTGGGACGCACCAGCAGCACGAGGAACAGCAGGCCGAAGGCCACCGCGTCGCGCATGGTGGAGCCCACGTAGGCCACCGACAGCACCTCGGCGAAGCCGAGGAACAGGCCGCCGAGCAGCGCGCCGCGGATGTCTCCCATGCCGCCCAGGATGATCACGGCGATGCCCTTCTCGAGCATCGGCTGGCCCATCAGCGGGAACAGCGCGTTCGAGTACAGGCCGATCAGCACGCCGGCCACGCCGCCGAGGCCGGCGGCCACGAAGGAGGTCAGGTAGAACAGGCCCTCGACGTTCACGCCCACGAGGTAGGCGGCCTTGGGCGACTCGGCGATGGCGCGCAGCGCGCGGCCGAGCTGCGTGCGTTGCAGCGACAGCAGCAGCACCGCCATCAGCGCGAAGGACGCGATGATGATGCCGAGCTCGAGCGCCGTGACGTGGATGCCCGCGAGCACCAGCGCGTCGTCGGGGATGGTGCCGGACGGGAAGCGCAGGTTCTCCGCGCCGAAGATGCCCTGCACGCCGTTGTTCAGGATGATGGCCACGCCGATGGTGGCGATCATCGGGATCAGGTGGGGCGCGTCGCGCTTGCGCAGCGGCTTGAGCACCAGCACGTCGATCAGCAGGCCCAGCACGCCGCACAGCACGAACGCGAAGGGCAGGCCGGCCCACAGGGGCAGGTTGGTCAGGCGCATGAACTCGGCGGCCGCGTAGGCTCCGACCATGAACACCGCGCCGTGCGAGAGGTTGATGACGCCGAGCACGCCGAAGATGAGTGTGAAGCCCAGTGCGAAGAGTGCGTAGACGCACCCCAGCGACAGGGCGTTGACAAGCTGCTGATCGAGCACGATGGGCTTTCGTCGGGCCGCGGCCGAAGGGCGCCGCGGCGAATCAAAACAGGAAAAACGAATGGCGCAGTGGGTCGTCCTGCGCCGGATGCAAAAGGCAGGGCGGGCCGCGCGGCCCGCCTCGAGCGGCGAAGGTGCCGCCCCTTGCTTACTTCTCGATCACGAACTGCGTGCCGCGCGTCACGCTCACGATGGCCGTCTGTTGCGCGTCGTAGCCGGCGGGCTTGCCGGCCTTGTCCTTGGCGCGCGCGAAGGTGAAGGCGCCGGTGGCGCCGGTCCACTTCACGTTGGGCAGTGCGTCGCGCAGGGCGGTGCGGTCGGCCGGCAGGTTGCCCGACAGCTTCACGCCCTTGAGCGCCTGCGCCACCACGTACAGGCCGTCGTAGGCCTGGGCGGCGAACTGGTCGGGTGCGACCTTGAACTTGTCGTTGTAGGCCTTCTGGAACTTGGTGTTCTCGGGCGTGGCGTTGCTGGCCGACCAGGGGCTGCCGACGTAGAGGTTGTCCGAGCTGCCCTTGGCCAGGTCGAAGATCTTGGTCGAGTTCATGCCGTTGCCGCCGATGACCGGCACGTTCAGGCCGAGCTGGCGGGCCTGCACCATGATCGGCGCGCCCTCGGCCAGCAGGGCCGACAACACGATGGCGTCGGGGTTGGAGGCCTTGATCTTGGTCAGCTGGGCCTTGAAGTCCACGTCGCCCTTGGCGAAAGTCTCGGTGGTGGTCACGGGCAGCTTCAGGTCCTCGAGGGCCTTCTTGAAGTTGTCGTAGCCGCTCTTGGTGAACACGTCGTCGTTGCCGTAGAGCACGGCGACCTTCTTGACGTTGGCGTGCTTGATCGCCACGCGCAGGGTCTCGGGCAGCACGTCGGCCTCGGTCACCGAGTTGCGGAACACGTAGTCGCCGATCGAGGTGATGCCGTCGGCGGTGTTCGAGGTGCCGAAGGCCACGGTCTTGGCGGCCTGGGCGATCGGGTCGGCGGCCTGGGCCGAGTTCGACAGCGTGGGGCCGAAGGTCATCAGGACCTTGTCCTGGAAGATCAGCTTCTTGAAGACGTTGATGGCGTCTTCCTTCTTGCCCTGCTCGTCCTCGATGGCGAGGACGATCTTGTCGCCGTTGATGCCGCCGGCGGCATTGATTTCGTCGGCCGCGAGCTGGAAGCCGTTGCGGATCGCGGCGCCGTACTGGGCGGCACCGCCGGACAGCGCGGCGGCGACGCCGATCTTGATGTCGGCGGCTTGGGCGCCGAAGGCGGTGGCTGCGGCGAAGGCGAGCAGCGCGGGCTTGAAGGAATGGGAGAGTCTCATGTCGGATGCCGTATCGGAGGTGTGTGTAAGGCGGATTAACATTTTATGCCTCGTCCGAATTCAGGCTTCCCGGGGGCCTTGCCGGGCTCGTCGCGGGGCTGCTCGCGGGCCGTGGCGATGGCGTGGCGCGCATCCGCCGTATTGCTGCAGCGCAGGGTAAACCCCCGCCGGTCGCTGTAAGCGCGTTTTTACAATCGCCCGGGCTTCTACAAGAGTCCCCAGCGGTCACAAGCCGTGCGTCGTTTTTTCCAAGTATTCGGAGAGCTATCCATGGATCGTCGTTCCCTCATCAAAAACGCCGGCATCGCTGGCGTCCTGGCTGCCGGCATCGCGCCTGCCGTTCATGCGCAGGCCACCGTCCGCTGGCGCCTGGCGTCGAGCTTTCCCAAGTCGCTGGACACCATCTTCGGCACCGCCGAGGTGTTCGCGAAGAGCGTCAGCGACATGACGGGCGGCAAGTTCCAGATCTCGGTGCATGCCGGCGGCGAGCTGATGCCCGCGTTCGGCGTGGTCGACGGCGTGCAGAACGCCTCGGTCGAAATGGCGCACACGGCGCCGTACTACTTCTACGGCAAGGACCCGACCTTCTGCCTCGGCTGCTCGGTGCCCTTCGGCATGAACACCCGCCAGCAGAACGCCTGGATGTACGAAGGCAACGGCCTGAAGCTGATGCGCGCCTTCTACGCCAAGTACAACATCATCAACCTGCCCGGCGGCAACACCGGCGCGCAGATGGGCGGCTGGTTCCGCAAGGAAATCAAGTCGGTCGCCGACCTCAAGGGCCTGAAGTTCCGCACCAACCCGTTCGCGGGCAAGGTGCTCGAGCCCTTCGGCGTGATCCCGCAATCGATCCCCGGCGCCGACCTGTACCCCGCGCTCGAAAAGGGCACGCTGGACGGCCTGGAGTGGGTCGGCCCGTACGACGACCAGAAGCTGGGCTTCAACAAGATCGCCCCGTTCTACTACTACCCCGGCTGGTGGGAAGGCGGCCCCGAGCTCGACTTCTACATCAACACCAAGGCCTGGGAAGGCCTGTCGGCCGACTACAAGGCGATCGTCGAGGCGGCCGCCGCGCACGCCAACATCACGATGACGGCCAAGTACGACGCCAAGAACCCGATCGCGCTCAAGCAGCTCGTGGGCTCGGGCACCAAGCTGCGCCCGTTCTCGCAGGACGTGATGAACGCGGCCTTCAAGTCGGCCCAGCAGGTCTACTCGGACCTCAACAACTCCAACCCCGAGTGGAAGAAGATCTACGGCGACTGGTCCAAATTCCTGGCCGACCAGAACGCCTGGTTCCGCTACACCGAAGGCACCTTCGACCGCTTCATGCAGCAGCAGAAGCTGTAAGCGCGGCGACGAAGACTTCGCTCCGTATCGAAAGCCCCGCCCGCAATGGCGGGGCTTTTTTCATTTGGAGGGCGTGCCGAGCAGCGCGGCGCGCGCGGCCTCGGACGGGAACACGCAGGCCACGTCGTGCGCGCAGCCCGGCACCACCGTGACCTCGCGGCGCTTGGCCGGCGCGAGCAGCGTGCGGTCGTACTGCGCGTAGGACAGGCCGCGCTGCAGCCGGTAGGGGCCTTGCGCGGTGGCCGCGCAGGACTTGTCGAGCACCCGGTAGGCCGTGCCCTTGCCCTCGCCGGTGTCGAGCTCGCCTTGCAGGTAGTGGATGTCGGCGGCCGCATAGCGCGCGCGGGCCTGCGCGGCATCGCGGCCCAGGTGCGCGGGCAGGCCCTCGGTGCCGTACTTCCAGCGGTTCAGCGCGGGGCAGGCGGCGGCGTCACCCGGAGGAAACGGGCGGTACGCGTCGAAGTAGAGCCAGGTGCCGGGGTCGGCCACCACGTAGCGCAGCGCGAGCGAGGCCGCGGGCGGATCGGCCGCGAAGCCGATGTAGTGCTGCACCATCTGCGCGCCGGCCGAGAAGCCCGCGAGGGTGACCGTGCGCAGGCCGGGCCACTGCCGATGCAGCTCGGCCACGAGCGCGTCCATGGCCGCGAACGAGGACAGGCCGCTGCCGTTCTCCGCGCGGCCGCCTTCGAGCCAGGAGGCGCAGGTCCACAGCAGGTCGCCGTCCTGCGCCGCCGGCACGCCCGCGCTGTTGCACTTGCCGGCCTTGTCGGCCGCGACCTGGAACAGCGGCGCGACCACCAGCGTGCGCTCGAGCGCGCCGGCCTGGCGCACGGTGCGCAGGGCCGCGTCGAAGGTCTTGCCGGCATCGCGCGGATGGCCGTGCATGGCGATGAGCGCCTGCGTGGGGCCCGCGCCGGGGGCGAGCGAGGCGTAGTAGTGCAAGGTGCCGCCCGCTTGCGGGGGCTCGAAGGCGCGGTAGCAGTCGGGCGCGGCCGATGCCGTGCAGTCGGCCGCCGCGGCGTTGGCCGCGAATGCGGCGAGGCACAGGGCCGCGGCCAGGGCACGCACACCGTTCGACGGGAGAAGGGATCTGGGATGCATGCGGCTATCTTCGCCGCATCGGGTGCCGCGAGGCTGACTCAGGCGCCGTTGTCGTCGGAAGCCGGTGCCCGTGCCGGTACCGCGCGCAGCGCCACCTGCTCGCCGAAGGCGACCAGCACCTTCGGGTCGTAGGCATGGAACCAGGTGATGCCGCCATTGCGACGGCGCACCAGGAGGCGCGGCGCGACGACGCGCTCGAGCATGCGGATATGGACCAGCTTGAGCTGCGAGGCATCCTGCGCGCGCACGCGCTTGGTCCACAGCCAGGTCTGGACCAGTTCGTCGCCCTCGAGCCGCGTACGGCTGTAGACGATCCAGTAGCCGACCCACACCACGCACAGGCCCGCGAGGCCGAAGACCACGAGGCTCGAGGTCGACCAGCTGGTCTCGCGCAGCGAGGGCAGGCTCCAGAGCGCGATGGCGAAGAGGTCGACGACGATCACGACCGCGAGCGTGCGCAGCAGCGGCGGGAAGGCGGCGCTCTCGAGCGCAGCGCCTTCGTCGGCGCCGGCCTGCGTCACTGCTTGGCGCCGTCGGCGGGCGCCGGCGCGGGCTCGGCCGCCGGGGCCGGCTCGTCCTTCTTCTCGTTGCCGAACGGGTCTTCCATGTTCACGCCGTTGGCGTCGGGTGCGTTCGACTGCTCGTCCACCGGCATCTCGAGGATCACCTTGTCGATGTCGACCACCTTCTCCTTGTCGAGGAACACGGTCACCGTCTGCGGGAAGAAGATCACGATGGCCACCAGCAGCAGCTGCATGATGACCCAGGGCACGGCGCCCAGGTAGATGTCGCGCGACTCCACCTTCTTGGGCAGCGCCCCGTTCTTGAACAGGGTGTCGGCGATCCCTCGCAAATAGAACAGCGCGAAGCCGAACGGCGGATGCATGAACGAGGTCTGCATGTTCACGCACAGCAGCACGCCGAACCACACCATGTCGATGCCGAGCTTGTGGGCCACGGGGCCCAAAAGCGGCAGGATGATGAACGCGATCTCGAAGAAGTCGAGGAAGAACGCGAGGAAGAAGACGAAGATGTTGACCGCGATCAGGAAGCCGACCTGGCCGCCCGGCAGGCCCGAGAGCATGTGCTCGATCCACTTGGCGCCGTCCACGCCCTGGAACACCAGCGAGAACACGCGCGAGCCGATCAGGATGAACACCACCATGGCCGTCAGGCGCATCGTGCCTTCCATCGCGCCCTTGAGCAGTTCCCAGTTCAGCCGGCGGTGGACCAGCGCGAGGATCAGCGCGCCGACCGCGCCCATGGCGCCGGCCTCGGTCGGCGTGGCGATGGCCTTGTCCATGAACGGCAGGCCGCCCATCGAGCCCAGCACCGCGAAGATCAGGATGGCCGAGGGGATGATGCCGCGCAGGCACTTGCCCCACAGCGCCCAGCCGTGCAGCGTGCGCGCGCTGGCCGGCAGGCCCGGCACGTAGCTCGGGTAGATGCGCCCGATCAGGAAGGTGTAGATCGCGAAGATGATCACCTGCAGGATCGACGGACCCCAGGCGCCCTTGTACATCTGGCCGACGTCGGTGCCGAGCTGGTCGGCCATGACGATCAGCACCAGCGAGGGCGGCACCAGCTGCGTGATGGTCCCCGAGGCGGCGAGCACGCCGGTCGAGTAGCGCATGTTGTAGCCGTAGCGCATCATCACCGGCAGCGAGATCATCGCCATCGCGATCACCTGGCCCGCCACCGTGCCGGTGATGGCGCCGAGGATGAAGCCCACGATGATCACCGAGTAGCCGAGGCCGCCGCGCACCGGGCCGAACAGCTGGCCCATGGAGTCGAGCATGTCCTCGGCCAGCCCGCATTTCTCCAGTACGGCTCCCATCAGCGTGAAGAAGGGGATCGCCAGCAGCGTCTCGTTCGACAGGATGCCGAAGACGTTGAGCGGCAGGTTGGCCATGAAGCCGGCCGGGAACCAGCCCATCTCGATCGCGAAGAAGCCGCAGATCAGGCCGAGTGCCGAGAGCGAGAACGCGACCGGGAACCCGATCAGCATGATCACGACGAGCCCCGCGAACATGATCGGGGCGAAGTTTTCCATGTGCATTTCTACTTATCCTGCCGTTGGGACACAGAGAAGGGAGACGGTGACGGGGCGAGGGCGCTGCGCGCTCACTGCACCGGCTTCTCGTAGTGCGTGTTCATCTCGATGAGCCCACGCAGGTAGGCAATGCGCTTGATGATTTCCGCCACGCCCTGCAGGAACATGGCGGCGAAACCCACCGGCATCAGCAGCGCGGCGGGCCAGCGGACCAGGCCGCCGATGTTGCCCGACATCTCGCCCGTGACCCAGGTGTTCCAGAAGTAGGGCCAGGTGAGGTAGGTGAACATGCCCATCACCGGCAGCAGGAAGAAGATCAGGCCGAACAGGTCGACGTAGACCGGGCCGTTGCCCTTGAGCTTGCCGTAGATGATGTCCACGCGCACGTGCTCGTTGAAGCGCAGCACCACGGGCGCACCGAGCATCACGGTGGCCGCGAACAGGTACCACTGGATCTCGAGGAAGGCGTTGTTGCTGAAGTCGAAGCCGTAGCGCACCAGTGCGTTGGCGGCGGAGATGAGCGAGGCCGCCAGGACGGTGTAGCCGGCGAACTTGCCGAACTTTTCGCTGATCCAGTCCATGCCGGCCGCGAATTTGAGGAATGCAGACAAGGGGTGTCTCCCACAAAGCCCAGGGTGATAGCGACCGGCCCTGGTGGGGTCGACGCAAAGCCCGCAATGGTAACGCGGTGTACCTTTGTATTGCCCCGTCCGCCCAGGCCGCGACGCCCGGGTTTACCCGGGAGTCGGCGCCCACGACGTCCGCCGGCGGGTGCCCATAATCGCCCGATGTCTTCCAGCCCGCAGCCCTCGACTCCTTCAGGCGCCCTGGGCCTGCCGCATTCGATCGACTCGCCCGACATGCACCGTGCCGGCCGCGAACTGCTGTCGCTGGCGCTGATCGATGCGCGCAACCACACGCTGCACCTGCTGGCGCTCTACGAGCAGGCGCTCGGCTCGGCCGCGCTGCCGGTGCCGCGCGAGCTGCAGGCGCAGGAGGGCATGCAGCCGCCGGTCTGGCTGGCCGGCCACATCGGCTGGTTCGCCGAATGGTGGATCGGGCGCAACACGCAGCGTGCCTTCGGTGTCGACTGCCCGGTGCGGCCGACGCGGCTCGCGGCCATCGACCCCGGCGCCGACGACTGGTGGAACCCGGCCCAGATCGGCCCCGAGCGCCGCTGGTCGCCCGAGCTGCCGGACCTGGCCCAGACCAAGGCCTACCTGCTCGAGACGCTCGAGAGCACGCTCGAACTGCTCGAGCATGCGGCCGAGACCGATGCCGGCCTGTACTTCTACCGCCTCGCGCTGTTCCACGAGGACCTGCGCGGCGAGCAGTTCGTGGTGATGGCGCAGACCCTCGGGCTGCCGCTGGGCATCGAGCAGGCGCCCGTGAGCGTGGTGCGCGAGCCGCTGGCGCTGCCGGCCACGCGCTGGAGCCTGGGCCGCGACGAGGCCGGCTTCGCCTTCGCGCAGGAGCGCGGTGCGCACCGCGTCGACGTGCCCGAGTTCGAGATCGATGCCCAGCCGGTCACCTGGAACCAGTTCACCGAATTCGTCGACGACGGCGGCTACGACCGCGAGGAGCTCTGGCACGGCGAGGGCTGGCGCTGGCTGGCCGCGCAGGCCGAGGGCCGGCGCGGGCCGCGCCACGTGGAGCAGATCGGCGCGGCGCGCAGCGCCACCGGCGGCTCGGTGCTGCAGCAGCGCTTCGGCGCCACCGTGCGCGCCGCCGGCCACCACAGCGCGGTGCACCTGAGCTGGTGGGAGGCCGATGCCTGGGCGCGCTGGGCGGGCCGCCGCATCGCGACCGAGGTCGAGTGGGAGATCGCGGCCCACACCGCGGCGCGCCGCGGCTTCCGCTGGGGCGATGTGCACGAATGGACCGCGGGCACGCTGCAGCCCTGGCCCGGCTACCGCGCCGATCCGTGGAGCGGCGGCGGCGAGTTCGATCCCGCCGCGGGCTTCGGCCGCGCGCGCGTGCTGCGCGGGGCCTCGTTCGCCACGCGCGCGCGGCTGCGTTCGATGCGACGGCGCGGCTTCGCGCTGCCGCAGCGCGACGACGGCTTCCTGGGGTTCAGGACCTGCGCGCTGTAGCCGGCGCGGCCTTCAGTTCATCCGCTGCAGCTGCACGTCGGTGACGGCCACGCTGCCCGCGGCCTTCGGAAAGCGCAGTGTCACCCGTTGGATGTGCGCGATGTCCACGCCATGCAGCGCAAAGGCCTTCAGCGGGACCGCCACCATGTTCAGCAGCGGCCGCGTGGTGCCGGTGTCGGCATAGATCGCGTCATCGGGCGCGTCGACCAGCGGGATCGCGCCATCGGGCTTGCGCGCGATGCCGTAGAGCGCATCGCTGAAGTCGCTGCCCTTGAGCGCCGCCTTGCGGCCCTGCGTGTCGGTCAGCGCGATCTCGACCTCCTGGCCGATCGGTGCCAGCACGGCGACGCGCACGCTCAGCGTGTCGAAGCCCTGGGCGGAGAGGTCGCCGGTGTCGATCGCCACCGTGGGGCCGGCCGTGTCCCACTGCAGCTGGGCCTGGTCGGTGATCGACCAGAGCAGCAGGGTTTTCCTGTCGTACGAGGAGGGGTTGTAGAGCTCGCCTTCCTTGAACAGGGCTTCGGCCGGAAGCTGGCTCACGGGGTCGGTGCAGGACGCCTTTCGATCGTTCGGCTGGGCGATGATGGCCAGGAAGCGGCATTGAACGGTCGTCTTGAAGCGCTCGTAGGTGGTCGACAGCCCGCTCGCGTTCTTCGCACTGGCATCCACGTTGCGGAAGTCCTGCAGCAGCTTGCGCTGGGCGGCGGGCTGATGCACCGTCAGCACGACGCGTTCGTCGCAACTGCTTTCACCGGCCGGGCAGCCGGCCGATGGAATCGGGGCCTGGCCTTTCCAGTAGGGCGCGAACTGGAACTCGTCGCCGACGAAGTAACGCAGGAACGAGGCCATCAGGAACGCGCCGTTGCGGCGCTGGTCGTCGGGGCTCAGGCGCAGCGTGTCGATCTTTCCCGATTGGCAATAGAGCGGGGCGAACTTCTCGGCATCGTCGTCCTCGGACCAGTGGTCGTTGTAGAAGTTGTGGTTGGCGCCCCTGACGACCACCTGGTACTTGGGCGCGCTCTCGTCGCTCGCCGTGTTGCGGCTGTCGTCGAAGATCTGCGCGCCGGGCATGTTGTAGACATCGCCGTCGCAGGTGGGCAGCAGGGTCGCGAACGGCACATGGGTCACGCGCGACAGCTGCCTGGCATTGATCGGCGCCAGCGAGAACACGGCGCGAACGCGGTGCGGCGGCTCGGTGGCCGACGGCAAGACGACGCCCGATTGCAGCAGGGCCTCGAGCGAGGTCATCTGCGCGAGCCACTTCTCGCTGTCCGCGTTGATCGCGTACGAGAACGTGCTCACATCCCGGAACCTGGCGTTGACTTCCTCGAGCGCGGCTTGCTCGGCGGCGACCCGTTCCTTCGCCTGCGCCGCCTGCTGCTGCAACTGCTGCAGGGCCTGCGTCAGAGCGTCGATCTTCTCGGGCGAGGCGGGCGGCGACTGGATTCGCGCGGCCAGCAGCGCCGCCTGGGCCATGAACAGCTTCACGGTGATGTCGGTGGCGGCGGCAGTGGCTTCATCGACCCGCTTCTCGGCTTTCTCCTTCTCGGCCTTGGCCAGTGCAACGAGCTCGCGGCTGCGGCGTGCCGTCTCGACGTCCTGGTAGCTGATGCCGATGCGCTGCTTGTTCAGTTCCACCGCGTACGCGACCGCTTCCGCGCCGCGCGAATGGCCGACGATGCCCACGCGCTCGAGGTCCAGCTTGCCCTTGAGCTCGGGCATCGCGACACCGTTGAAGAGGCCGGTTGCATTGCCGGCGCGCAGCAGGTCGAGCGTGGTCATGAGCAACTGGCCGCGCGCGAACGCGCCGGCGTCCGAGGCGTTCCAGCTGCTGAGCCCGTTGATCTTTCCGGCGTCGATGGAGAAGGCGACATAGCCGTGCTCGGCCAGGTCCTTCTGCAGGTAGTCGTAGCCCTTGGCGTTGTTGAGATCGGAGGAGTCGTGCATGCCATGCAGGAACACCACCACCGGATGGCCGCCGCTGGCCGAGGGCTGGACCTTGGAACTGCCCGGCGTGCCGGCGGGCCCGGCCGGATAGCGCACCGTGCCCTGCAGCGGCACCGTGTAGATCACGTCCTTGTATTGCGCATCGGCCACCGCGGTGGTGCCGAAGCCATAGACCACCTGCGCCGAGGACTGGTAGTCGCCCTTCTCGCCGAACGGCACCGTCGCCGTGAAGCGCGTGATCGCCGTCGGGTCCTGCGGATCGGGCGGGGTGGTCACGGGAATCGTCGGCGCGGGGTCGGCGGTCGCGGTGGGTGCGGTGGGCAGGGCCGTGAGCGACAGCGTGCTGCCGCCGCCGTCGCCGCCTCCGCATCCGCTCGCGAGCGCGAGTGCAAGAACGATCGCGCAGGCTGCCGCCATGCGCATGGAACGCCTTCTTTTCATTTGCTTTCTCCCAAGATTTCTTAAGGATCGAGGCGATGGGCGGCGGGGCCGCAACTCGCCTCTGGCGATGTCGGCATCGCGATAGCCAATGAATCGAAGACGGGTGTCGACGTTTGTGAGAGTCCTGCGTCTCGCGCTGCGGACCGTGGGGTGCAAGCAATTCACGTGCCCCCGCGTGGCACCTTCCTAGTGCAACCGTGTGGCGATGTTGTTTGTGCGCCTCAGCGTTCGCCGCCATGCCCGGAGGCCAGCGGCGGCGCCACCTCCTCGAGCGGCTTGCGTTCGGCGTCGGCCGCGTAGCGCAAGGCCAGCAGCCCGGCCACCACCACCAGCACCGCGGCGAAGCAGTAGCCCACCATCACCGCGCCGCGGCTGCCGGTCTCGATCAAGAGGCCGAACAGCACCGGCGCCGCGAAGCCGCCCGCGCCCATGCCGATGGCATAGAAGATCGCGATCGCCATCGCGCGCATCTCGAGCGGGAACACCTCGCTGACCGTGAGGTAGGCCGAGCTCGCGGCGGCCGAGGCCAGGAAGAACACGGCCGACCAGCACAGCGCCTGGCTGCGCGCGTCGAGCCAGCCCTGCATGAAGGCCCAGCCGGTGAAGGCCAGCCCCACGCCCGCGAGCACATAGGTCAGCGCGATCATGCGGCGCCGGCCCACGCTGTCGAACAGCGGGCCCAGCAGCAGCGGCCCCAGCACGTTGCCGAGCGCGAACGGGAAGATGTAGAGCGCCACGCTGGCCTCGGGCACGGCGTAGAAGCGCGTCAGCACCAGCGCATAGGTGAAGAAGATCGCGTTGTAGAAGAAGGCCTGCGCGATCATCAAGGCGAGCGCGACCACGCTGCGCTGCCGGTAGTGCTGGAGCAGCACGCGCGCCACCTGCCGCATCGGCGGGCTCTCGCGGCGCGCGGCCGTGTAGTCGACGTAGCTGCGCGGCGCGGGCAGCGGGCCGTGCTGCGCCGAGACCTCGGCCTCGATCTCGTCGACGATGCGTTTGGCTTCGTCGGCGCGGCCATGCGCGATCAGCCAGCGCGGGCTCTCGGGCACGTGGCGGCGCACCAGCAGGATCGCCACCGCGAGCACCGCGCCCAGGCCGAAGCCGGCGCGCCAGCCCCACACCGGGCCGATCACGCGCGCATCGAGCAGCACCAGGCTCAGCCCGGCGCCGAGCGCGGCACCGATCCAGAAGCTGCCGTTGATCGCGAGGTTGACGCGACCGCGCACGCGCGCGGGGATCAGCTCGTCGATCGCCGAGTTGATCGCCGCGTACTCGCCACCGATGCCCAGCCCGGTGACGAAGCGGCACAGCGCGAAGAAGGCGAAGTCGGGAGAGAAGGCCGTGGCCAGCGTGCCGAGCGTGTAGACCACCAGCGTGACCAGGAACAGCTTCTTGCGTCCGAGCCGGTCGGTGAGCCGGCCGAACAGCAGCGCGCCGAGCACGGCGCCGGCCACGTAGATCGAGCCCGAGAGGCCGATCTCGCCGGCCGTGAGCCCGAGCGTGTCGGGCCGTTCGAGCACGGCGCCGATCGAGCCCACCAGGGTGACCTCGAGGCCGTCGAGCACCCAGGCCACGCCGAGGGCGATCACCACGCGCCAGTGCCAGCGCGACCAGGGTAGGCGGTCGAGGCGGGCGGGGATGTCGCTGCGCAGCACCGTCATGCGCACGATTATGGGAAGCGCGCCGTGCCCCGCTTTGTAGGACCGACGCTGCAATGCGCCGGTCCGATGAACTGCTCGCTCAGGCCGCGACGGCGGCCGATGCCTGCCGGATGCCCATGGCCTCGAGCGTCTCGGCGATGGCGGCGACCGCGCCCGGGATGCCCGCGTCGCCGAAGTGCCCCATGCAGCCCACGCGGAAGGTCTCCACCTGCGTGAGCTTGCCGGGATAGAGGATGTAGCCGCGCCGCTTGACCTCGTTGTAGAAGGTCTTGAAGTCGTAGCGCGGATCGTCGGGCGCATGGAAGGTGACGATGATCGGCGCCTGGATGGCGGGGTCGAGGAAGGCGCGCAGGCCCAGCGCGGCCAGCCCGCCGACCAGCGCCTTGCAGTTGCGCGCATAGCGGCCGCCGCGCGCGGCCAGGCCGCCTTCCTCCACGTACTGCGCGATCGCGGTGTCGAGCGCGGCCACCACGTGGGTGGGCGGCGTGAAGCGCCACTGCGTGGTTCGCTCCATGTAGACCCACTGGTCGTACAGGTCCAGGCTCAGCGAGGGGCTGTGGCCTTCGCATTGCTCGAGCGTGCTGCGCTTGACGATCACGAAGCCCATGCCCGGCACGCCCTCGAGGCACTTGCCCGAGGCCGCGACCACCGCGTCGAACGGCGTCTTGCGCGCGTCGATCTCGAGCGCGCCGAAGGAGCTCATGGCATCGACGATCAGGCCGCGCCCGTGCCTGGCCACCACCAGCGCGATCTCGTGCAGCGGGTTGAGCACGCCGGCGCCGGTCTCGCAGTGCACCACCGCGACGTGGGTGATGCCGGGGTCGGCCGCGAGCGCGCGGTCCACGTCGGCGGGCGAGATCTGCTTCTCCTCGGTGTAGTCGATGGTGGTCAGCTTGCGGCCCAGCACCTTGCAGATCTTCGCGAGGCGCTGGCAGTAGGCGCCGTTGCTCGGCACCAGCACGTGGCCGTCGCGCGGCACCACGGTGCCGATGGCGGCCTCGACCGAGAAGGTGCCACTGCCCTGCAGCGGCACGCATTCGTGCGTGCCCGTGCCGTGCACGATCTCCAGCACCTGGCGGCGGATGCGCGCGGTGATCTGGTTGAAGTCGCCGTCCCATGATCCCCAGTCGCGCAGCATCGCCTGGCGCGTGCGCTCGGAGGTGGTCAGGGGGCCGGGGGTGAGCAGGATCGGATGCGGGGCTTGACTCATGGTGTCTCCAGGCAGGGAAGGGGAATGAGGAAGGGCTGTTCAGCCGCGGCCCAGGTTGCGCCAGGCCTGCGTGCGCGCGAGCAGCACGCGCGTGAGCAGCGCATAGGCGATGCACACCAGCGTCGAGGTGACCACGATCAGGCTGGCCAGCGCGGCGGCCGGGCCGATGTCGCCGGCGTCGTCCATGTGCATGATCGCGACCGACGCGAGGATGGTCTCGGGCGTGTAGAGGAAGATGGCGCACGACAGGCTGGCCATCGACACCACGAAGAAGTAGCGCCCGATGTCGAGGATGGCCGGCAGGCACACCGGCACCGTGACGCGCAGGAAGGTCTTGAAGAACGGCACCTTGAGCGAGGCCGAGACGGCCTCGAACTCGTTGTCGATCTGCTTGAGCGCGGTCACGGCCGTGAGGTGGCTCGAGGTGTAGTAGTGCACCACCATCGACACGATCAGGATCGCCATCGTCTGGTAGAGGAAGTTCAGCGGGTTGGCCGGATGGTTGAAGAACATCACGTAGCCCAGGCCCAGCACCAGGCCCGGCACCGCCATCGAAAGCACGGCCATCAGGTGCATGCCCTTGCGCATCAGGCCCAGGCCGCGCGTCTTCTCGATCAGGTAGGCGCCCGTGAACACGATCAGCGAGCCGGCCACCGCGGTGGCCATGGCCACCAGCAGGCTGTTGCCGTAGGCCGCGGCCATGTCGCTCTCGACCAGCACGAAGTGGTAGTGCTTGAGCGTGAACGACTGGTCGTAGGGCCACAGCGCGATCAGCGAGGTGTAGACCGCCATGCCGATGGTGGCCAGCAGGAAAGCGCAGACCACGGTGCAGAACAGCGTGAGCAGGGTGTCGGCCACGCGCCGGCGCTTCGGGCTGTAGGGCACCGAGCGCGCCGTGAGCTGTGCCTTGAGCTTGCGCCGCACCACGTAGTCGATCACGAAGGAGACGATCGACGGCAGCAGCAGCAGCATGCCGACCACCGCGCCGATCGAGAAGTTGTGCTGCCCGACCACCTGCTTGAAGACGTCGACCGACAGCACGTTGAAGTTGCCGCCGATCACCTTGGGCGCGCCAAAGTCGCTGACCACGTAGGTGAAGACCACGGTGGCCGCGCTGATCAGGCCGTACTTGCACGAAGGCAGGGTGATGGTCATGAACTGCCGCAGCGGCCGCGTGCGCAGCGCGGTGGCGGCCTCGTAGAGCCGCCCGTCGGCCAGCGACAGCGCGGTGACCAGGATCATCAGCGCATGCGGGAAGGTGTTGTAGACCTCGGCCAGGATGATGCCGGGCGCGCCGTAGATCGAGGTGCCGCCCAGCAGGAACTTGAGCGCGCCCTGGTTGCCGAACCATTGCACGAAGGAGATCGCCGACAGCAGCGAGGGCGCGAGCAGCGGGATCAGCGCGATGAGGCGGAACACGGCCTTGAGCGGCGCCGGCATGCGGCTGCGCGTGAGCGCGTAGGCGAACACGAAGGCCGTGGGCACCGAGATCGCGACCACCGCGGCCGCGACCCAGACCGAGTTCCAGGCGGCGCGCAGCAGGCTCGGCGTCTGGAAGTAGGTGATGAAGTGCGCCAGGCCGACGAAGCGGCCGTCCTTGTCCTGCACCGCGTGCGCGAGGATGGTGAGCAGCGGCGCGACCAGGAACACGAACAGCATCGCCATCACGACGCACAGCACGGCGCGCGCGATGGTCTCGTCGCGGCTCCAGCGCAGGGCGGGCCGCGTGCTGATGGCCGGCTTGGCGGCGAGGGGATGGGCCAGCGTGTTCATGGTTGCGGCGCGCGCGCGGCGGAGAAGGCGCGGATGCGGTTGGCGCGCAGCGCGATGTCGACCGTGTGGCCCTCGCGGATGCCGAGGTCGTGCAGCTGGTTGAGCGAGAAGTGCAGGCCGAGCGTCTGGCCGTGCAGTGCATCGGCCGTCACCTCGGCGATGCACAGGCCGCCGAGGAACTCGACCTTGGTGACCATGGCCTGCAGCCGGTTGGCCGTGTCCTCGCGCAGGTGCTCGACCGCGCGGTCCTCGGGCCGCAGGTAGAGGTTGACCGCCTCGCCGGGCTCGAAGGCGCCGTCGCAGGCATCGCACTGCAGCTCCATGTCGCCGACCTGGAAGCGGTGGTTGCCCAGCGCCACCGAGCGCAGCACGTTGACCTTGCCGACGAAGTCCGCCACGAAGGGCGTGGCCGGCTGCTCGTAGACCTCCATCGGCGTGCCGACCTGCTCGATCACGCCGTGGTTCATGACCACGATGCGGTCGGCCATCGACAGCGCCTCCTCCTGGTCGTGCGTGACCATGATGGTGGTGATGCCGACCTGCTTCTGCAGCCGGCGGATCTCGCCGCGCAGGCGGATGCGCTCGAGCGCGTCGAGCGCCGACAGCGGCTCGTCGAGCAGCAGCAGCCCAGGCCGGGTGGCAAGCGCGCGCGCCAGCGCCACGCGCTGCTGCTGGCCGCCCGAGAGCTGGCTCGGGTACTTGGCGCCCGAGGTCGGCAGGCCGACCAGGGTCAGCAGCTCGTCGACGCGCGCCTTGACCTCGGCGCGCCGGGCCCGGCCGTTGACCAGGCCGTAGCCGATGTTCTCGGCGATCGTGAGGTTGGGGAACAGGGCATAGGACTGGAACACGATGCCGTAGTCGCGCCGGTCGGGCGGCAGCCACGAGACGTCCTTGCCGTTCTGCAGGATCTGGCCGGAGGTCTGCGTCTCCAGCCCCGCGATGATGCGCAGCAGCGTGGTCTTGCCGCAGCCCGAGGGGCCGAGGAAGCACAGCATCTCGCCGGGGTTGACGCGCAGGTGCACGTCGCGCAGCGCGCTGAAGGTCTCGAAGTCCTTGCGGACCCCGATGACCTCGAGCGCCGCGGCGCCGCTCGCGGGCCGCCGGCCGGCCATGAACGGGGTGTCGGTCGTATCCATTGTTCGCACTCGTCGTTGGCGGACGCGCGGGACGCGCGTCCGCGGGTTGAAGAAGGACAGAAAGACAGCGGTCGATCGGACTTTTTCGCGGGACACCGCGGAACCGGCTTCGCCGGGCCGCCGGTGTCGCCCCCGGTAGGGGGTTGGCGAAGCGACACGAAGTGCGCGCAGCCTGGGGGCGAGCCTATTTAGCTTCGGCCTTGCCTTCGTAGCGCTTGCTCCACTCGGCCAGGATGCGTTCGCGGTTCTTGGCGGCCCAGTTCAGGTCGTTCTTCGCGAGCAGCTTCTCGTAGTTGTCGGGAATGCCCTCGAGCTTCGAGACCACGCCGGGATAGGCCACCACGGCCCACCAGCGCGCGCTGATCTGGTTGGCCTCCTTGCTCGCCATCCAGTCGGCGAAGCGCCTGGCCTGCTCGAGCTTGGTGCTGGTCTTCATGAGGCTGGTGGCCTCGATGTCCCAGCCCAGGCCTTCCTTCGGAAAGATCAGGTCGACCGGGGCGCCCGACTTCTTGACCTGGTGGGCGCGGAACTCGAACGAGATGCCGATCGGGAATTCGCCCGCGCCGGCCTGCTTGCAGGGCTTGGAGCCCGAGTGCACGTACTGCGCGATGTTCTGGTGCAGCGCGTCCATGTACTTCCAGCCCTCGGCATCGCCCCACATCTGCAGCCACGAGGAGACGTCGAGGTAGCCGGTGCCGCTGGAGGCCGGGTGCGGCATCGAGATGGCGCCCTTGTAGACCGGCTTGGCCAGGTCCTTCCAGCTCTCGGGCTTGGGCAGGCCCAGCTTCTGGGCCTCGACCCGGTTGAAGCAGATGGTGGCGGCCCAGACGTCCATGCCGACCCAGGCCGGCGGGCGCGCGGCATCGGAGTAGGCCGGGTTCAGTTCCTTGAAGCCCTTGGGCTCGTAGGGCAGCAGCATGCCTTCCTGCTGCAGCAGCGCGAGGCTGCTGGCGGCCAGGCCGGCCACCACGTCGGCCTGCGGATTGGCTTTCTCGGCCAGCAGCTTGGCGGTGACGATGCCGGTGGAGTCGCGCACCCACTTCACCTCGATGTCGGGATTGGCCTTCTCGAAGGCGTCCTTGTAGAGCTTCATGGCATCGGTCTCGAGCGCGGTGTAGACCAGGAGCGAGGTCTTCTGCGCCCAGGCGGCGCCGCTGGCCGCGAGGCCGAGCGCCGCGGCGCACAGGACGGCCGCGAGACGGCGCGAGCTTGGTTTCATCGTCATCTGTTTCTCCTGAGAGGGCTTGCTGTCACGAAAGGGTGAGTGGCGGGCGTCCGGGGCCTGGCGGCCGGGATCCGGTGAAGGCAATGTAGATTGCAGACTGAAGACTGTCAATAAAAAATTGTTGACAGTTTTCAATCCGAGGCTGGAGAATGCGTTCCATGGTCACCAGCAATCCCTCCTCCGCCCTCGCGTTCCTCCAGTCCAGCTCGCTGCCGATGCTGATGCAGGAGGAGATCGAGCGATTGATCATGACGGGCGAGCTCCCGGTGGGCAGCCGCATCAACGAGAGCGAGCTCTCGCAGCGCTTCAACACCAGCCGCGGCCCGATCCGCGAGGCGCTGCGCGCGCTGGAGGAGGCGGGCCTGGTGCGCAACGAGAAGAACCGCGGCGTCTTCGTGCGCGAGATCGCGTTCGAGGAGGCCGACGAGATCTACGAGCTGCGCGAGGCGCTGGAGGAAATCATCGGCCGCCGCGTGGCGCTGGCGATCAAGCCCGATGCCGTCGAGCGGCTGCGCGCCATGCTCGATGCCATGCGCTCGGCGGCCCAGGCGCAGGACGTGGAGCAGTACGCGCAGCTCAACCTGCAGTTTCACGAGATCCTGCTCGACACCGCGGGCAGCAAGAAGCTGACCGAGACCTACAAGCGCCTCGTGAAGGAGCTGCACCTGTTCCGCATGCGCGCGCTCGACAGCGGCGGCGGCCTGCGGGTCTCGGCCGACGAGCACCGCGACATCGTCGAGGCCATCGCCAGCGGCGACCCCGACATCGCGGGCCGCGCGCTGCGCCAGCATGTCGCGGGCAGCCGCGCCCGCATGCACAAGGCCTTCGGCCGCGCCGGTGCCGAAGCCGCCACCACGAACAACCCACCCCAAAAGGAAGTCTGAAATGACACCGGAGACCCTCGAAGTCAATGCCAGGAGCTATCGCTGGATGGCGCGCCCGATCGTGGTCGTGTGCGTGGACGGCTGCGAGCCGGCCTACCTCGACGCGGCCATCGCCGCCGGCGTGGCGCCGTACCTCGGCCGCATGCGCAAGGAGGGCGCCGACCTGCTGGCCGACTGCGTCGTGCCGTCCTTCACCAATCCGAACAACCTGTCGATCGTGACCGGCGCGCCGCCCGCGGTGCACGGCATCTGCGGCAACTACTTCTTCGACCGCGAGCTGGGCCAGGAAGTGATGATGAACGACCCAAAGTACCTGCGCGCCGGCACCGTGCTGGCCGCCTTCGCCGACGCGGGCGCCAAGCTGGCCGTGGTCACGGCCAAGGACAAGCTGCGCAAGCTGCTGGGCCACCGCATGAAGGGCATCTGCTTCTCGTCCGAGAAGTCGGACCAGGTGACGATGGAGGAGAACGGCATCGACGACGTGCTCGGCATGGTCGGCATGCCGGTGCCCTCGGTCTACAGCGCCGAGCTCTCCGAGTTCGTGTTCGCGGCCGGCGTGAAGCTCATGGAGTCGCGCCGCCCCGACCTGATGTACCTGTCGACCACCGACTACGTGCAGCACAAGGCCGCGCCCGGCAGCGAACAGGCCAATGCCTTCTACGCGATGATGGACCGCTACCTGGCGCAGCTCGATGCGCTGGGCGCCACCATCGTGCTGACCGCCGACCACGGCATGAACGACAAGCACGGCGCCGACGGCTCGCCCAACGTCATCTACCTGCAGGACGTGCTCGACGGCTGGTACGGCGCCGGCACCGCGCGCGTGATCCTGCCGATCACCGATCCCTACGTGGTGCACCACGGCGCGCTCGGTTCCTTCGCCACGGTCTACGCGCCCGACGAGGCCAGCGTGCCGGGCTGGATCGAGCGCATCCGCCAGGTGCCGGGCATGGAGTCGGTGCTGTCGCGCAAGGAGGCGGCGCAGCGCTTCGAGCTCCCCGCCGACCGCATCGGCGACATCGTGGTCGTGAGCGAGAAGAACACCGTGATCGGCACCGCGGCCAGCCGCCACGACCTGTCGGCGCTCGAGGTGCCGCTGCGCTCGCACGGTGGCGTGTCGGAGCAGCGCGTGCCGCTGATCTGCAACCGCCCGGTGACGGGCATCGCCGCCGGCCGCCGGCTGCGCAACTTCGATGCGCTCGACATCGCGCTGAACCACGCCCAGTAACCGACCGCCGGAGCACCCATGAGCCAAGCCACGCTGAAGCCAGGCACCATCCACCGCGAAGCCCTGCGCATCGCCGGCGAGCGCGTCTACCGCGACCGCACGATCGAGGTCACCTATCCCTACACCGGCGAGGTGATCGCCACCGTGCCCAAGGCCACGCTCGACGACGTGCGCAACGCGCTGCGCATCGCGCGCGACTACAAGCCCACACTCACGCGCTACGAGCGCTACAAGATCCTGATGCGCGCGGGCGAGATCATCGCCTCGCGCCTCGACGAGATCTCGCGCACCATCACGCTCGAATCGGGGCTGTCGCGCAAGGACTCGCTCTACGAGGTGGGCCGCGCCTCCGACGTGCTGCTGTTCGCGGCCAACCAGGCGCTGGTCGACGATGGCCAGGTGTTCTCGTGCGACCTCACGCACCACGGCAAGAGCCGCAAGGTCTACACGCTGCGCGAGCCGCTGCAGGGCGCGATCACGGCCATCACGCCGTTCAACCATCCGCTCAACCAGGTGATCCACAAGGTGGCGCCGGCCATCGCCACCAACAACCGCATCGTGCTCAAGCCCAGCGAGAAGACGCCGCTGGCGGCCTTCCTGCTGGCCGACATCCTCTACGAGGCCGGCCTGCCGCCGCCGATGCTGTCGGTGCTCACGGGCGACCCGCGCGAGATCGCCGACGAGCTGCTGACCAATGCCGACGTCGACCTCGTCACCTTCACCGGCGGCGTGCCGATCGGCAAGTACATCGCGGCCAAGGCGGTCTACAAGCGCCAGATTCTCGAGCTCGGCGGCAACGACCCGATCATCGTGATGGACGATGCCGACATCGAGGAGGCGGCCACGCTCGCGGCCAGCGGCTCGTACAAGAACTCGGGCCAGCGCTGCACCGCGATCAAGCGCATGCTGGTGCACGAATCGGTGGCCGACCAGTTCGTCGAGCTGCTGGTGGCCAAGACCCGCGCATTGAAGTACGGCGACCCGATGGATCCCGACACCGACATGGGCACGGTGATCGACGAAGCCGCCGCGAAGCAGTTCGAGGGCGTGGTGAACGAGGCCATCGCGGCCGGCGCGAAGCTGCTGTACGGCAACGAGCGCCGCGGCGCGCTGTATTCGCCGACGGTGCTCGACCGCGTCGATCCCGGGATGACGGTGGCGAAGCACGAGACCTTCGGTCCCGTGTCGCCGGTGATCCGCTTCAAGACCATCGACGAGGCGATCCGCATCTCGAACGGCACGGCCTACGGCCTGTCGTCGTCGATCTGCACCAACCGGCTCGACCACATCACGCGCTTCATCCGCGAGCTCAACGTCGGCAGCGTCAACGTGCGCGAGGTGCCGGGCTACCGGCTCGAACTCACGCCGTTCGGCGGCATCAAGGACTCGGGCCTGGGCTACAAGGAAGGCGTGCTCGAGGCGATGAAGAGCTTCACCAACACCAAGACCTACTCGCTGCCCTGGTAACCATGAGCCTGAGCCTTCCCGACATCGTCGGCCTGTTCGAAACCAAGGGCCATGCCCAGTACGACGGCGAGCCCGTCACCCAGCTCGAGCATGCGCTGCAATCCGCGCACCTGGCCGAGCAGGAGGGGGCGGACAGCGCGCTGATCGCCGCCTCGCTGCTGCACGACCTGGGCCACCTGCTGCACGACTTCGGCGGCACACCGACGCAGCAGGGGCTCGACGACCTGCACCAGTACCGCTGCCTGCCGTTCCTGCGCGCGCTGTTCGGTCCGGCCACGCTGGAGCCGATCCGGCTGCACGTGGACGCCAAGCGCTTCCTGTGCGCGCGCGAGCCCGGTTATCTGGAGGCACTGTCGCCCGATTCGCAGCGCAGCCTGCAGCTGCAGGGCGGCGTGTTCGATTCGGCGCAGGCCAGTGCCTTCGAGGCGCTGCCCTACGCGAAGGACGCGGTGCGGCTGCGGCGCTGGGACGACACGGCCAAGTGCGCCGACGCGAAGACGCCGGACCTCGCGCATTACGTGCGGCACCTGGAGGCCGCGTTGAAGCCCACCGCCATCGCGGCATGAACTCAGCGCCACCGGTCGTGTTGGCGCGCCGTCCGGCCACGCAGGAAGACGTGCCTTTCCTGCTCGCGCTGCGGCAGCGCACGATGAACGGCCACGTGGTGGCTTCGGGCGCCGAGGTCAGCGACGCGCACCACATGGCGCGGCTGATGCACCGCTTCGAATGCGCCGAGGTGCTGCTGCACGAGGGCGAGCCGGTCGGCCTGCTCAAGGTGTCGCGCGATCCTCGCGAGTGGGTGCTGATCCAGATCCAGCTTGCACCGGGTTATCAGGGCGGCGGCATCGGCACCGGGCTGCTGGCCGAGGTCGTCGCCGAGGCCGGGCGCGCCGGCGTGGACCTCACGCTCAGCGTGCTCAAGGCGAATCCGGCCCGCGCGCTCTATGCGCGCTTCGGCTTCCTCGTCGAGCGCGAGTCCGAGTTTTCCTACGAGATGCGGCGCAAGCCCTGACCACCTACGGAGCCGCCATGCGCCCCTTCTGGATCGAACAGGCCCTGTTCAACGACGGCGACCTCGCGCCCGCGCTGCAGGGCGAATGCGAGGCCGACCTCTGCATCGTCGGTGGCGGCTTCACCGGCCTGTGGACCGCGATCCAGGCCAAGCAGCAGGCGCCCGCGCTCGACATCGTCATTCTCGAGAGCGACCTTTGCGGCGCCGGCGCGAGCGGGCGCAACGGCGGCTGCCTGCTCACCTGGTCGGCCAAGTTCCTGACCCTGCGCCGGCTGTTCGGCGAGGACGAGGCGGTGCGCCTGGTCAAGGCCTCGGAGGCCGCGGTGCAGCACATCGCCGACTTCTGCGCCGCCCACGGCATCGACGCCGAGCTGCGCCAGGACGGCACGCTCTACACCGCCACCTCGCCGGCCCAGGTCGGCACGCTCGATCCGATGATGCGCGCGCTCGAGGCGCGCGGCATCCATTCCTATCGCACCCTGCCGCCAGAGGAAGTGGCGCGGCGCTCGGGCTCGGCGCGCAACCTCGCGGGCGTGTACTCGCCGATCGCGGCCACCGTGCATCCGGGCAAGCTGGTGCGCGGGCTGCGGCGCGTGGCGCTGGCGATGGGCATCCGCATCCACGAGCGCACGCCGATGCTCGATTTCTCCACCGGTCATCCGGTCGTGGTGCGCACGCCGGCCGGCAGCGTGCGCGCGAACAAGCTGGTGCTCGCGATGAATGCCTGGATGGCCAGCCGCTTCGCGCAGTTCGAGCGCACCATCGCCATCGTGTCGAGCGACATGGTGATCACCGAGCGCTGCCCCGAGCTGCTCGCGCGCAGCGGCCTGACCGACGGCGTGTCGGTGCTCGATTCGCGCACCTTCGTCTATTACTACCGCGGCACCGCCGATGGCCGCCTCATGCTGGGCAAGGGCGGCAACACCTTCGCCTGGGGCGGGCGCATGGCCAAGGTGTTCGACGAGCGCTCGCCCTACGAGGCCGAGCTCACGCAGGCGCTGCGTTCCTTCTTCCCGGCCCTGAGCGAAACGCCGATCACCGCGAGCTGGAACGGCCCGTCCGACCGCTCGGTCACGGGCTTCCCGTTCTTCGGCCGGCTCGATGGCGCGCCGCACATCTACTACGGCTTCGGCTACTCGGGCAACGGCGTCGGGCCGACCTACATGGGCGGGCAGATCCTGTCGTCGCTGGTGCTCGACCAGGACAACGCCTGGACGCGCAGCCCGATCACGAAGGGGCCGCTGGGCTACTTTCCGCCCGAGCCGGTGCGCTATGTGGGATCGATCGTGGTGCGCAATGCGATCCGCCGCAAGGAGCTCGCCGAGGACGAGAACCGCCAGCCCTGGCTGGTGGATCGCATGCTCAGCAAGCTCGCGAATGCTGCGGGCAAGGCCGACAAGGCCTGACCCGAGGCGGCGGGCCGGGCGGGCCCGCACGTCATGGCACCCGTCTATGATCCGCGCGCCGCATGGGAGCGGCAGGCATCACAACACGAAGACGAGGAGAAGGCATGACATATTTCAAGGCCGTGCGCCGTCGCACGTTCTGGCTGGGCGCGTTGCTGGCCGTCGCGAGTCTTGTCGGCTGCGGAACGCCGCCGACCTACAAGCTTCGCCCCGTCACCGGCCAGTCGCCGGGGACTTTCTCGCTGGCCCATTCCAAGGCGGTCGAGGACGAGCGCCATGCCGTGCGCCATCTGGATGCGGCCAAGAGCATCGTCTACTCCCAGAACTTCGGCGGTGGCGGCGCGGCCCTCGGCCTGCTGCTCGGCCCATTGGGTGTAGCAGCCAACGCCAGCATGATCGACAGCAACACCGAGGCGGACGCCGTACGCCTGCGGGGCAAGCTGACGCTGGCGCCGCGGGAGCTGTTCCTCGCGGCCGCGACGCAACAGGGCCTGGAGGTCGTGGAAGATGCCGCGACCGGCGCGCCGGGCCGCACGCTGGCCACGCCCTACCTGTTCGTGAGCAAGACCGACAACGACCGCCTGCTGACCGCGGCGGCGGTGCGGCTGGAGTACGGGCAGGGCGCCGACCAGTGGTCGGGCGTCTACATGTACCAGCTGCCTTCGTCGTACCAGTTGGACGACCTGGCCCGTCTCACGCCCGAGATGCAGGCCCGGCTGGGCACGGAGGCGGCCCAGGGCTTCTCGGCGCTCGCGGCCTTCATCGCGAAGGAAGCGCCGCAGCAGGAGGGCCAGGCCAAGGGCGGGACCGAGAAAGACTTCAGCTACAAGTCGGATCTGCTGACGCCCCGCATCGAGATCGAGATGAATGGCCGGTTCATCGCGCGGTCTGGCGACCTGATCTGGTTCAGGAGCTTCGGCGGCGTGTATGCCGTGCGCACCTCGAACATCAAGGTCATGTCGGGCGGGATCTGATCAGTTGGTTTCCGCCAGCGCGTCGCCCAGCGCATTGATCATGCGATCGATCTCGGCCTTCTCCGAGATGAACGGCGGCGCGAGCTGGATGGTGTCGCCGCCGTAGCGCACGTAGAAGCCCTTCTTCCAGCAATTCATCGCGATCTCGTAGGGACGGCGCGCCGGTTCGCCCGGCAGCGCGGCGATGGTGAGGCCGGCCGCGAGGCCGAAGTTGCGGATGTCGGTGACGTGCTTGCTGCCCTTGAGGCTGTGCACGGCGTTCTCGAAATGCGGGGCCAGCGCCTTCACGCGCGCGGGCATGTCTTCCTTCTGCAGCACGTCGAGCGCGGCGATGCCGGCGGCGCAGGCCACCGGGTGGGCCGAGTAGGTGTAGCCGTGCGGGAACTCGAGCATGTAGTCGGGGCCGCCCGCGGCCATGAAGGTGTCGTAGATCTCCTTGCTGGCGATCACGGCGCCCAGCGGCTGCGCGCCGTTGGTGATCTGCTTGGCGGCATTCATGATGTCGGGCACCACGCCGAAGGCATCGGCGCCGGTGAGGGTGCCGCAGCGGCCGAAGCCGGTGATGACCTCGTCGAAGATCAAGAGGATGTTGTGCGCGGTGCAGATGTCGCGCAGGCGTTTCAGGTAGCCCTGCGGCGGGATCACCACGCCGGCCGAACCCGCGAAGGGCTCGACGATGACGGCCGCGATGTTCGAGGCGTCGTGCAGCGCGATCAGGTCGAGCAGGCGGTCGGCCAGCTCGGCGCCGTTCTCGGGCATGCCGCGCGTGAAGGCATTGGCCGCGAGCTGGGTGTGGGGCAGGTGGTCGGCCTCGACGCCCTGGCCGAACAGCTTGCGGTTGGCACCGATGCCGCCGACCGAGATGCCGCCGAAGTTGACGCCGTGGTAGCCCTTCTCGCGGCCGATCAGCCGGGTCTTGCTGGCCTGGCCCTTGGCGCGCCAGTAGGCGCGCGCCATCTTGAGCGAGGTGTCGGCGGCCTCGGAGCCCGAGCCGGTGAAGAAGACGTAGTCGAGGCCCGCGGGCGTCAGCTCCTTGAGTTTGTTGGCGAGCTCGAAGGACAGCGGATGGCCGAACTGGAAGGCCGGCGAATAGTCGAGTTTCGCGATCTGGCGACTCACCGCTTCGGTGATCTCGGGGCGGCCGTGGCCCAGGCCCGAGCACCACAGGCCCGAGAGGCCGTCGAAGATCTTGCGGCCTTCGTGGTCGGTGAAGTAGGCGCCCTTGGCCTCGACGATCAGGCGCGGGTCGGCCTTGAACTGGCGATTGGCGGTGTAGGGCATCCAGTGCGCCTCGAGCCAGGCGGCATCGGTGCGCGGGGCCGGGTTGGCGAGATCGGGCGTGGCGAGGGTCATGGGTGCGTCCAGGTTGGGTGGGAAAGCTGACGCGTCGATTGTTGGCAAGCCGTTCAGTGTGGAGAATGGCGCAATATCAATGTTCACTTGACGATCCATGCAAGTAAAAGAAGGCGCTTCCACGGCCCGCAGCCGTGCCGTGCTGGGCCAGCTCAGCGATATGGACCTGCGCCTGCTCAAGGTGTTCAAGAGCGTGGTCGACTGCGGCGGCATGGCGGCGGCCGAGCTCGAGCTCAACATCGGCACCTCGACCGTGAGCCGCCATGTGAAGGACCTCGAGACCCGGCTCGGTCTGGTGCTGTGCCGGCGCGGCCGGGCCGGCTTCGCACTCACGGCCGAGGGCCAGCGCGTCTACGACGAGACGCTGCGGCTGCTGGCCTCGGTCGACGCCTTCCGCGGCAGCATCGACGACATCCACAACCGCATGGGCGGCCAGCTCGAGGTGGCGCTGTTCGACAAGACCGCGACCAATCCGCAGGCGCGCATCGGCGAGGCGATCGCGCGCTTTGCCGAAGTGGCGCCCGAGGTCAGCCTGGCGGTGCACGTGGGTTCGATCAACGCGATCGAGCAGGGCGTGCTCGAGGGCCACTTCCAGATCGGCATCATCCCGGCGCACCGCAGCTCGAAGAGCCTGGTCTATGAAGAACTGTTCGGCGAGACCATGCTGCTGTATTGCGGCCGCGGCCATCCGCTGTTCGAGGCCAGCCATGCGAAGCTCACCTGGCCGAAGCTGCGCGAGCACCATTTCGCGGGCCTGGGCTACCACTCGCCCAACATGGAGCTCAGCCACCGCGCGCAGCTCTCGCGCAAGGCCACGGGCTTCGACCAGGAGGCGATCGCCACGCTCATCCTGTCGGGGCGTTTCCTGGGTTTCCTGCCCGACCACTATGCGCAGGTGTTCGAGCAGCGCGGGCTGATGCGCCCGGTGCTGCCCGAGCGCTTCCATTACGAATGCCGCTTCGTGAGTCTGCTGCGGCGTTCGCCGAAGCCTTCGCGCGCGGTGCTGGCGTTTCAGGCCTGCCTCACGGCGGCGCACCGCGGCAAGTAGGAGGCGCGCTCACAAGGCGTGAAGAAACCGTAGCGAGCGCGCCGAGGTCGCGCCGAGGACCGGAGCCGTACCTTGTACGGTGAGGACCGCAGGTGCGAGATCGGGGCGCGCAGCAGGTTTATTCACGCCTTGTCAGCGCTGGGCGTTGGGCACGAGAAGATGCTTGGCGCCGATGTGCGCCTCCATCTCGTGCATGTGCTGCTCGGCGTCGACCATGTGCTCGCTCATCAGCCGCTGCACCGTCGCGGCGTCCTCCTTGCGGTAGGCCGCCAGCAGCTGCGTGTGGTAGTCGACGTTGGCCTCGCCGAAGTGATGGTGGTCGAGCGCCTTCTTGTAGACCACGAGGTCGCGCAGCAGGTCGTTGAGGAAGCGGCACATGAAGGACAGCACCGGGTTGGGGCAGGCCTCGGCCAGGATGGTGTGGAAGGCCAGCTCGGCCTCGCGCTGGATGCGCTGCTCGTCCTCGGAGGTCGGCTCCTTCGTGCACAGGCGCACGTTCTCCTCGAGCCGCTCGAACATCTCGGGCGTGAGCCGGCCCACCACGCTGACCGCGAGCTCGGGCTCGAGCGCCTTGCGCAGCTGGTAGATGTGGTGGCCGTCGAGGTGGTGGAAGTGCAGGAAGTTGCGCAGCGGCTCCGACGCATGCTCGACCGACACCTGCTGCAGGTAGGCGCCGCCGCCGGGCCCGGTGCGGATCGAGATCAGGCCGCTGACTTCGAGCGCCTTGAGCGCCTCGCGCACCGTGCTCTTCGAATAGCCGAACAGCTCGATCAGTTCCTTCTCGTTCGGCAGCCGGTCGCCCGGCTGCTTGCGCTCGGCCACGATCCAGCGCTTCACGTCCTCGACGATGACGTCCGAGAGCTTTTGTCGCTTCGGGCGGTGTTGCCCCACTGTCATGCCCACGCTCGATGTCCCTCGGGAGATGCGCGGAATGCGCAACAGCGGGCGATCTTACCCAGCGGTCCTGGGCGCATCGGCGTGGTGCACGCGGGCGGGGCGAGGGGCCCGCGAAGTGGGTGGTTTTTGGGCACGGGGATTGCTAACGGGTTTTTACCAGCATATTAATCCTATTTATCCGCTTAAATTCGCCGCGACCGCGGACGCCCATCCCTCTCCACCCTCACCACGACGGAGTTCCTCTTGCAACGCAGACACCTTCTCCAACTGGCCGCCCTGTCGGCCGCTCCCGCTTCCCTGCTGGCCGGCCGCTCGGCCTTCGCGCAATCGGCCGAGGCGATCCGCTTCGGCTGCCCGGTGCCGATGTCGGGCGCCTTCGCGGCCAACGGCAAGTTCGCCGACCTCGGCATGAAGCTGGCGATCGAGCAGTACGGCAGCGTGCTCAAGCGTCCGCTGGCCTACACGGTGCTCGACACCGAGGGCAAGCCCGCGACCGCGGTGCGCAAGGTGCAGGAAGCCTCGCAGCAGCAGGGCGCGAAGTTCTTCGCGGGCGGCATCCTGTCGTCGGAAGCGCTGGCCATGGGCAAGGAGGCCGAGAAGGCCGGTGGCCTGTTCATCACCACCGCGGGCGCCGACGAGATCACCGGCAAGGACTGCAACCCCGCCACCTTCCGCTGGTCGGTGCCCACCTTCGGCGCCATCGAGCAGACGGTGCGCCCGCTGGTCGCGCAGATGCCCAAGGCCAAGCGTTGGTACACGATCACGCCGCAGTACGTGTTCGGCGACGGCCTGCTGAGCGCGGCCAAGACCATCTTCCAGGAGAAGGGCATCGAGCACGTGGGCAACAGCTACCACTCGCTCAACGAAAAGGAGTTCAGCGGCTACCTCACCAATGCGATGGCGGCCAAGCCCGACGTGCTGCTGCTGCTGAACTTCGGCGCCCAGTCCTCGGCCGCGCTGCGCCAGGCGGTGAGCTTCGGCATGCACAAGAACATGACGATCCTGATGGCCTGGGCCTCGGGGCTCGAGCAGTTCGACGAGCTCGGCGCCGACCTCTGCGACGGCGTGTACTTCGGCGCGCAGTACTGGCACACGGTGGATGCGCCGCTCAACAAGGAGCTGGTCAAGCGCACCGCCGACAAGCTCAAGATCGTGCCCAACTACAGCCTCGCGGGCTCGTACATCTGCACCAAGATCCTGATCGACGGCATCGTGAAGGCCGGCACGGTCGACCAGAAGGCCGTGATCGCCGCGCTCGAGGGCATGAAGTTCGACGGGCTCACGGGCGGCGAGGAGATCCGCAAGGCCGACCACCAGGTGGTGAAGGACTACTACCTGCTCAAGGGCAAGGCCAAGTCGAAGATGAAGGACGCGGCCGACTATGTCGACGTCGTGAGCGCCGGAAAGTCCTTCCTGCCGGTCGACAAGACGGGCTGCAAGCTGGCCTGAGTCACGCCGGTTCCGCGATCTCGTCCGCGCCACCGCGGTGGTGCGGCGGGGCGCGGTCCGCCCGCACGCTCCATTTCCCACACCCATGTCCGTCTACCTGCTCCAGACCATCAACGGCATCGGCATCGGCATGCTGTATTTCCTGCTGGCCGTCGGCCTGTCGATCGTGTTCGGCCTGCTGCGCTTCGTGAACTTCGCGCACGGCGCCTTCTACCTGCTGGGCGCCTACCTGTGCTTCCAGGCGCTGCAGTGGGGCCTGAACTTCTGGGCCGCGCTGGTGCTGGTGCCGCTGGCCGTCGGCGCGCTCGGCTGGCTGGCCGAGAAGCTGCTGCTGCGCCGCGTGTATGCGAAGGCGCATGAATTCCACATCCTCGTCACCGTGGGCCTGGCGCTCGCGGTGCAGGAGATCGTGATCGTCTTCTGGGGCCCGCTGGGCAACAGCGTGCCCACGCCCGACCTGCTGCAGGGCGTGGTGATGTGGGGCAGCTTCATCTATCCGAAGTACCGGCTGTTCGTGATCGGCTTCACCGCCGTGCTCGCGGTGCTGCTGTGGTGGGTGCTCGAGGGCACGCGCCTGGGCAGCGCGGTGCGCGCGGGCAGCGAATCGACCGAGATGGTCTCGCTGCTCGGCATCAACGTGTTCCGCGTCTTCAGCCTGGTGTTCGCGCTCGGCGCGGCCACGGCGGCGCTGGCCGGCGTGCTGGCCGCGCCGATCCGCGGCGCCGAGCCCTTCATGGGCGTGGAGGCGCTCGGCGTGGCCTTCGTGGTGGTGGTGATCGGCGGGCTCGGCAGCTTCGGCGGCGCGCTGGTCGGCGGCCTGCTGATCGGCATCGTGCAGAGCCTGATGAGCACCCTGTGGCCGCCCGGTGCGAGCCTGATGATCTATATCGCGATGGCGGCCGTGCTGCTGCTGCGCCCGCATGGCCTGCTCGGCCGCAGAGGATGAAGGCCATGCCCAGAAAAATCACTTTCCTGCTGGCACTGGCCGTCACGCTGGCGCTGCCGCTCTTCATGCGCTCGGGTTCGCTCGCGAGCGAGGTGCTGATCTACGCGCTCGCCGCGCTCGGCTGCAACCTGCTCTTGGGCTACACGGGCCTGCTGTCCTTCGGCCAGGGCATCTTCTTCGGCCTCGGCAGCTACACCATCGCGATCCTGCTCACGCGGCTCGCGCTGCCGATGCCGCTGGCCCTGCTCGCGGCCATCGGAGTGGGCGCGCTCGGCGCGGCGCTGGTCGGCTGGGTCGCGATACGCCAGCGCGGCACCTACTTCGTGATGCTCACGCTGGCCTTCGCGCAGATGTTCTATTTCGTGGCCTACACGGCCTCGGGCCTGACCGGTGGCGACAACGGCCTGCTCGACGTGCCGCGCCCGGCCTTCATGGACACGCCGTGGAAGTACTACGCCTTCGTGGCCGTGATGTTCCTGATCGCCTTCGGCCTGCTGCTGCGCGTGACCGACTCGGTGTTCGGCCGCACGCTGCTGGCGATCCGCGACAACGGCGACCGCGCCGCCGCGGTGGGCTACGACCTGCGGCGCTTCAAGCTGCTGGCCTTCGTGATCTCGGGGGCCGTCACCGGCCTCGCGGGCGGGCTGCACGCGATGATGACCGGCATTGCGCCGCTGTCGAACGCCGAGTACCACACGAGCGAGATGATCCTGGTCATCACCGTGATCGGCGGCACCGGCAACCTGTTCGCCTCGGTGCTGGGGTCGGCTTTCTACGTGCTGCTGGCCGACTGGCTCTCCACGCTGTGGCCGCGCTGGCTGCTGCTGCTGGGGCTGCTGCTGATCGGCGTGAGCATCGGCATGCAGCGCGGCCTCTGGGGGCTGGGCGAGAGCGCCTGGCGACGCATCTTCGGGAAGGGCGCGCAAGGCGCCGGCGCCTCCGCCGCGCAGGGAGAGAAAGCATGAGCGACGTCCTCATCGAAGCCGTCGGCGTCACCAAGCACTACGGCAAGTTCGCCGCGCTCGGCGGCGTCGACCTCCAGATCCGCCGCAACACCGTGCACTCGGTGATCGGCCCGAACGGCGCGGGCAAGACCACGCTGTTCCACATGCTCACGGGCACCGGCACCACCACCGGCGGGCGCATCCTGTTCGATGGCCACGACGTGACGCGCGAGCCCGACCACCGCCGCGTGCAGCGCGGCATGGCGCGCTCGTTCCAGGTCACGAGCCTGTTCGGCAGCCTCGCGGTGCGCGAGAACCTGCGCGTGGCGGCGCAGGGCATCGCGCCGCGCCAGGCCATGAACTGCTGGCGCGCGCCGGTCGGCGAGCTGGCCTGCACGCAGACCGTGGACGAGGTGCTGCAGCGCGTGGGCCTCGAGCGCTTCGCCGATGTGCCGGCGGCCGAGCTCTCGCATGGCCAGCAGCGGCGGCTCGAGGTCGGCATGGCGCTGGCCGCGCGGCCGAAGGCGATCTTCCTCGACGAGCCGACCTCGGGCATGGGCATCGACGACCTCGACGACATGAAGCAGCTGATCCGCGGACTGCGCGACCGGCACACCGTGGTACTGATCGAACACAACATGAACATCGTGATGGACATCTCCGACACCGTGACCGTGATGCAGCTGGGCCGCGTGCTGGCCGAGGGACTGCCGGGCGACATCCGCGCCGATGCGCGCGTGCGCAGCGCCTACCTCGGCAACATGATCACGGGAGGCAAGGCATGAGCATCACCCACATCCTCGAGGTCGAGGGCCTGCATGCGCACTACGGCAAGAGCCACGTGCTCCAGGGCGTGTCGCTGCGCGTGGGCGAGGCCGAACTGGTGACGCTGCTGGGCCGCAACGGCGCGGGCAAGTCGACCACGCTCAAGAGCATCGCGGGCGCGGTCACGCCCACGGCCGGGCGCGTGCGCTTCCAGGGCGCCGACATCGCGGGCCAGCCCGCGCACCGCATCGCCGCGCGCGGCGTCTGCCTGGTGCCCGAGCACCGCGGCATCTTCAAGCTGCTGACGGTCGAGGAGAACCTGCTGCTCGGCCAGCGGCGCGAGTCGCCGTGGCAGCTCGAGGACATCTACCGCATCTTTCCGCGCCTGAAGGAGCGGCGCCGCAACGGCGGCGGCCAGCTCTCGGGCGGCGAGCAGCAGATGCTAGCGATCGGCCGCGCGCTGATGAACCATCCGCGCCTGCTGATCCTCGACGAGCCGGTCGAAGGCCTGGCGCCGGTGATCGTCGAGGAGATCGTCGCGCAGCTGAAAACCATCAAGGCCGCGGGTGTCGCCATCCTGCTGGTCGAGCAGAACCTCGAGGTGTGCGTGCAGCTCGCAGACCGCCACTACATCGTGGAGCAGGGCGTGATCGTGCACGAGGCGGGCAACGCCGCCTTCATGGCCGACCACGACGTGAAGGACCGCTACCTCGGCGTCGGCCTCGCCTGAAGCCTCCCGTCTTCCAGACCTCATTCGCAGAACCATGACGACAACCATCGAAACTTCTTCCGCACCCGATGTGCGCGCCCTCCGCATCGACGGCCAGCGCCTCTGGGATTCGCTGATGCAGCTGGCCCAGGTCGGCGCCACCGAGAAGGGCGGCGTGTGCCGCCTCGCGCTGACCGACCTCGACCGCCAGGGCCGCGACCTGTTCGTGCGCTGGGCGCGCGAGGCGGGCTGCGAGGTGCGGGTGGATGCCATCGGCAACATCTTTGCGCGCCGTGCCGGCCGCAACAACGCGCTGCCGCCCGTCACCACCGGCAGCCACATCGACACGCAGCCCACGGGCGGCAAGTTCGACGGCAACTACGGCGTGCTCGCGGGGCTGGAGGTGATCCGCGCGCTCAACGACGCGAAGGTGTCGACCGAAGCGCCGCTCGAAGTGGCCGTGTGGACCAATGAAGAAGGCTCGCGCTTCGTGCCGGTGATGATGGGCTCGGGTGTGTTCGTCGATGCCTTCACGCTGGAACACGCGCTCGCGCAGCGCGACACCGAGGGCGTGAGCGTGGCGCAGGCGCTCGATGCGATCGGCTATGCGGGCACGGTGCCCGCCTCGGCGGCCGCATCGCCCGTGGGCGCGTACTTCGAAGCGCACATCGAGCAGGGCCCGGTGCTCGAGGCCAACGCGCGCGTGATCGGCGTGGTCGAAGGTGCCCTCGGCCAGCGCTGGTACGACGTCGTGGTGCAGGGCATGGAAGCGCATGCCGGCCCCACGCCGATGGAACTGCGCAAGGACGCGCTGCTCGCCGCCGCCGAACTCGTGATCGAGGTCAACCGCATCGCGCTCGCGCACGCACCGCATGCGCGCGGCACGGTCGGCTGGATCGACAACTACCCGAACTCGCGCAACGTGATTCCGGGCCGGGTCAAGCTCAGCGTGGATCTGCGCGCGGCGGACGATACGGTGCTGTCGGCCATGGACGCGGCACTGAAGGACGCCGTGCTGCGCCTCGCTTCCGCCGGCAAGGTGGAGGCGACGGTGGAGCAGGTCGTGTACTTCCCCCCCCAGCCTTTCACGCCCGGGCTCGTGTCCGCGGTGCGCGACGCCGCGCAGGCGCAGGGCCTGACGTGGATGAACGTGATCAGCGGCGCGGGCCACGATGCGGTGTACCTCGCCCGCGTGTGCCCCACCGCGATGATCTTCGTGCCATGCCTCGACGGCATCAGCCACAACGAGATCGAGGACGCCGAACCCGAGCACCTCGAGGCCGGCTGCAACGTGCTGCTGCAGGCGATGGTGCAGAGCGCCGGTGTCGCCGGGGTGGCCGCATGAAGGTGCTGATCGCACGTCTCAACCACGAGACCAACACCTTCTCGCCCGTGCCCACGCCGCTCGCGGCCTTCGGGCCCGACGGCCCGACCTTCGACCAGCAGGCGTACCGCGACAACAAGGGCATGCGCACCGCGATGTCGGCCTTCATCGACCTGGCCGAGGCGGCCGGCGCCGAGCTGGTCACGCCGGTGTCGGCCTCGGCCAACCCGAGCGGGCCGGTCGACGCGCGCGCCTACGACGCGCTCACGCAACGCATCGTCGATGCGGCGCCGGGCTGCGACGCGATCCTGCTCGACCTGCATGGCGCGATGGTGGCCCACAACAGCGCGGACGGCGAGGGCGACCTGCTGCTGCGGCTGCGCGCGGCCGCGCCCGGCGTGCCGATCGGCGTGGCGCTCGACCTGCATGCCAACGTCACGCCCGCGATGGTGGAGAACGCCGACGTGATCGTCGGCTTCAAGACCTATCCGCACGTCGACATGTACGAGACCGGCGAACACGCGGGCCGGCTGCTGCTCGACCTGCTGGCAGGGCGCGGGCGGCCCGCGATGCGCTGGCATTCGCTGCCGCTGATGGCCCACACGCTGCGCAGCGCCTCCTACACCGGCGCGATGCAGCGCGCCATCGATGCCGCGCGCGCGGCCGAGGCCTCGGGCGAGTCGCTCGCGGTGTCGATCCTCGCGGGCTTCTCGCTGTCGGACATCGAGGCGCCGTGCATGAGCGTGATCGTGGTCGACGCGCAGTCGGGCGAGCGCGCGCAGGCCACGGCCGACCGCATCGCGGCGCAGATGTGGCGCGAGCGCGCGGCCTTCGTCTACGACAGCGAGCCGCTGGCCGACTCGATCGCGCGCGCGAAGCAGCTGGCCGACGGTGCCGAGCGTCCGGTGCTGCTGCTCGACCATGGCGACAACTGCATGTCGGGCGGCAGCTGCGACACCATGGACGTGCTGCAGGAGGCGCTGGCCCAGGGGCTCGAGGGCATCGGCGTCGGGCCGCTGTGCGATCCCGAGGCAGTGGCTCAGCTGATCGCGGCGGGCGAGGGCGCGCGCGCGACGGTGGCGCTGGGCAACAAGGTCTCGCTGGCGGGCATCGGCCGCGAGAACGCGCCGGTGCGGTTGACGGGCATCGTGCGCACGATCTGCGACGGCGAGTACGTCATCACCGGCCCGACCTACACCGGCCAGCGCGCCAGCATGGGCCGCACCGTGCTGTTCGACATCGGCGCCGCGCGCATCGTGGTCACCGAGCGCACGCAGGAGCCGTGGGACATCGGCGTGTTCGAATGCGCGGGGCTCGATCCGCGCCGCGAGCGCTTCCTGCTGCTGAAGTCGCGCATGTACTGCCGGCCGGTGTTCGAGCCGCTCGCGGCCGCGCTGGTGGAGTGCGACAGCCGTGGCGTGACCAGTTCGGACTACGGCCTGTTCCCGTTCGGCAAGGTGCGGCGGCCGGTGTTTCCGCTCGACCCGATCTGAAGGCGTTCATGACCTCCCGCGTCATGGACCCGAAGCGCCGCTGAAACGACCATTCCTTCACCCCGCAACGTCGCGGGCATCCACCGAAGGAATCGTCACCATGAACACCGCCGCCCACGACCCCGTTGCCATCGCCCAAGGCTACATCGCCGTCTGGAACGAGACCGATCCCGCGCGCCGCGCCGCGCTGCTGGAGGCCGGCTGGTCGGCCGACGCGCAGTACGTCGATCCGATCATGCAGGGCAGCGGCCATGCGCAGATCAGCGCGCTGGTCGGCGCCGTGCACCAGCGCTACCCGGGCTTCCGCTTCAACCTTTTGGGCAAGGCCGACGCGCACGGCGACCACGTGCGCTTCTCGTGGACGCTCGGGCCGAGCGGCGCCGAGGACCTGATCCAGGGCACCGACTTCGTGCGGCTGGACGCGGGCAAGCTGCGCTCGGTGACCGGCTTTCTCGACAAGGTGCCGGTCGGCGCCTGAGTCAGTCCGTGGTGCCGGTGCCGCGCCCGCGCCAGAGCTTGCGGTAGACCGTGGCGCGGCTGATGCCCAGCGCGCGCGCCGCCTCGGCCACGTTGCCGCGGGCATCGGCCACGGCCTTGCGGATCAGCGCGGTCTCCACGTCGCGCAACCGCGGGCGGGCTTCGGGCGCGGCGGCACTGGCATGGCTGCCGTCGCCGCGCTGGGGCCGTACCTGCACACGCAGGCCCGACCACAGCGGCACCTCGAGCACCGCATCGCCGCGCCGCGCGGCATCGAACAGCATGTCGAGCGGCAGCGCGAACAGGTCGTTGCAATGCAGGCCGCCCTGGCTGCGCGCCAGCGGCTGGTGCAGCATTTGCCGCGCCGCAGCATTGGCGCCGGTGACGTTGCCGCCGCCGTCGATGCACAAGAGGCCCTCGGCCGCTTCGCTGGTGGGGCAGCCGGGCCAGGCCAGGCGCAGCAGCATCTCGCAGGGCGAGCGCAGCACCAGCGCGTTCTCGATGCTGCGCGCCGACAGGGTCGCGAGGTGGCGCAGCTCGGGCCGCTCGGCCACCTGCACGCCGGTCAGGTCGAGCATGCCGATGCAGTCGCCCTGGGGACCGAACAGCGGCGCGCCGGCGCAGCTGTAGACGCTGGTGTCGTCGAAGAAATGCTCGCCGCCGTGCAGCCAGACCGATTCCTGCTCGGCCAGCGCGGTGCCGATCGCGCTGGTGCCGATGGCGCGTTCCGACAGGTCGACGCCGATGCGCGCGATGTTGCGCGCGTAGCGGCTGGCGTCGTCGGTGCCGTCGGGCAGCAGGCCCACGTCGACCACGATGCCCTCGGCATCGGTCAGCACGGCGAAATAGCGGGTGTCGGCAATGGCGCGCGACAAGCGTTCGATCACCGGACGCGCGGCCGACACCAGGGCGCGGTTGCGTTCCGCCACCGCGCGCTGGGCGCTGCGGCCCACCGGCTCGAAGCTCACGCGCTGCTGCGGCTGCTGGCCGGCCTCGATGCAGCGCTGCCAGGAGCGGGCGATCCAGGGTTCGATGCGGCTGCCGGGCGGGGCGCGCAGATCGACGGCATCGCCATGGATCAGGGCCTGCCGGGCCTGGGCGATGGCCAGCGAGCGCTCGGGTGTCGGCAGGGCGTTGGAAGCGAGCATCTGTTTGCGGGGGCGCGTGGGGCGCCCGTTTTGGGGACCTGCCGAACGGCAAGCTGTTTCATTTTGAGAATTTCAGGCCCCCGGCGCAAGCGTCGAGGGTTTTGCCTAGGATAGTGCAGGGGGTCGGCATCCAAGATGCCCTCGGGGCCCGCCCATGCCGCTGCGAGGTGCGGGCCTGTCAGCCATCACCCTTCACGGAGACAGCCACATGCAGGTAGCCCTCAAGGTCAACGGCCGCTCGGTCACCGTCGACGCGCCACCCAACACCCTCCTCGTGCACGCGATCCGCGAGCACCTCCACCTCACCGGCACCCACGTCGGCTGCGACACCGCCCAGTGCGGCGCCTGCACCGTCCACGTCGACGGCCGGGCCGTCAAGTCGTGCAACATCCTGGCGGCCCAGGTGGCCGGCGCCGAAATCACCACCATCGAAGGCGTGGCCCAGCCCGACGGCACCATGCACCCGATGCAGGCCGCGTTCAAGGAATGCCACGGCCTGCAATGCGGCTTCTGTACGCCGGGGATGGTCATGAGCGCCATCGACCTGTGCACCCACCACCCGAAGTCGAGCGAATCCGAGATTCGCGAGCTGCTCGACGGCAACCTGTGCCGCTGCACCGGCTACCAGAACATCGTCAAGGCCGTGGTGATGGGCGGCGAGGCCATGGCCTCGGGCAACCCGGTTCCGGTCCAGGCCACGGCCGCGGCCTGAGGAGCACGACATGGGTGCCTCCGACTTCGCGAATCTGCCGCACATCGGCGACGCGCTCCGGCGCAAGGAAGACTACCGGTTCCTGACCGGGGCGGGCAACTACACCGACGACATCACGCTGGCCAACCAGTCGCACGCGGTGTTCGTGCGTTCTCCGCACGCGCATGCGCGTGTCGTCTCGGTCGACATCGCCGACGCGCTCACCATGCCCGGCGTGGTCGGCATCTTCAGCGGCAAGGACATCGAGGGCAAGATGGGCGGGCTGCCCTGCGGCTGGCTGATCAACAACCCCGACGGCACGCCGATGAAGGAGCCGATGCACCCGATCCTCGCGATCAACAAGGTGCGCTACGTCGGCGACCACGTCGCGATGGTGGTGGCCGAGACGGTCGAGCAGGCGAAGAACGCGGCCGAGGCCGTGGTGGTCGAGTACGAGGTGCTGCCCGCGCTGGTCGGCGTGGCCGACGCGGCGAAGAAGGCCGGCGGCGTCACGATCCACGACGAGGCGCCCGACAACCAGTGCTACAAGTGGGCGCTGGGCGACAAGGCGGCGGTCGATGCCGCGTTCGCGGGCGCCGCGCATGTCACGAAGCTCGACCTGGTCAACAACCGGCTGATTCCCAATCCGATCGAGCCGCGCGTGGCCATCGGCAGCTACAGCCGCGGCACCGACGACTACACGCTCTACGTCTCGAACCAGAACCCGCACGTCGAGCGGCTGCTGATGACGGCCTTCGTGCTGGGCCTGCCCGAGCACAAGGTGCGCGTGATCGCGCCCGACGTGGGCGGCGGCTTCGGCTCGAAGATCTTCCTCTACGCCGAGGACGTGTGCCTGACCTGGGCCGCCAAGCAGCTCAACCGCAACATCAAGTGGACGGCCGAGCGCTCGGAATGCTTCCTGTCGGACGCGCACGGCCGCGACCACGTGAGCCATGCCGAGATGGCGATGGACAGTCAAGGCAAGTTCCTCGCGATGCGGGTCCACACCGACGCCAACCTCGGCGCCTACCTGTCGACCTTCTCGACCGCGGTGCCGACCATCCTCTACGCCACCTTGCTCGCGGGCCAGTACACCACGCCGCAGATCTACGTCGAGGTCGATGCCTGGTTCACCAACACGGCACCGGTCGACGCCTACCGCGGCGCCGGCCGGCCCGAGGCCACCTACCTGCTCGAGCGGCTGGTCTCGCGCTGCGCCTGGGAAATGAACCTGGGCCAGGACGAGATCCGCCAGCGCAACTTCATCACCGCCTTCCCGTACCAGACGCCGGTGGCGCTGCAGTACGACACCGGCGACTTCCATGCCTGCATGGACAAGGCGCGCAAGCTGGCCGAGGTCGAGGGCTATGGCCAGCGCAAGTCGGCCAGCGAGGCGGCCGGCAAGCTGCGCGGCATCGGCTACTCGAGCTACATCGAGGCCTGCGGCATCGCGCCGTCGAACATCGCGGGCGCGCTCGGCGCGCGCGCGGGCCTGTTCGAGTGCGGCGAGATCCGCGTGCATCCGACCGGCAGCGTGACCGTGTTCACCGGCTCGCACAGCCATGGCCAGGGCCACGAGACCACCTTCGCGCAGGTGGTGGCGGCGCGCCTGGGCATCGCGGTCGAGGCGGTCGACGTGGTGCACGGCGACACCGGCCGCGTGCCCTTCGGCATGGGCACCTACGGCTCGCGCTCGATCTCGGTCGGCGGCGCGGCCATCATGAAGGCGCTCGACAAGATCGAGGCCAAGGCCAAGAAGATCGCGGCCCACCTGATGGAGGCGAGCGACGCCGACATCGAGTTCGCCAACGGCGAGTTCACGGTCAAGGGCACCGACAAGAAGATCCCGTTCGGCCAGGTGGCGCTGACGGCCTACGTGCCGCACAACTACCCGCTCGACAAGCTCGAGCCGGGCCTCAACGAGACCGCCTTCTACGACCCGACCAACTTCACCTTCCCGGGCGGCACCTACATCTGCGAGGTCGAGATCGACAAGCAGACCGGCGAGGTGCGCGTGGACCGCTTCACCGCGGTCGACGACTTCGGCACCATCATCAATCCGATGATCGTCGAGGGCCAGGTGCACGGCGGGCTGGTGCAGGGGATTGGCCAGGCGCTGCTCGAGAACTGCGTCTACGACAACGAGACCGGCCAGCTGCTCACCGGCAGCTTCATGGACTACGCCATGCCGCGCGCCGCCGAGTTCCCGCAGTTCAAGCTCGACACCGTCTGCACGCCCTGCACCCACAACCCGCTGGGCACCAAGGGCTGCGGCGAGGCGGGCGCGATCGGCTCGCCGCCGGCGGTCATCAACGCCGTGCTCGATGCGCTGGCGCCGCTGGGCGTGAAGGACTTCGACATGCCGGCCTCGTCGAGCCGCGTCTGGGAAGCGATGCAGAAGGGCAGCGGCAGCGCCGCCAGCGACCCGGTGGCGCAGCAGCCCGCGCTGGCCGCCAGCACGCAGGGCCGTCCGGCCGCCTGATCAACCCCCTCCATACAAATAAAGAAGGAACCACCCCATGTACGCCTTCACGTTCGAACGGCCCGCGGCGCTGGCCGACGCCGTCAAGCTGGCCGAAGCCGGCGGCAAGCCCCTGGCGGGCGGCCAGACCCTGCTGGCCTCGATGAAGCTGCGCCTGTCGGCGCCCGAACAGCTCGTCGACCTCGGCGGCATCAAGGAACTCACCGGCATCAGGAAGGATGGCGATGCCATCGTCATCGGTGCCATGTCGCGCCACCTCGACGTGGCCAACAACGCCGAGGTGAAGGCCGCCTTCCCGGCGCTGGCCGACCTGGCCTCGCGCATCGGCGACCGGCAGGTGCGCGCGATGGGCACCATCGGCGGCTCGGTGGCCAACAACGATCCGGCCGCCTGCTATCCGAGCGCGGTGCTGGGATCGGGCGCGACCGTGATCACCACCAAGCGCGAGATCGCGGCCGACGATTTCTTCCTGGGCCTGTTCACCACCGCGCTCGAGGACGGCGAGCTGATCACCGCGATCCGCTTCCCGATCCCGAAGCGCGCGGTCTACGAGAAGCTGCGCCAGAAGGCCTCGCATTTCCCGCTGGTCGGCGTATTCCTCGCGCAGTACGACAGCGGCGTGCGCGTGGCCATCACCGGCGCGGGCAACGGCGTGTTCCGGCACGCGGGGCTCGAGGATGCGCTCAACAAGAGCTTCACCGCGGCCGCCGCGGCCGGCGTGAAGATCGACGCCAGCGAGCTCAACACCGACCTGCACGCCACGGCGGCCTACCGCGCCAACCTGATCAACGTGCTGACGCAGCGCGCGGTGACGAAGGCGCTGGGCTGAGGAATCCGGACAGCCGAACGCAGAAGGAAGACAAAAGCAACGCAGAAGTCGCAGAAAAGAAGCCCATTCATTTCTGTCTTCCTTCTGCGACTTTCGCGGAACCTTCGCGACTTCTGCGTTCGGCCGCCCGATCCCGCATGCCCGGCGGCCTTGCATTACCCTAGGCCATGACCTTCGAGACCATCGACTCCCTCACCGACGGCCTGCTGCGCGCCGGCTACTACGCCGACCGCCGGCTCGCGACCGCCGTGTTCCTCGCGCTGAAGCTGCAGCGCCCGCTGCTGCTCGAGGGCGAGCCCGGCGTGGGCAAGACCGAGCTCGCGAAGGCGCTGGCCAAGGCGCTGCAGCGCGAGCTGCTGCGGCTGCAGTGCTACGACGGCCTCGAGCAGCGCGAGGCGCTCTACGAGTGGAACTACGCGGCGCAGCTGCTGCACATGCGCGCGGTCGAGGCCTCGGGCGCGGTGCGCGACGTCGAGGCCGAGGTCTACCAGCCGCACTACCTGATCCGCCGCCCGCTGCTGCAGGCGCTGCAGGCGCCGGCGCCGGGCGCGGTGCTGCTGATCGACGAGGTCGACCGCGCCGACGAGCCCTTCGAGGCCTTCCTGCTCGAGTACCTCGGCGAGTACCAGGTCAGCATTCCCGAGCTCGGCACCATCCGCGCCGAGGTGGCGCCGGTCACCATCCTCACGAGCAATCGCACGCGCGAACTCAACGACGCCGTGAAGCGGCGCTGCCTCTACCACTGGCTCGACTATCCCGAGCGCGAGCGCGAACTGGCCATCGTGCGCGCCCAGGTGCCGGGCGTGAGCGAGAAGCTGTCGGCGCAGGTGGCCGACTTCGCCGCCCGCCTGCGCAGCGCGCCCTTCGTCAACGCCTTCCAGCGCGCGCCCGGCATTGCCGAGAGCGTGGAGTGGGCGCGCGCGCTGATCGCGCTCGACACGATCGAGCTCGATCCCGAGGTGGTGTCCGACACCGCCGGCATCCTGTTCAAGCAGCGCGACGACGTGGCGGCGCTGACGCGCGAGCTGGCGAGCGAGCTGCTGAAGCCGGAACCGGAGCAGGCCGGCGCGTGAGATGAGGCCGCGATGCAGCAACTAGGCGACGCCCGCACCGGCAAGCTGGCCGGCAACATCGCCGCCTTCGGCCGGGCGCTGCGCCGCGCGGGCGTGCGCACCGACGCCGCGCGCATCGCACTGGCCGAGGAGGCCGCCACGCTGGTCGGCGTGGAGCGCAGGCTCGACCTGAGCGCCGCGCTCGAGGCCGTGATGGTCAGCCGCGAGCAGGACCGGCTGGTGTTCCGCGAGCTGTTCGACGCCTGGTTCCGCGACCCCGAGCTCGCCAACAAGCTGCTCGCGCAGATGCTGCCGAGCGCCGAGGGCAAGGCCGAGCCCTCGAAGCGCCGGCCGCGCGTGCGCGAGGCGCTGGCCGCGCCGCGCGATCCGCACAAGCCGGCGCTGGCCGCGCTGCCCGACAAGGAAGTCGAGTTCGACGCCGCCATGACCGCGAGCGATCGCCAGCGGCTGCACCATGCCGACTTCAATGCGCTGGGCGCGGCCGAGTACCGGCTGGTCGAGCGGCTCGCGCGCGACATCTCGCTGCCCGTGCCGCGGCTGCCCACGCGGCGCCTGCGCCCCGCTGGCGAGAACGGCCGCCATGCGCGCATGCACTGGCCCGGCGTGCTGCACGAGGCGGCGCGCACCGGCGGCGAGATGCTGCGCCTGCCGCGGCTGGCGCGGCGCGAACAGCCGCTGCCGCTGCTGGTGCTGGTCGACGTCTCGGGCTCGATGGAGCGCTATGCGCGGCTGCTGCTGGCCTTTCTGCACGCGGCCACGCGGCGCGCGGGCCGGCGCGACGTGTTCGCCTTCGGCACCGGGCTGACCGACCTCACGCCGGCCTTCCGGCTGGCCGACACCGACGACATGCTGGCCACGGCCAGCCTCGCCATCGACGATTTCGCGGGCGGCACGCGGCTCGGCAGCTCGCTGGCCGAGCTGCGCCAGCGCCATGCGCGCCGGCTGACCGGCCGCCGCACGCTGGTGCTGGTCATCAGCGACGGGCTCGACACCGGCGAGCCGGCCCAGCTCGCGCAGGAACTGCAGTGGCTCAAGCGCCATTCGCGCCGGCTGCTGTGGCTCAACCCGTTGCTGCGCTTCGAGGGCTACGCCCCTTTGGCGCGTGGGGCCGGCGTGCTGCACCGCCATGCGGACGCGATGCTCGCGGTTCACAATCTCAGCGCGCTCGAACAGCTGGCCGCGAGTCTCGCGGCGCTGATGCGGTCGGGGCGCTAGCGTTCTCCCGACCGCGACGGGACAGGATCACAAGAAGGAAAGACCACCATGGAAATGCTCGGTAACCGCCGGCTCGCCATCACCCAGCAGCAGGCCTGGGAGGCGCTCAACGACCCGGAAACGCTCAAGAAGTGCATTCCCGGCTGCGACAAGTTCGAGCTGACGGGCGAGAACACCTACAGCGTGGGCCTCGCGGTCAAGATCGGCCCGGTGTCGGCCAAGTTCAGCGGCAAGGTGATGCTCTCGGACATCGTCGCGCCCGACGGCTACAAGCTCACCTTCGAAGGGCAGGGCGGCGTGGCCGGCTTCGCCAAGGGCTCGTCGAGCGTGACCTTGCGGCCGCTGGCCGATGCCGCGCCGGCGGCGGCGTCCGCGGACGCCCCGGTGGCCGAGGGCGCGGAGAGCGCGCCCGCCGCCGCCCCGGTCGGCTGCGAGCTCGACTACACCGTGCAGGCTCAGGTCGGCGGCAAGATCGCCCAGCTCGGCCAGCGCCTGATCGACGGCGCGGCCAAGTCCACGGCCGACGATTTCTTCAAGCGCTTCGAAGCCGAAATGCAAAGCCGCTACGGCCCGCCGCCGGCCGCCGCGTCCGAGAATGCGGAAGCGTCGGCCGAGAAGACCGGCGCGGTGGCCGGCTTCATGAAGAAGATCGGACTCGGCAAGAAATCGGACAAGGACGCCGAGCCCGGCACGGGCGGCGATTCCTCCAGCGGCGGCTGAGACGGCCGTCAGGCTCCGGCTCCCACGAAAGAAGACGCGATGGAAAACCTCGACGTGATGGTGCTGCGCACGCTGCGCGACTGGCGGCGTGCCGGCAAGCGCGCGCTGCTGACCACGGTGGTGCGCACCTGGGGCTCGTCGCCGCGGCCCGTGGGCTCGATCATGGCGCTGGCCGAAGACGGCGCGGTGGTCGGCTCGGTCTCGGGCGGCTGCATCGAGGACGACCTGATCGCGCGCTACAGCCATGCCCACGGCCAGGCCGAGGAGGTGCCGCTGGGCGCGCCGCCCGCGCTGGTGAAGTACGGCATCACGGCCGACGAGGCGCACCGCTTCGGCCTGCCCTGCGGCGGCACGCTCGAGCTGCTGCTCGAGTACGCGCCCGACGCGGGGGCGCTCGACACGCTGGTGTCGCAGCTCGAGCAGGGCCGGCTGATGCGGCGCACCGTCGAGCTGGCCACGGGCGTGGTGCGGCTCGAGGAGGCCAAGGCGCCCGACGAACTCACGGTCAACGACACCGAACTCGCCAACACCTTCGGCCCCGAGTACCGCATGCTGCTGATCGGCGCGGGCCAGCTCGCCGAGTACCTCGCGACGATGGCCAAGTTCAGCGGCTTCGCGGTCACGCTGTGCGATCCGCGCGCCGAGTACCGCACCGCCTGGTCGTTGCCGGGCGTGCAGATCACCACCGAGATGCCCGACGACGCGGTGCTGGCCTTCCGGCCCGACCGCCGCAGCTGCGTGGTGGCGCTCACGCACGACCCCAAGCTCGACGACCTCGCGCTGCTCGAGGCGCTGCAGAGCGACGCCTTCTACGTCGGCGCCATCGGTTCGCGCCGCAATGCCGACGCGCGGCGCGACCGCATGATCGAGCACTTCGACCAGACCACCGAGTCGCTGGCGCGGCTGCGCGGGCCGATCGGCATCTACATCGGAAGCAAGACGCCGCCCGAGATCGCGGTCAGCGTGATGGCGGAAATTCTCGCGGTGAAGAACGCCGTGCCGCTGCCGCGCGAGATGGAAGTGGCGCGCGCCAAGGAGCGGCTGTTGCCGGCCTGAGCCGCAAGGTCTATTCGACGCCGAGCAGGTCGTAGATGCGCCGCACGTAGAGGCCGAACTCGGCGCTGGTCTTGATGTGCAGCGTGCGCGGCGCGGGCAGCTCGATCGGAAAGAAGTCGGCCATGCGCGCCGGCCCCGCGGTGAGCACCGCGCAGTGCGAGCCGAGGAACACCGCCTCCTGGATGCTGTGCGTGACCACCACGAAGGTGGTGCGGCTGCGCTCCCAGATCCGCAGCATCTCGAGGTTCATCTTCTCGCGCGTGAGCGCATCGAGCGCGCCGAAGGGCTCGTCCATCAGCACCAGCTTGGGTTCGTGGATCAGCGCGCGCGCGATCGCGGCGCGCTGCTGCATGCCGCCCGAGAGCTCGTAGGGCCGCTTGTCGGCGAAGCCCGCGAGGCCGACCATCTCGAGCAGTTCGTGCGCGCGTTGCGTCGCGGCCTTGCGGTCGAGGCCGAGGATGTCGGCCGGCAGCAGCACGTTCTCGAGGATGGTGCGCCACTTCAAGAGCAGCGGCTGCTGGAACACCATGCCCACGTCGCGGCCCGGTTCGAAGGCCTGGCCGCCGCCGATCTCCAGCGTGCCGCCGTCGTGGCCGTGCAGCCCGGCGAGGATCTTCAGCAGCGTCGACTTGCCGCAGCCCGAGGGGCCGACCAGCGACACCATGTCGCCCGCGTGGATGTCCATCGTGACGTCGGAGACCGCGAGGAACTCCTGGTCGCGGCGGCGGTAGACCTTGCGCAGGCCGCGCATGCGGATCAGCGGCACTTCGACCTCCGCTCGGGCCTGCGCGCGGACGGCAGCCTCGGTCATGCGAGCCACCTTGCGAGGTTGTCGCGCACGAAGGCGTCGTCGGCGAGGTCGCCGTGCGCGGCGTACACGCGATCGATCTCCGCCGACTGGCCAGCGCCCAGCCCCTCGGCCGGGTCGAGGCACCAGATGCCCTCGAGCAGGCCCTGGCGGCGCAGCACCTCGTGGCAGCCCGCGATGCAGCCGTGGAAGTTGTTCGCCACGTCGAAGAAGGCGGCGTTGCAGTCGGTCACGCGTGCATCGAGCGCGAGCAGCTCGGGGCTCAGGTTGCCGTGGCCGGCCGCCAGCTCGGCCTGGATGCGCGCGAGCAGCTGCACCGCGCCCGCGGTCCAGACCGACCAGTGGCCCAGCAGCCCGCCGCGAAAACGCACCTGCACCGGCGCGCCGTCGCGCATGGCCGCGAAGGGCAGGGCGAGGTCGAGCACGATGTGGTCGTCGTTGCCGGTGTAGAGGAACACGCGTTCCTCGGCGCGCGCCTCGATCACGCCGCGCACCACGTCGATGGTGCGGTAGCGGTTGAAGGGCGCGACCTTGATCGCGAGCACGTTCGGGATCGAGGCGAAGCGGCGCCAGAAGTCGCTCGACAGCACCGGGCCGCCGACCACGGTCTGCAGGTAGAAGCCGATCAGCGGGATCTCCCGCGCGACCGCCTCGCAATGGGCGATCAGCGCATCTTCCGAGGCGCCGGCCAGCGCGGCCAGGCTCAGCAGGCCCGCGTGGTAGCCGAGCGAGACGGCGGTGCGCGCCTCGGTGCTCGCCTGCGCGGTCGGGCCGCAGAGGCCGGCGATCATTGCCATCGGCCGGTCGCTCCAGGCCAGGCGGTCGGCCATGGCGGCCTCGAGCACCTCGGCATAGAGGCCGCGCTCGCGGATCGCGAACTGCGTGGTGTGCACGCCGACCGCAAGCCCGCCCGCGCCGGCATCGACGTAGTAGCGCGTCAGCGCGCGCTGGCGCCGGCGGTCGAAGCGGCGCCCGGCATCGAGCGCGAGCGGATGGGCCGGGATCACGGTGCCCTTGGCGAGCAGCGCGAGCACGTCGGCGGGCAGGTCGGAGCGGTTCAATGGCATGTGCGAAGTCCTCAGCCGAACTCGGGGCCGGCAATGGCGTGGATGAACGAGGGATGACCGGCCGGCGCCGCCACGCCCGCGGGCGGCAGCGCCATGCGCGCGAAGCCGCGCTGGGGTTCGAAGCCCGCCGCGCGCAGTGCCTGCGCGAGTTGCGCGCGGCCGTCGGGCGCGTCGATCAGCACCGGGCCGGCGATACCGGCGAGCGCGCGCGGCAGCAGCGCGCGGGCATGGGCTTCGTCGGCCGCGAGCAGCGGGCCGACGTGATGGGCGACCCGGCCTTCGCGCACGAGGGCGAAGGCCAGGCCATCGCGCACGCAGCGGCTGCCCGGGCGCGCGAGCAGGTCGGCGAGCACCTGGGGGCGGGCGAGGCCCAGGGCCTCGGTGTCGAGCGCGGCGAGCGGCGCCGCATCGGGCCGGTCGACCGGCGCGGGATCGGCCGCGTGCGCGAGCGCCTCGCGGCGCCAGCGCGTGAGCCGCCACAGCGGCGCGAAGCCGAAGCTCGCATAGAGCGGCTCGCCCTGCGGCGTGGCATCGAGCATCGCGATGCGGCCCTGCGCGCGCACGCGCTCGAGGCAGTGCGCGAACACCGCGCGGCCCAGGCCCTGTCCGCGCGCGGCGGGCGTCACGAGGATCATGCTGATCCAGGCGGCGCCGGGCTGGTTGCGCGGCGCGTCGGCCGCGCGCTCCAGCGGCAGCACGGCGCCGCTGGCGACGATCGCGCCTGCGCCATCGCGTATCGCGTGCACGCTGCCGAGCCGCTCGAACAGCCGCCAGTCCGCCGCGAGCTGGTTCCAGCCGCTGGCCGCGACCAGCGCGTCCAGCTGCGGCAGGTCGCGCGGCGAGAGCGCGTCCAGCGTTTCGACGGTGACGGTGGCGGGCACGGTGTCTTCCTTCAGTACTTGCCGTCGCGCGATTCGAACTTGGTCGGCTTGCCGTACTGGCGCTGCTCGCGCGCGATCCAGTCGGCGACCCAGCCCACGAGCTGCGACAGCGGCACGCGCGGATAGCCGAACAGCCGCTCGGCCTCGCCGGTGTTCATGAGCCAGGCGGTGGGCGCCTCGCTGCCCGCGATCTGCACCGGCTTGCCGAAGCGGCGGCCGAACTCCTCGGCCAGCCAGCGGATCGAGGTGGTCTCGGGGCCGCTCACGTTGAGCGGCGAGGTCGGCACCGTCGCGGCCGCGAGGCAGCGCAGCGCCTGCGCGTTGGCGTCGCCCTGCCAGATCACGTTGACGTGGCCCATGGTCACGTCCACCGGTTCGCCGCGCCAGACCTTGCCGGCCACGTCGGCCAGCACGCCGTAGCGCAGGTCGATGGCGTAGCTCAGGCGGAACAGCCGGCCCGGCGTGCCGTGGCGCTGCGAGAAGTACTCGAACATGCGCTCGCGGCCCACGCAGGAGTTGGCGTATTCGCCGGGCGGATTGGGCGCCTCGCTCTCGTGCGCGCCCTGGCCGATCACCGGCACGAAGGGATAGACGCAGGCGGTGGAGAAGGCCACGATGCGCGAGCCGCTGAAGTGCTGCGCCACCAGCGCCGGCACGTGCGCGTTCATGGCCCAGGTCAGCGGGTTGTCGGCATCGGCGCCGAACTTGCGCCCGGCCATGAAGACCACGTTGGGCGTGCGCGGCAGCTTCGCGATCGCCTCGGCGTCGAGCAGGTCGCAGGCCAGGGTCTCGATGCCGTGCGCCTCGAGCGCTTCGCGCACGCCGGCCTCGCTGAAGCGCGCCACCGCGATCACGCGCCGGCCCGGCATCGCGTTCTTCGCCAGCCGCGCGAGCGTCGGGCCCATCTTGCCGCCGACGCCGAGCACCATCAGGTCGCCGTCGATGCGCGCCATGTCGCGCAGCAGGTCGCGCGAGGGCGTGGCGAGGTAGTCCTCGAGCGCGGCCTCGGTGTCGAAGCGTTCGGGAAAGGGGAGGTCGTCGAGGACAGGGGTGGTGGTGTTCATTGGATTCGGGCGTCCTGGGTGATGAAGAGGCGCTCCAGCAGCAGCACCAGCAGGTAGAGCAGCACGCCCAGGCCGGTGATGAGGAGCACGGCCATGAAGACCGCGGGGGTGTCGAGCGAGGCCTGCACCTGGATCATCAGGTAGCCCAGGCCGCGCTCCGACGCGATGAACTCGCCCACCACCGCACCCGCGACCGCGAGGATGGTGGCGACCTTCATGCCCGAGAACACGTAGGGCAGCGAGCCCGGCAACTGGATGTAGCGGAACAGCTGCCAGCGCGAGCCCTTGAGCGCGCGTACCAGGTCGAGCAGCTCGGGCTCGGTCTCGTTGAGGCCGCGGATCGTGGTCAGCAGGATCGGGAAGAAGCACAGGCTGAAGGTGATCAGGATGTTCGGCCCGATGCCGTAGCTGAACCACACGATCACCAGCGGGCCCATCGCCACCTTCGGGATCATGTTGAGCGTGACCAGCAGCGGGAAGGCCACCAGCATCAGCCGCCGGCTGGTGACGAACAGCAGCGCGCAGAGGATGCCGAGCACCAGGCCCAGCACATAGCCGCCGAACACCTCGAGCGCGGTGACGCCGGTGTTCATGAGCCAGGCGTGCTGCGGATTGGCCAAGGTGGCGAGCACCTTCGAGGGCGCCGGCAGCACGAAGGGCTGGATCTGGAAGGCGCGCACCGCGAACTCCCACAGCAGCACGGCCGCGACGTGCACCGCGACCACCACGGCCCAGCGCTGCCAGGCGGGGCGTTCGCCGGACAGCGGCGCGGAGCTTGCGGTGGGCGGGGAGGCGCCGTCGGATGCCGTCATCTCAATTCCTGTGGAAGGAAACAATGCGGCGGATCATAGGGAGGCTGGCCCATCGAGTCAACCAACCAGTTGATAAAAAGCGGCGCGAGGGCCGCGGGCGCTCAGGGCCGCAGCGCGTTGAGCGCGAACTCGATCACGTGGCGCCGGCGCTTGAGCAGCGCGCCGCGCGCGTCGAGCGGCGTGCCGAAGATGGCCGACAGCGTGTGGTTGTTCGAGAAGAAGAAATAGGAGATGCCGGCGATCGAGATGTAGAGATTGATCGCGTCGAAGTCGGCGCGGAACACGCCCGCGGCCACGCCGCGCTCGAGCGTCGCCTCGAGCATCTCGATGAAGGGCGAGTGCATCTTCTGCAGGCGCTCCGACTCGTGCAGGTGCTCGCCGCGGTTGCGGTTCTCGTCGGCCAGCATGGCGATGAACTCGGGATGCTCGGCCAGGTAGTCGAAGGAGAAGGCCACCAGCTGCGCCATCGCCTCGCGCGGCTCGAGCGCGCCGAGCTCGAGCTTCTGTTCCTTCTCGCGGATCTCGGCATAGACCGATTCGAGCGCCACCAGGTACAGCCCCTGCTTGCTCTCGAAGTAGTGGTAGACGAGCTGCTTGTTCACGCCCGCGGCGGCGGCGATCTCGTCGACGCGCGCACCCGCGAAGCCCTTGGTCGCGAACTCGGCGACCGCGGCGGCGATCAGCGCCTGCTTGGCGGCGACGGGGTCGCGCTCGCGGCGCGTGGCGACGGGGGCTGCGGCCGCGGGTGTGGCGGCGGCGGACTTGCGGGAGGTGGCGGAAGGCATGGTCGGATTCTGTCTCCAGGGCGGGAAGGCTTCGATTGCCTGTCAACCAAACAGTTGGTAATATGAATTTCAGGATCTGTTTGTACCTTCTTTTGGAGTGAGCTGCATGAAAAAGCTGTTGTCGGTGGCTGGCGCCGCCGCCGTTCTCGCGCTGCAGGGCCCCGCGGTATTCGCCGCCGATTCCATGAGCCTGATGCTCAACTGGACGCCCACGGCGGACCATGCGCCGCTCTACTACGCGAAGTCAAAGGGCTGGTATTCGGAGGCCGGCATCGACCTCAACATCGAGGCCGGCAAGGGCTCGGCCGTGTCGGCGCAGCGCGTGGGCACGGGCGGCAGCGAGCTCGGCATCTCCGACCTGCCGACCACCATCCAGGCGCGCGGCAAGGGCGCCGACGTGAAGGCGTTGATGGTGATCTACGCCAACAGCCCGCAGGGCTTCTACTGGCTCAAGTCCTCGGGCATCCAGGGGCCGAAGGACTTCGCGGGCCGCAAGATCGGCAATCCGCCGGGCGATGCCGCGCGCCTGATGTGGCCGGCCTTCGCCAAGAAGACCGGGCTCGATCCGGCCAGCGTGAGCTTCGTCAACGTGAGCCCGCAGGCCAAGGTGGCGGCGCTCAAGAGCAAGTCGGTCGACATCATCAGCGACTTCTACAACGAGCACGACCTCAAGGTGCGCGAGTTCGGCGACGACCTCGGCTTCCAGCCCTGGCGCGGCGCGGGCGTGAACGTCTACGGCAACTCGCTGATCGTCAACGGCGCCTACCTCGCGAAGAAGCCCGAGCAGGTGAAGAAGTTCGTCGCCGTCACGCAGCGCGCCTACGAGGCCTGCGTGAAGGACTTCGCGCCCTGCCTGCAGGCGCTGACCGCGAGCGTGAGCGGGCTGTCGCCCGACAACCAGCGCGACCAGTGGGAACGCATCAAGCAGCTGATGCGCGACGACACCACCACCAAGGTGGCGCTCGGCGCATTCGACGGCGCGCGCGTGAAGGCCGACTACGAGCTGGTCTCGTCGCTGATCGGCATCGAGAAGCCCTACGACCCCGCGCTGCTGTTCAGCAACGACTTCCTCGACAAGAGCGTGCGCATGGCGCCCTGAGCGCTCTGCGCGCCGCGGGCCTTCAGCCTTGGTAAGGCGGGATCGGTCCCTGGTCCGAGGGCGCAGGCGGCGGCACGTCGCCGTGCTTCTGCCGTTCGCGGAACAGCGCGGCGCGCATCAGGAAGATGGTGGTGACGGGCGTGGTGAGCGCCACGAACAGCGCGATCAGGGTCGCGTGCAGGAACAGGCTGTGGCTCTGCACCGAGAAGTAGACGATGGTCGCGACCATCATCGACCACACGCCGCCGGTGGCGCCCAGGGTGGGCGCGTGGATGCGGCGGAAGAAGTTCGGCAGCCGCACCAGGCCGAAGGAGCCGATGGCCGCGAAGGCCGCGCCCAGCACCGCGAACACGCCGGTGGCGATCTCGGCCCACAGCGGCAGCGGGCCCACGACGAAGTCGCTCATTCGATCACCTCCCCGCGCAGCAGGAATTTGGCCATCGCCGTCGAACTGACGAAGCCGAACAGCGCGATCAGCATCGCGGCGCCGAAGTACACGTCGCTCGCGTAGACGATGCCCAGCACCAGCATCATCAGCATGCCGTTGATGTAGAGGCAGTCGAGCGCCATCACGCGGTCCTGCGCGGTGGGGCCGATCAGCAGGCGCGCGACGGCGCACAGCATCGCCACCGCGAGCAGGAACAGCGCGAACTTGAGCGACCAGAAGAGGATGGGCGTCATGATTCGAAGATCTCCATCAGCGGACGTTCGTAGCGGCTCTTGATCTGGGCGATGAAGGCCGCCTCGTCGTCGAGGTCGAAGACGTGGATCAGCAGGGTGCTGCGGTCGAAGGCCACCTCGCCCCAGGCGGTGCCGGGCGTGAGGCACATGATCATCGCGAGCACCGCGAGGCCGTTGGGGTCGCGCAGGTCCAGCGGTATGCGCAGGAAGTTCGAATGGATCTGGTCGCTGCGGCGCGTGAGCAGTGCGCGCGCCACCGCGAACACCGACAGCGACATGTCGTAGAGCACGACGCCGGCCAGCCGCAGCGCCACGCCGGGCCGGCGCATGCGCACGGTGGCGGGCCGCAGGCCCTTGGTCAGCAGCGGCACGGCGACGGCCAGCAGCACTCCCGACACCAGGGTGCTGGCCTCGAGCGACTGGTTGAGCAGCAGCCAGACGACGAGCAGCGCGACCGACAGCGGCGGGGAGGGGATCAGGCGCTTCATGGCGTGCCGGCCTTCGTATCGCCCTTGGCAGCAGCGGGCACCGGGTTCGGCACCTGCCGCGCGCCCATCACCGCCTCGCGGTAGGCGCTCGGCGTGCGCAGGCCCTCGGCGGTGGCCATCGCGTGGCGCAGCACCGGCTCGGACCAGACGGTGAGCGCGATGCAGGCCGCGATCAGCCCGGCCACCGGCAGCACCTCGAGCGCGGGCAGCGAGGGCAGGTTGGCATGCGGCTGGGTCCAGAAATGGCGGATGCCGGTGCGCGTCAGCGCGATCAGCGCGAGGAAGCCCGAGGCGATCAGCAGCACGAGGAAGGTCCAGTCGGCGGTGGTGAGCGCGCTGACGCTGCCCATCAGCCCCGACAGCATCGCGAACTTGCCGACGAAGCCCGACAGCGGCGGCAGGCCGGTGAGCAGCAGCGTGCAGATCATGAAGCTCAGGCCGAGGAAGGCCACGCCGGCCGGGATGGCGCGGCCGTAGAGCGCCTGCGCGTTGTCGTCGAGGTTCACGTCGTCGAGCGCGCGCAGGTCCTCGGCCAGGAAGGGCGCGTTGCCCGCGGCCTCGTGCGGCGCCACGCTCATGCCGGCGTTGCGCCAGCGCTCGATCATGTCGATCAAGAGGAAGAAGGCGGCCACCGCGAGCGTGGAGCTCAGCAGGTAGAACAGCGCGCCGGCCCAGACATCGGGCTGGCCCAGCCCGACCGCGGTGAGCAGCGTGCCGGCCGAGATCAGCACGCTGAAGCCCGCGAGGTTCGACAGCCGCTGCGTGCCGACGATGCCGATGGCCGCGACGAACAGGGTGGCGAGGCCGGCGCCGATCAGCACCACCTGGCCGAACTCGGCCGAGGCACCGGTGTCGGGCGCGAACAGCACGGTCCACAGCCGCAGCACGGTGTAGACGCCGAGCTTGGTGAGCAGCGCGAACACCGCGCCCACCGGCGACACGGCCGCGCTGTAGGCCGGCACCAGCCAGAAGTTGAGCGGCCAGGCCCCGGCCTTGGCGAAGAAGGCGGTGAACAGGATGGCAGCGGCCGCGTGCACCAGGCCGCGGTCGCCGGGCGCGAGCTGGGCGATGCGCAGCCCCAAGTCGGCCATGTTGAGCGTGCCGGTGGCGCCGTACAGCATGGCCGCGCCGATCAGGAACAGCGAGGAAGCGGCGAGGTTGATCGCGATGTAGTGCAGCCCGGCCTGCACCCGCAGCCGGCCCGAGCCGTGCAGTAGCAGGCCGTAGGAGGCGGCCAGCATGACCTCGAAGAACACGAACAGGTTGAACAGGTCGCCGGTGAGGAAGGCGCCGTTCAGGCCCATGAGCTGCAGCTGCAGCAGCGGATGGAAGTGCACGCCCGCGCGGTCCCAGCGCGAGGTGGAGTAGATCGAGGCGGCGAAGGCGATCACGCCGGTCAGCGCCACCATCATGGTCGAGAGCCGGTCGGCCACCAGCACGATGCCGAAGGGCGCGCGCCAGTTGCCCGGCAGGTAGACGCCGATCGAGCCCGGGCCGCCGCCGGTGTCGGCCGCGTTGACCCAGCGCAGCAGCGCGAGCGCGGCCATCAGGCCCACCAGGCCCGAGACCACGCTGAGGAAGGACTTGGTGCGGCGGCGCTGCTCGCCCAAGAGCAGCATCAGCGCGGCCGTGAGCATCGGCACCAGGATCGGCACCGCCACCAGGTGCGGCATGCTGATCTCGAGCAACTGGTCGAGCAGGCGGAAGAGCTCGGTCATTCGCGCGCCTCTTCCTGTTCCTGGCGTTCCTCGCCGTCCACGTGGTCGGTGCCGGTCAGGCCGCGCGAGGCCAGCAGCACCACCAGGAACAGCGCGGTCATCGCGAAGCCGATCACGATCGCGGTGAGCACCAGCGCCTGCGGCATCGGGTCGGCCGTGTTGGCCAGCGTGGCCGTGAAGCCGGGGATCAGCACCGGCTCGCTGTCGACCTTGAGCCGGCCCATGCTGAAGATGAAGAGATTGACCGCGTACGAGATCAGGGTCAGGCCCATGATGACCTGGAAGGTGCGCGGACGCAGCAGCAGGTAGACACCCGAGCCGGTCAGCACGCCGATCGCGAGGGCGAGCACGATTTCCATCAGCGCGCTCCCTCCGGCGTGGCGCCGGCCGCCAGCGCATCCGCTTCGGCCTGCGCCTCCTTCTCGGCCTGCTCGTCGGCCCAGCGATGGCTGCGCACCGACTGGTGCGCGAGCGCGGTGAGGATCAGCATGGTGGCACCGAGCACCAGCGCGAACACGCCGATGTCGAAGAACAGGGCGCTGGGCACGTGGATGTCGCCGAGCACCGGCAGGTGCAGGTGGGCGGTGTGCGTGGTCAGGAAGGGGTAGCCGAAGAAGACCGCGCCGCTGCCGGTACCGAGCGCGAACAGCAGGCCGATGGCGATCCAGCGGCGCGGGTAGATGCGCAGGTGCTCCTCCACCCACTCGGTGCCCGAGACGATGAACTGCAGCACCAGCGCCACCGACATCACCAGCCCCGCGACGAAGCCGCCGCCGGGCGCGTTGTGGCCGCGCATGAAGAGATAGACCGCCACCAGCACCGACAGCGGCAGCAGCAGGCGCACCAGCACCGCGGGCACCATCAGGTAGCCGACGGCGGTGTCCTTGGCGCGGCGCGGGTTCAGCAGGTCGCTGCTGCCGTCGTCGGCCTGGGCGCGCTGTTGCGGCGGCAGCGCCATCGATTCGACCGCGGGCCGGAAGCGGCGCAGCAGCGCATAGACGGTGAGCGCCACCACGCCGAGCACGGTGATCTCGCCGAAGGTGTCGAAGCCGCGGAAGTCGACCAGCATCACGTTGACCACGTTGGTGCCACCGCCCTCGCTGAGCGCGCGCTCGAGGAAGAAGGGCGAGATGCTCTGCGGGAAGGTGCGCGTCATCATGGCCCAGGCCAGCGCCGCCATGCCGCAGCCCGCGACGGTGGCCACCAGCAGGTCGCGGCCGCGCCGGCCCCAGGGGCGCAGGCGCGCGCTCGCGGTCTGCACCGCGTCCTTGCTGCGCATCGGCAGCCAGCGCAGGCCCAGCAGGATCAGCACCGTGGTCACGGCCTCGACCACCAGTTGCGTGAGCGCGAGGTCGGGCGCCGAGAACCAGATGTAGGTGACGCACGAGACCAAGCCCGCGCCCGCGGCCAGCATCAGCGCCGCGAGCCGGTGGAACTTGGCCTGCCAGGCGGCGGCCAGCGCGCAGACGCCGCCGATCAGCCAGGTCATGGCGAACATCGGCGAGAAGGGCAGCAGCTCGCGCGTGCCGGCGGCCGCGGGCGTCTGCTTGAGCGCCGCGAAGGCGCCGGCCACGGCCACCACCACGAGCAGCAGCAGCTGGGTCTGCATGCGGCGCGTACCGAACAGGCGGCGGCTGCGGCGGCCGGCCTCGCTCAGCAGCGCGATCAGGTGCTCGAAGATCACCTGGCCGTCGAAGCGGTGCAAGAGCGGCGTGTGCTCGAGGCCGCCGGCCGCGCGCTGGCGGCGCTGCAGCAGGTAGAGCCCCGCGCCGCCCGCCAGGGCGACGAAGCTCATCAGGAGCGGCAGGTTGAAGCCGTGCCACACGGCCAGGCTGTACTCGGGCAGGACGCCGCCGACCACGGGCGCGGCCGCGGCGGCCAGCATCGGGCCGACCGACCAGGCCGGCGCCACGCCCACCACCAGGCAGATCAGCACCAGCAGCTCGACCGGCACGCGCATCCAGTGCGGCGGCTCGTGCGGCGGCTTGGGCACCTCATTGCCGCAGGGCGCGCCGAAGAACACGTCGAACACGAAGCGCGCCGAATAGGCCACGCTGAAGATGCCGGCCAGCGTGGCGATCAGCGGCAGGCTGAAGTCGACCCAGGGCGTGGCCTGGATGAACACCGTCTCGGCGAAGAACATCTCCTTGGAGAGAAAACCGTTGAGCAGCGGCACGCCGGCCATCGAGGCGCTGGCGATGATGGCCAGCGTGCCCGTGATCGGCATCAGCTTCATCAGGCCGCTGAGCTTGCGGATGTCGCGCGTGCCGGTCTCGTGGTCGATGATGCCGGCGGCCATGAACAGCGAGGCCTTGAAGGTCGCGTGGTTCATGACGTGGAACACCGCCGCCACCGCCGCGAGCGGGCTGTTGAGGCCCAGCAGCAGGGTGATGAGGCCGAGGTGCGAGATGGTCGAGTAGGCCAGCAATGCCTTCAGGTCGCGCTGGAACATGGCGATGAAGCCGCCCAGCAGCAGCGTGATCGCGCCCGCGCCGCCCACCAGCCAGAACCACTGCTCGGTGCCGGAGAGCACGGGCCACAGCCGCGCCATCAGGAACACGCCGAGCTTCACCATGGTGGCCGAGTGCAGGTAGGCCGACACCGGCGTGGGCGCGGCCATGGCGCGCGGCAGCCAGAAGTGGAACGGGAACTGCGCGCTCTTGGTGAAGGCGCCCAGCAGGATCAGCACCAGCGCCACCGGGTACAGCGCGTGGGCGCGGATCACGTCACCCGAGGCCAGCACCACGTCGAGCTCGTAGCTGCCGACGATGCGGCCCAGCACCAGCACGCCGGCCAGCAGGCACAGCCCGCCCGCGCCGGTGACCGTGAGCGCCATGCGCGCGCCGCGCCGCGCGTCGCGCCGGTGGTGCCAGTAGCCGATCAGGAGGAAAGAGAACAGGCTGGTGAGCTCCCAGAACAGCACCATCTGGATCAGGTTGCCCGAGAGCACCACGCCCATCATCGCGCCCATGAACGCGAGGAAGAACGAGAAGAAGCGCGGCACCGGGTCGGAGGCCGACATGTAGTAGCGCGCATACAGTACCACCAGCGTGCCGATGCCCAGCACCAGCATGCAGAACAGCCAGGCGAAGCCGTCCATGCGGAACACGAGGTTCAGGCCCAGCGCGGGCAGCCATTCGATCTCGTGACGCAGCACGTTGCCGTTGGCGAGCCGGGGGAACAGCCACGCCGTCTGCACCGCGCAGCCCAGCGCGACCAGCCCCGCGAGCGTGGACTCCCGATTGCGCGCGTTCGACGGCATCAAGGCCGCCAGCACGCTGGCAAGGAACGGGAGTGCGACGAGCAGGACGAGGGGCATTGCGGTCGATTCTATCGGCCGCCTCTATGGCAGACCCTATCTATAACCGCAGGACATAAGGCGGTTTTTAGGCCGGCGATCAGGCCGAGAAGGCCTGCACGGTACGCAGTCCGAGCCAGGTCATGCACAGCGAGCCGCCCAGGTGCAGGGCGATGGTGCCCATGGCGAGTCCGACGCGGCCGCCGGTCAGCATGCCCACCACTTCGGCCGAGAAGCTCGAGAAGGTGGTGAGGGTGCCAAGGAAGCCGGTGATCACCATCAGGCGCCAGGCCGGGTTGATGTCCGGCAGGCCGCTGAACACGCCGATCGCCACGCCGATCAGGTAGCCGCCGATCAGGTTCACCGCCAGCGTGCCCCAGGGCAGGATGCCGCCGGGGTTGAGCCACAGGGCGAAGCCCCAGCGCAGGAGGGCGCCGACGCAGGCGGCGAGGCAGATGACGACGACGTTCAGCAGCATGGCGGCGATTATCCGCAAGCCGCCGCGGGCGCTGCTAGCGCTCCTTGCCCATCACCACGTCGGGCAGGATGGTGACGATGCTCGGGAACAAGGTAATCAGCGCGATGCACAGCACGAGGCAGAAGAAGAATGGGATCGCCGCCTTGGCGATCACGTTGCTGTCCTTGCCCGTCATGTTCTGCAGCACGAAGAGGTTGAAGCCCACCGGCGGCGTGACCTCGGCGATCTCGACCAGCAGCACGATGAAGATGCCAAACCACACGAGGTCGAAGCCGGCCTTCTGGATCATCGGCAGCACCACCGCGCTGGTCAGCACGATCATCGAGATGCCGTCGAGCGCCGTGCCCAGCACCAGGTAGACCACGACCAGGGCCCCGATCAGCGCGTAGGGCGACAGGTGCATGCTGTCGACCCATTCGGCGAGTTCGCGCGGGATGCCGGTGAAGGCCATGGTCTTGGTGAGGAAGGCCGCACCCGCGAGGATGAACATGATCATGCAGCTGGTGCGCGTGGCACCCATGAGTCCGTCCTTGAAGTTCTTCCAGGTCAGGCTGCGGCCCCAGGCCGCGATGGCCAGCGAACCGAGCACGCCGAAGGCCGCGCATTCGGTGGCCGTGGCCCAGCCCGCCACCAGCACCCAGACGATGAACACGATCAGCAGCGCGCAGGGGATCAGGTTGCCCGAGAGCCGGATCTTTTCCATGAAGGTGGTCGGCGGATCGGCCGGCGGCACCTTGTCGGGATTGCGCAGGCTCCACCAGCCGATGTAGCCCGAGAACAGCAGCATCAGCAGGAACCCGGGCAGGAAGCCCGCAAGGAAGATGCGGATGATGGACGCGTCGGCCGCCACGGCATAGACCACCATCGTGATCGAGGGCGGGATCAGGATGCCGAGCGTGCCCGCGGTGGCGAGCGAGCCGATGGCGAGCTTCTCGTTGTAGCCGCGGCGCTTGAGTTCGGGCAGCGCGACCTTGGCGATGGTGGCGCAGGTCGCGGCCGAGGAGCCCGAGACCGAGCCGAACACGCCGCAGCCGAGGATGGTGGTGTGCATCAGCCGGCCCGGCACGCGATTGAGCCAGGGGCGCAGGCCCTCGAACATCTCCTCGCTGAGCTTGGTTCGAAAGAGGATCTCGCCCATCCAGATGAACAGCGGCAGCGCCGCGAGCTCCCAGCTCGCATTGCTTTCCCAGAAGGCCGAGAACAGGTTCTTGCCGGGCAGCGTGTTGGTGAAGAAGGCCTGGCCGACCCAGCCGACGATGGCCAGCGTCATCGCGATCCAGACGCCGCCCGCGAGCAGCAGCAGCATGATCCCGAGCAGCAGGGCGCCCATCCAGAGGTTTTCGAACATCGGGTGTCTTGGGTGTTGTTGTGGGTGTTCGAAGACTCAGACGTCGGACGAGAAGTCGCCCGCGGCGTGGCGTTCTTCTATGGCGCGCTGGTAGCTGGGCTTCTCGCCGCGCAGCACGCCCACGAGCTCGTCGATCATCGCGATCAGCAGCAGCCAGCAGCCGATCACGAAGGTCGATTGCGGAATCCAGATCGGGATCACGACCAGGCCCGTGGCCATCTCGGCGAACTCGTAGCTCTCCCAGGTGAAGCTGGTGGCCCAGTAGGTGAGATAGGACACCGAGACCGCAGCGATCAGCAGGCAGGTGACGTCGAGCACGCGCCGCGTCTTCGGCGGCACGGCCTCGAGCAACAGCGTGACGCGCACGAAGTCGCCGTGGCGGAACGCATGGGCCATCGCGAAGAAGGCCGCGGCCGCGCACAGCCACGCCACCACGTCGTTGAGCCCGCTCACGTGCCAGTTCATCTGCCGGCCCACGCCGGCCAGGATCATCAGCACGAAGATCAGGAACACGCAGAACGCGCCGAGCGCGCCGGCGCCGTCGTAGAGGCGGTCGAGGAATTTGCGCACGGGCTACTTTTTCTTGTAGGCGTCGACGATGGCCTGGCCGTCGGGGCCCGCGGCCTTGAGCCAGTCGGCCTGCATGATCCCGCCGACCTGGCGCATGTCGGCATCGAGCTTGGCCGAGGGTTTGTGGATCTTCATGCCGCGCTCGGCGAGCAGGCGTTTGTATTCCTCGTTCTTCTCCTGCGCGACCTTCCAGCCGCGCGTCTCTGCATCGGCCGCGGCCTTGGTGACGGCGGCCTTGGTGGTGGCGTCGAGCGCATCGAAGGCCTTGGCGTTGACGAGGATCGCGTTCTTCGGGATCCAGGCCTGCGTGTCGTAGAAGTTCTTGATGTGCTCGAAGGTCTTGGTGTCGTAGCCGGTCGAGCCCGAGCTCATGTAGCTCTCGATCACGCCCGTGGCCATGGCCGCGCTGAGCTCGGCCTGCTGGATCTGCACCGGCTGCGCGCCGATCAGTTCGGCGATCTTGGCGGTGGCCGGGCTGTAGGCACGCCACTTGATGCCGCGCAGGTCGGCCACCGAGCTCACTTCCTTCTTCGAGTAGATGCCCTGCGGCGCCCACGGCACCACGAACAGCACCTTGATGCCTTGCGCGGCGAGCAGCTTCTCCATCGCGGGCTTGGAGGCTTCGTAGAGCTTCTTCGCCTCGGGGTAGGTGGTCGCCAGGAAGGGCACGCCGTCGAGCGCGTAGATTGGGTTCTCGTTGGCGAAGTTGGCCAGCAGGATTTCGCCGGCCTGGGCCTGGCCGCTTTGCACCGCGCGCTTGATCTCGGGCGCCTTGAACAGCGAGGCGTTCGCATGCACCGTGACCTTGAGCTTGCCGCCGGTGGCCGCGTCCACGTCCTTCGCGAACTGCGTGATGTTCTCGGTGTGGTAGTTCGTGGCCGGGTAGGCGGTGGGCAGGTCCCACTTGGTTTGCGCGAAGGCCGCGGCGCCGAGGGTGAGGCCTGCGAGGGTCAGGCCGAACTTGTGATTCATGTGCGCGCTCCGGATGTAGTGAAAGCAAAACGAAAGAAAAAGCATACGTGCAAATTCCGGGCCACTTGCTGAGGCCTTTCCCTGCTTGTTGCGCGGTGGCGGCACCGTGTCGGCATGGGTTGACGCGCATGAAAAAGCCGCCCCGAAGGGCGGCTCGTTCGCGGGGCTAAGGCCCCGTCATTCCTTGGCCGCGACCTTCGCGGGCTTGCCGGCCTTTGGCGCGGCGGCCGGTGCGTCGCCACCCGCGTAGGCCTTGCCGTTGACCGTGAGGCCCTCGGCCGAGAGCTTGGCCGCGGCCTTCTCCTTCACGCCCTTCACGCGCTGCATGAGATCGGCCCAGTCCTTGAACTCGCCCTGCTTGCGCGCGTCGAGGATGCGCTTGGAGAGCGCGGGTCCCACGCCCTTGAGGCCATCGAGATCGGCTTCGCTGCCCTTGTTGACATCGACCGCCGCGAACGATGCGGCAGCGAACAGCAGGGCGGCCGTGGCCACGATTTTCTTGAACATGTTTGAACTCCCTCGTTGATGCTTTTGATGCGCCGACAAGACGTCGGCTTCGGCTCAACGAGGGCTCGGAACAGGGCGTTGACGGCCGCGCGCCAGCGGCCACCATTGTTCAGCAAGGTGATCGAAGGTCTCGCCTCCGAGGCCGATCAGAGCTCTTCGACGCGGCGCGGCGGATAGCTGTCCCAGGCCTGGCAGCCGGGGCAGTGCCAGAAGTACTGGTGCGCCTCGAAGCCGCAGGCCGCGCAGCGGTAGCGCATCAGCGGCCGCGTGGCCTGGTCGAGCGCGCGCTGCACCTGCGGATGGAACTGCTCGTGCTCGAAGCGTTCGCCCGCGAGCCAGCGCGAGGCTGCGACCAGCGAGGGCTGGTGCGCGAGGTGCGCGATGTAGCCGTCGCGCGGCACGGGCGCTTCGCCCTCGGCTTCGGGCGTGGTGCCGGCGGGCGCGCCGCCGAGCGCGATCAGCGCCTCGAGCACGTCGATCGACGGCGATTCGGCATAGCGGCGCTGCAGCAGCGCGAGCGCCTCGGGCGCGCGGTGCGCGGCCACGGCCGCCTGCTGCAGCGCGGCGGCGTACAGCGGCAGCGCGAGCGGCGCGGTGTCGCTCAGCGCCACCAGGGTGTCGAAGGCCGCGCCGGCTTCGCCGCTGCGCAGCTGCAGGGTCGCGGTGTCGATGGCGGGGCGCGGTGCCTGCGGTGCCTGGGCCACGGCCTGTTCGAGCAGGCGGCGCGCGGCCGCGAGGTCGCCCATGCCGACCTGTTCGGCGGCCTGCTCGCACAGGTGGTGCGCGCGGCGCGTGCCGTAGCTGGCCTGGTCGGACTCGTCGAGCTTGCGTGCCACGTCGGCAGCCTGGCTCCATTCGCGCGAGCGTTCATAGATGGCCAGCAGCGCAAGCCGGGCCTCGTTCTCGTAGCGCGTGCCCTCGAGCTTCTGCAGCGCGGCCTCGGCGCGGTCGAGCAGGCCGGCGCGCAGGAAGTCCTGCGCCAGCGCATGCTGGGCGCGCTCGCGGTCGCTGCGGCTCAGGTCGCCGCGGCCGAGCAGGTGCTCGTGCACACGCACCGCGCGCTGGTATTCGCCGCGGCGGCGGAACAGGTTGCCGAGCGCGAAGTGCAGCTCCTGCGTGTCGGGGTCGTTCTGCACCGCCTCGATGAAGGCGTCGATGGCCTGGTCCTGCTGCTCGTTGAGCAGGAAGTTGAGGCCGCGGAAGTAGGCCTTGGGGGCCTGGCGGTTCTCGAGCTTGAGCTGGCGGATGTCGAAGCGGGAGGCCAGCCAGCCCAGGACGAAGGCGACGGGCAGGCTGATCAGCAACCAGCTGGGATCAAAGTCCATGTTGGCGTACGGCGGGAAGGTCGGTGGCGGCGATGGTCGGTGCCGGGGCTGCCGCCGGCGCGGCGGCCGGGGCGGAGGAGGCGGCCGCGCTGCCCGCGGTCGTGGCCGGCAGTTGCGCGGCGGCGCTGCGGTGCTTCCACCAGCCCGGCAGCATGCCGAGCGCGCCCACCACGAGGCCGCCCGCGAAGGCGGCCAGCACGACCAGCACCAGCGGCGCGCGCCAGTAGGTGCCGAAGAAGAAATAGACGGTCGCGTCGTGCTGGTTGTTCAGCGCGAAGGCGAAGAGCGTAAAAAAAATGGCTGCCTTGAGCAGCCACAGGAGGTATTTCATGCGCGGTCCCGTTGGCGGGACGATTCTACGTTTGCACCTGCGCCGGACGGTCCGCGCCGATGGAGGGGGCCGTTGGCGGCTGGACTCAGGCCTTCGGCGTCGTCTTGATGCCGAGTTCGGCGCTGCGGGCGTCGACCGCCTCGCGCAAGGCCTTGCCGGGCTTGAAGTGCGGCACGCGCTTCTCGGGAATCTGCACGCTCTCGCCCGAGCGCGGGTTGCGGCCGATGCGCGGCGGACGCCGGTTGACCGAGAAGCTGCCGAAGCCGCGGATCTCGATCCGGTGCCCGCGCACCAGGGCATCGCTCATCGCGTCGAGGATGGTCTTGACGGCGTATTCGGCATCCCGGTGGGTGAGTTGCGCAAAGCGCGCTGCGAGTTCTTCGACGAGGTCAGAGCGGGTCATAGGTCAAAGCAAAAAGCAGGGGCGAAAAAAAAGACAGAGAGGCCACCAGGGCCTGCTCTGTCTTCGGGCGACGGCTTACTTGTTGTCGCTGTTGTCGAGCTTGGCGCGCAGCAGGGCGCCCAGGCTCGTCGTGCCCGCGTTCTCGCGTGCCGACTGCTGGCTCAGGTTGGCCATGGCGCCTTGCTCGTCGACCATGTCCTTCTGCTTGATCGACAGCTGGATGTTGCGGGTCTTGCGATCCACGTTCACGACGATGGCGGTGACTTCGTCGCCTTCCTTCAGCACGTTGCGGGCATCTTCGACGCGGTCGCGCGAGATTTCCGAAGCACGGAGGTAGCCGATGATGTCCTCACCCAGGTCGATCTCGGCGCCGCGGGCGTCGACCGTCTTGACCTTGCCGGTCACGATCTGGCCCTTGTCGTTGACCGTGGTGAAGGTGGTGAACGGGTCGCTGTCGAGCTGCTTGATGCCCAGCGAGATGCGCTCGCGGTCGACGTCGACAGCCAGCACGATCGCTTCGACTTCCTGGCCCTTCTTGTAGTTGCGAACGGCGGTTTCGCCGGCTTCGTTCCACGAGAGGTCCGAGAGGTGAACCAGGCCGTCGATGCCGGCAGCCAGACCCACGAACACGCCGAAGTCGGTGATCGACTTGATCGGGCCCTTGACGCGGTCGCCACGCTTCGTGTTCTGAGCGAACTCTTGCCACGGGTTGGCCTTGCACTGCTTCATGCCCAGGCTGATGCGGCGCTTGTCTTCGTCGATTTCCAGGACCATGACTTCGACTTCGTCGCCCAGCGAGACGATCTTGTTCGGAGCGATGTTCTTGTTGGTCCAGTCCATTTCGGAGACGTGCACCAGGCCTTCGATGCCGGGTTCGAGCTCGACGAACGCGCCGTAGTCGGCGATGTTCGTGACCTTGCCGAACAGGCGGGTCGATTGCGGGTAGCGGCGCGAAACGCCCATCCACGGGTCATCGCCCATTTGCTTGAGACCCAGCGAGACACGGTTCTTCTCGGTGTCGAACTTGAGGATCTTGGCGGTGATTTCCTGGCCGGCCTGAACGACTTCGCTCGGGTGGCGGACGCGGCGCCATGCCATGTCGGTGATGTGCAGCAGGCCGTCGATGCCGCCGAGGTCCACGAACGCACCGTATTCGGTGATGTTCTTGACCACGCCGCGGACAACAGCGCCTTCCTTCAGGGTTTCCATCAGCTTGGCGCGTTCTTCGCCCATGCTGGCTTCGACCACGGCACGGCGCGACAGCACGACGTTGTTGCGCTTGCGGTCGAGCTTGATGACCTTGAATTCGAGGGTCTTGTTCTCGTACGGGGTCAGGTCCTTGATCGGACGCGTGTCGATCAGCGAACCCGGCAGGAACGCGCGGATGCCGTTGACGAGCACCGTGAGGCCGCCCTTGACCTTGCCGCTGGTGGTGCCGGTGACGAAGTCGCCCGATTCCAGCGCCTTCTCGAGGGCCAGCCACGAAGCGAGACGCTTGGCGGTGTCGCGCGAGAGGATGGTGTCGCCGTAGCCGTTTTCAACGCTGCCGATGGCAACGGAAACGAAATCGCCGGCCTGGACTTCGAGCTCGCCCTTGTCGTTCTTGAACTCTTCGATCGGCACATACGCTTCGGACTTCAGACCGGCGTTGACGACGACGTGGTTGTGTTCGACACGCACGACTTCGGCCGTGATGACCTCGCCGGTGCGCATTTCGGAACGCTTCAGGGACTCTTCGAATAGGTCGGCAAAAGATTCAGACATTTATGGTTCCTTCCGTCAGGCAGGGTTGGCAGGCGCTCTTGCGACATTGCATGCGACTGCGCTGGATCTGGAGACGGCGGTTGGTTGTGGGCGGAAGCCCGGTTGGTTGAACAACCAGAAGGCCGGTGCGCTGTCGCGCGAAGGGAGCCTTCTGGAGCGGTAGGCGCCCCCCGGAACACCCGGTGGGCGCGAGCCTTTCAAGCGGACTCGAAAGGCTGCACTTGTCGCCACCAGTCCAACACCGTGTCGATCGATTGCTCGATCGAGAGCTGGGAGTTGTCGAGGTGGCGCGCGTCCTGCGCCGGCTTCAAAGGGGCGACGCTGCGGGACGAGTCCCTGGCGTCACGCGCCTCCAGATCGGAGCGAAGACTGTCGAGTGTAGTCGAAATACCCTTTGAAATCAACTGCTTATGGCGCCGCTCGGCGCGCTGGGCGGCGCTCGCGGTCAGGAACACCTTGAGCGCGGCGTCGGGGAAGATCACCGTGCCCATGTCGCGGCCGTCGGCCACCAGGCCCGGCAGCTGGCGGAAGCGCTGCTGCAGGCCCAGCAGGGCCTCGCGCACGGCCGGCAGCGTGGAGACGCGCGAGGCGTCCATGCCGGCGGCCTCGGAGCGGATCAGCTCGCTGACGTCCTCGCCGTCCAGCAGCACCTTGCCCTCGGTGAACTGCAGCGGCAGGGCAGCGGCCAGCGCGGCGATCTGCGCCTCGTGCGCGGCGTCGGCGCTCAGGCCGGCGCGGCGCATGGCCAGCCCGGTCACGCGGTAGAGCGAGCCCGAATCGAGGTAGTGGTAGCCCAGCAGGCGCGCCACTTCGGAGGCCAGCGTGCCCTTGCCCGAGGCAGTCGGGCCGTCGATGCTGATCACCGGGATGCCGGCGGCCGTGGAGACCGAGAACAGGGTCTCGAAATAGTCGGGGAAGGTCTTGGCGACGCAGTGCGGCTCGAGGATGCGCACCGGCACCCGTGCCGGGTTGAAGGCGGCGAGCGAGAAGCACATGGCGACCCGGTGGTCGTCGTAGGTGCGGATGCTCGCGGGCCGCCAGCCGGCCGGCGCCAGCGGATGCACGCGGATGAAGTCGGGCCCGGCCTCGACCGTGGCGCCGAGCTTGCGCAGCTCGTTGGCCATGGCGTCGATGCGGTCGGTTTCCTTGACCCGCCAGCTCGCGATGTTGCGCAGGGTGCTGGGGCCGTCGGCGTAGAGCGCCATCACGGCCAGCGTCATCGCCGCGTCGGGGATGTGGTTGGCGTCGAGGTCGATGGCCTTGAGCGGCCAGGCGCCGCGGCGCACCGCGAGCCAGTTCGGGCCGCTGTCGATCTCGGCGCCCATCTGGCGCGCGGCGTCGACGAAACGGATGTCGCCCTGGATCGAATCGGCGCCCACGCCCTCGATCCGGATGCCGTCGGGCCCGGAAGCGGCCGTTGCGATGGCGCCCAGCGCGATGAAATAGCTGGCGGACGAGGCGTCGGCCTCGACATGGATGTCGCCCGGCGAGCGGTAGCTGCTGCCGGCGGGGATCGTGAAGCGCTCCCAGCCGTCGCGTCGCACCGCGATGCCGAAGCGCGCCAGCAGGTTCAGCGTGATCTCGATGTAGGGCTTGGAGATCAGCTCGCCGACGACTTCGATCGTGATGTCGCTTGCCGCTGCGAGGGGCAGGGCGAGCAGCAGGGCGGTCAGGAACTGGCTCGAGACGTCGCCGCGCACGCGGATCGGGGCGTCGAGCACCAGCTCGCCATGCGGCACCGGGTGGATGCGCAGCGGCGGATAGCCGGGATTGCCGAGGTAGTCGATGCGGCAACCCAGCTGGGTGAGGGCATCGACCAGGTCGCCGATCGGGCGTTCGTGCATGCGCGGCACGCCGCGCAGTTCGAATTCGCCGCCCAGCAGCGACAGCGCCGCGGTCAGCGGCCGCATCGCCGTGCCGGCATTGCCGAGGAACAGCGACAGCAGCTCGGTGTTGCCGATTTCCCGGCCGCCGATGCCGGTGATGCGCACCAGCGTGCCGGCGGGTTCGACGCCGCAGCCCAGCGCGCGCAGCGCATCGAGCATGACGCGGGTGTCGTCCGAGTCGAGCACGTCGTGCAGGGTGGTGGTGCCGCTCGCGAGCGCGGCCAGCAGCAGCACGCGGTTCGAGATGCTCTTGGAGCCGGGCAGCTGCACCGTGCCCGAGGCGCCGGTCAGCGCGGGGAGATCGAGGAAGGTCGAGGCGTACATCTCAGGCGTCCTGCTGCGAATCGTGCGACGACGAGGCGCCGGGCTGCCAGGCGGCCCGCACCTGGCGGGCGCGTGCTATCGACTGCTCGAGGGCCTGCGATTCGCCCTCGGCCATGGCGTTCTCTATCTCGAGCAGCGCGGCGCGGAAGGCGCGCGACTGAGCCAGCACCTGCTCGCGGTTGGCCAGCAGCACGTCGCGCCACATCACGGGGTCGCTTGCGGCGATGCGCGAGAAGTCGCGAAAGCCCGGGCCCGCCAGGCTCAGGAAACGCTCGCCCTGCGGCTGGCCGGCGAGGCCGTTGACATAGGCGAAGGCCAGCAGGTGCGGCAGGTGGCTCACGGCGGCGAAGGTGCTGTCGTGCTCCTCGTGGGTCATGGTGAGCACGTTGGCGCCGATGCCGCTCCAGACCTGCGAGGCGCGCTGCACGTTCGAGCGCAGCGTGGACTTGATCGGCGTGAGCACCACGTGGCGGCCGGTGAACAGCGCGGCCTCGGCATGCTCGATGCCCGAGACTTCCTTGCCCGCGATCGGGTGTGCCGGCACGAAGTTGCCGAGCTGGCCCTGCAGGCCGCGGCGCGCGGCCTCGATGACGTCGCCCTTGGTGGAGCCGACGTCCATCACCAGCGCATCGCTGCCGATGCCGTGGCGGATCGCCTTGAAGGTGGCTTCCGAGGCCGCCACCGGCACGGCCAGCAGCACGATGTCGGCGCCCGACACCGCCAGCAGCGCCGAGGGCGCGGCGACGTCGATCACGCCGAGCTGCCGGGCCCGTTCCGTGGTGGAGGGCGACTTGCTGTAGCCCACCACCCGTTTCACCAGCTTGGCGCGCTTCAGCGCCAGCGCGAAGGAGCCGCCTATCAGGCCGCAGCCGATCAATCCCAGTTGCTCGAACATGTGCTTGCTTGCGACGGACTCAGGCCTTGACGGGGTAGGCGCCGAGCACCTTGTAGAACGCGCAGAGACCGCGCAGTTCGGCCAGCGCCGCTGCCACGTTGGGCTGCGAGGGATGGCCGTCGAGGTCGATGTAGAAGTAGTACTCCCACTGCCCGGTGCGCGCGGGGCGCGACTCGAAGCGGGTCATCGACACGTTGTTGACCTTCAGCGGCACCAGCAGGTCGTGCACCGCGCCCGGCCGGTTGGGCACCGACACGATCAGGCTGGTGCAGTCGCGGCCCGAGGCGGGCGGCATCGCGAGCGTCTGCGGCAGGCAGATCACCGAGAAGCGGGTGCGGTTGTAGGAGTCGTCCTGGATCGCGTGGGCCACGATGTGCAGCCCGAAGCGCGTGGCGGCACGTTCGCCGGCCAGCCCCGCGAACGCCGGGTTGGCGGCCGCGAGGCGCGCGCCCTCGGCATTGCTCGACACGGCGCGGCGCTCGGCATGCGGCAGGTGCTTGGTCAGCCAGCCCTGGCATTGGGCCAACGCCTGCGGATGGGCCAGCACGGCCTCGATGCCCTCGAGCGAATTGCTGCTGCGCAGCAGGTGGTGGCGCACCAGCAGGCTGACCTCGCCGACCACGTGGGTGGGCGAGTGCAGGAACAGGTCGAGCGAGCGCGTGACCACGCCCTCGGTCGAGTTCTCGACGCCGACCACGCCGTACTGGGCACTGCCGGCGGCGGTGGCGTGGAAGACCTCGTCGAAGCTGGCGCAGTAGATCAGGTCGGCGGCGCCGCCGAAGTACTCGATGGCCGCCTGCTCGCAGAAAGTGCCTTCGGGGCCGAGCACCGCCACGCGCTGCGGCGACTCGAGCGCCAGGCAGGCCGACATGATCTCGCGCCAGATGGCCGCCACGTGCAGGTCCTTGAGCGGACCGCCGTTGCCCTTCTGCATCTTGTCGATGACCTGGGCCACCCGGTCGGGGCGGAAGAACGGCGTGCCTTCGCGCTTCTTCACTTCGCCGACCAGCTCCGCCACATGGGCCCGCTCGTTGAGCAGGCGCAGCAGTTGCTGGTCGAGCGAATCGATCTGCACGCGCAGATCGGCGAGGCTTTCGGAATGGTCGAGGGAGGAGGGCTGGGTAGGAGCTGGGGCGGTCATCGGTGAGGTTCGCGCGCGTCTAGGCGTGCGACCGCTCGAATTCTCGCATGTAGCTCACCAGGGCCTGCACGCCTTCCAGGGGCATGGCGTTGTAGAGGCTGGCACGCATGCCGCCCACCGACTTGTGGCCCTTGAGCTGCAGCAGCCCCGCCGCGCGGGCGCCCGACAGGAAGGCCTCGTTGCGGGCTTCGTCGCGCAGGAAGAACGGGATGTTCATGCGCGAGCGGCAGCCCGGGTCGATCTTGTTCAGGTAGAAGGACGACGCATCGATGAAGTCGTACAGCAGCTTCGCCTTGGCGATGTTGCGCTGCTCCATCGCGGCCACGCCGGTCGCCGTGCCTTCGGTCTGCTCGCGCAGCCATTGGAACGTGAGCCCCGCCATGTAGATGCCCCAGGTCGGCGGGGTGTTGTACATGGACTGGTTGTCGGCCACGGTCTTGTAGTTGAACGCGCTCGGGCAGATCTCGAGGGCATGGCCCAGCAGGTCCTCGCGCACGACGACGATCGTGAGTCCGGCCGGCCCGAGATTCTTCTGCGCACCGCCGAAGGCCAGGCCGACGCGGCTCCAGTCGACGCCGCGCGAGGCGACGTGCGAGGAGAAGTCGATCACCAGCGGCGCCTTGCTGCCGAGGGCGGCGAGGTCGGGCAGCTCGTGGAACTCGATGCCGTTGATGGTCTCGTTGCTGCACAGGTGCACGTACGAGGCATCGCCGGACAGCTGCCAGCTCGCGGGATCGGGCAGGCGCGTGTGCTGGTCGTCGGCGTTGCTCGCGGCCACGCGCGCGCTGCAGTAGCGCTGCGCTTCCTTGTGCGACTTGATGCTCCAGCTGCCGGTGATCACGAAGTCGACCGTGCCGCCGCGCGACAGGTTCAGCGGCACGATGGCGTTCTCGCCGAGACCGCCGCCCTGCATGAACAGGATCCGGAAGTTGGCGGGCACCGCCAGCAGCGCGCGCAGGTCGGCTTCGGCCTGCGCGTAGATCTCGCCGAACTCCTTGCCGCGATGGCTCATCTCCATCACGCTCATGCCGCTGCCGTGCCAGTCGAGCATTTCGGCGGCGGCGCGTTGCAGCACCGCCTCGGGCATGGCGGCGGGGCCCGCGGAGAAGTTGTAGGGGCGCGGGCCGGCCGGCTTCTGCGGGGCGTTCACGTCACTTCTTGGCGGGAGCCTTGGCCGGTGCCTTGGCGGGCGCGGACGGCGCTTCGGTCGGGGCACCCAGCGCCTTGGCGACGTTGGTGTCGAGCGCCTGCATCTTCGGCTCGATGGAGCTGCGGGTCTCTGCCACCAGCTTTTCCGTCAGCGCGGTCTGCATCTTGGGGTTCAGGTCCTGGTACTTCTTGCTCAGCGGCGAGTTGATCCAGGCCAGCAGCTGCTTCAGTTCGTCCTCGGTGAAGGACTGCTCGAGCAGCGGCGTCAGCGTGGTCGGGGCCAGTTGCACGGCCTTGTCGCGCACGATCGGGTAGGCCTCGTCGTAGTACTTCTTGAGCTCGGCATCGGCGGCCTTGGCGGCGGCTTCGCGCTTGGCTTCGGGCACCTGGGTCTGCAGGTACTGCGAACCGGCCTGCGCGATCGGGGCGCTCGACTGCTCGACCAGGCCGCGGGCCAGGGCTTCGATGCCGGGGCGCTGCAGATCGAGGAACTGCTTGATGAGCGTGGCCTTGTCCTGGGCCAGGGCGCCCATCGAACTGCCAGCCAGGGCGATGGTCAGGAGTGCGAGCTTGATTTGTTTTTTCACTGAGGATTCTCCGTTGAAGATGTGGAAGTGTCGTCTGCGCCGGGCTCGGGTTCGCCATTGGCATCGTTTTCGACGATACGTTGCAGCCCGCTGAGTTTGGCACCTTCGTCGAGCCCGATCAGCGTAACGCCTTGCGTCGCGCGACCCAGTTCACGAATCTCGGCGACTCGGGTGCGCACCAGCACGCCCTTGTCGGTGATGAGCATGATCTCATCGTCCGAATGCACGAGTGTGGCGGCAACGACCTTGCCGTTTCGCTCACTCTGTTGAATCGCGATCATGCCTTTGGTTCCACGGCCATGGCGCGTGTATTCCGTAATGCTTGTTCGCTTTCCGTAACCATTTTCCGTGGCCGTGAGCACGCTCTGCTGCTCGTCCTCGGCCACCAGCATGGCGATCACGCCCTGGCCTTCCTCGAGCATCATGCCGCGCACGCCGCGTGCGTTGCGGCCCATCGGGCGCACGTCGTTCTCGTCGAAGCGCACCGCCTTGCCGCCGTCGCTGAACAGCATCACGTCGTGCTTGCCGTCGGTGAGAGCGGCGCCGATCAGGTAGTCGCCCGCGTCGAGGTCGACCGCGATGATGCCGGCCTTGCGCGGGTTGTTGAACTCGTCGAGCGTGGTCTTCTTGACCGTGCCCATCGAGGTCGACATGAACACGTACTGGTCGGCCGGGAAGTTGCGCTTCTCGCCCGTGAGCGGCAGCGCGACGTTGATCTTCTCGCCCTCGGCCAGCGGGAACATGTTGACGATCGGGCGGCCGCGCGAGCCGCGCGAGCCCGCCGGCACTTCCCACACCTTGAGCCAGTAAAGCCGGCCGCGGTTCGAGAAGCACAGGATGTAGTCGTGCGTGTTGGCGATGAAGAGCTGGTCGATCCAGTCGTCTTCCTTGGTGGTGGTGGCCTGCTTGCCGCGGCCGCCGCGCTTCTGCGCCCGGTATTCGCCGAGCGGCTGGCTCTTGATGTAGCCGCTGTGCGAGAGCGTCACCACCATGTCGGTGGGGGTGATCAGGTCTTCGGTCGAGAGGTCGAAGGCGCTGTGCTCGACGAGGCTGCGGCGCGCGCCCACCTTCGACTGGCCGAACTCCTGCTTGAGGGCGCCGAGTTCGTCGCCGATGATGGTCGAGACGCGCTCGGGCTTGGCCAGGATGTCGAGCAGGTCGTCGATCTCGGCCATGACTTCCTTGTACTCGGCGACGATCTTGTCCTGCTCCAGGCCGGTCAGGCGCTGCAGGCGCATCTGCAGGATTTCCTGGGCCTGCGTTTCCGAGAGGCGGTAGAGGCCGTCGTTGCCCATGCCGAACTCGCGCTCGAGGCCTTCGGGACGGTAGTCGTCGGCGCTGATCACGCCGCCGTCGGCACGCGTGCGCGTGAGCATCTCGCGCACCAGCTTGCTGTCCCAGCTGCGCGCCATCAGCTCGGCCTTGGCGACCGGCGGGGTCGGGGCGTTGCGGATGATGGCGATGAAGTCGTCGATGTTCGCCAGCGCCACCGCCAGGCCTTCGAGCACGTGGCCGCGGTCGCGGGCCTTGCGCAGGTTGAAGACCGTGCGGCGCGTCACCACTTCGCGGCGGTGCTGCAGGAAGACCTCGATCAGGTCCTTGAGGTTGCACAGCTTCGGCTGGCCGTCGACCAGCGCCACCATGTTGATGCCGAAGGTGTCCTGCAGCTGGGTCTGCTTGTAGAGGTTGTTGAGCACCACCTCGGGCACTTCGCCGCGCTTGAGCTCGATGACGAGGCGCATGCCCGACTTGTCGGACTCGTCCTGGATGTGGCTGATGCCCTCGATCTTCTTCTCGTGGACCAGCTCGGCCATGCGCTCCTGCAGCGTCTTCTTGTTGACCTGGTAGGGGAGCTCGTCGACGATGATCGCCTGGCGCTGGCCGCGGTCGATGTCCTCGAAGTGGCACTTGGCGCGCATCACGACCTTGCCGCGGCCGGTGCGGTAGCCGTCCTTCACGCCGTTGATGCCGTAGATGATGCCGGCCGTGGGGAAGTCGGGCGCCGGCACGATCTCCATCAGCTCGTCGATGCTGGCCTGCGGATTGCGCAGCAGGTGCAGGCAGGCGTCCACCACTTCATTGAGGTTGTGCGGCGGAATATTGGTGGCCATGCCGACCGCAATACCGCCGGAGCCATTGACCAGCAAATTCGGCAGCCGGCTCGGCAGCACGGCCGGTTCCTTTTCGGAACCGTCGTAATTGTCCTGGAAATCGATCGTTTCCTTGTCGATATCGGCCAGCATTTCATGCGCGATTTTGGCCAGCCGGATTTCCGTATACCGCATTGCGGCCGCGTTGTCGCCATCCACGGACCCGAAGTTGCCCTGGCCGTCGACCAGCATGTGCCGCATCGAGAAGTCCTGGGCCAGCCGCACGATGGTGTCGTAGACCGACTGGTCGCCGTGCGGGTGGTACTTGCCGATCACGTCGCCGACGATACGGGCCGACTTCTTGTACGGCCGGTTCCAGTCGTTGTTGAGCTCGTGCATCGCGTAGAGCACGCGGCGATGCACCGGCTTGAGGCCGTCCCTCGCGTCGGGAAGGGCGCGGCCCACGATCACGCTCATGGCGTAATCGAGATAACTGCGGCGCATTTCCTCTTCGAGACTGATGGGCAGGGTTTCTTTGGCGAAGGACGTCATTGAGCGAGAGGCTGGCGGCAGGAAGGCGAAATTTTACGCTGTGAGGGGTGTCGCACCGCCGCAACACAAGGGCTCTATTCCGCCTCCGTCCTACGCTTCGTGGCCGCCGTGCGGCCTGTTTGCCAAAGACCCTATGGCACAATCGCCTCAACGTTTTGGGTGGTGGTCACTTAAAGCGTCCTTGATTCGCAGCGCGGCTGCGGCTTTTTCCCCAAGAGGAGAACCATGAAGAAACTGAATAAAGTGGCGATGATGTTTGCAGTCGCTGCGCTCGCCACTGCCGCCGGCGCGCAGACCCGTGTCACCGCTGCGAATGGCGGTCCTACGATCGACAACTGGCAAAACGGCACCGGCGAACTGGTTTGGAAGAACGGCACGAACGAACTGTGCTGGCGCGATGCCAACTGGACGCCCGCCACGGCTGCTGCCGGTTGCGACGGCGCTCTGGTTCCCCCGGCTGCCGCCGTTCCCACGGCTCCTGGCGCGGTTCCCCCGCCCGTCGCTCCCGCTCAACCCCCGGCTGTTGCCGCTTCGAAGGTGACCTTCGCTGCTGACGCATTCTTCGACTTCGACAAGTCGGTGCTGAAGCCTGAAGGCCGCGCGAAGCTGACCGACCTGGTCGAGAAAATCCGTGGCGTGAACCTCGAAGTGATCATCGCCGTCGGCCACACCGACTCGATCGGTTCGGACGCCTACAACCAGCGTCTGTCGGTGCGTCGCGCCGAAGCCGTCAAGGCCTTCCTGGTCTCGAAGGGCATCGAACGCAACCGCGTCTACACCGAAGGCAAGGGCGAGAAGCAGCCTGTGGCTGACAATCGCACCAAGGAAGGCCGCGCCAAGAACCGTCGCGTGGAAATCGAAGTGGTCGGCACCCGCGCCAACTGATAGCTCGATTCCATCGACCCTAAAACCCCGCCTCGGCGGGGTTTTTTTATGCCTGAATCAATGCAGGCTGAAAGTTTTCAAAGAGGCCCATTCGTCATGGGCCGGTCATCGTCCGTTTCATAATCCGTCATATGACAGAAAACGTGAATGCCGATCCCGCCGAACTCGCCAAATTTTCGGAGTTAGCCCACAAGTGGTGGGATATGGAAGGCGAATTTCGCCCTTTGCACGAAATCAATCCTTTGCGCCTGGAATGGATTGAAGGTATTGCGCCGATTTCCCAGCGGCGCGTCGTGGATATAGGCTGCGGCGGCGGAATTCTTTCGGATTCGATGGCCCGCAAGGGCGCGGACGTGCTCGGTGCCGACCTCGCGGGCAAGGCGCTCAAGGTGGCGCAGCTGCACGCGCTCGAGGCCGGCACGCGCGGCGTGAAGTACCGCGAGGTCAGCGCCGAGGCGCTCGCGGTCGAGCAGCCCGGCAGCTTCGACGTCGTCACCTGCATGGAGATGCTCGAACACGTGCCGGACCCGGCCTCGGTCATCCAGGCCTGCGCCACGCTGGTCAAGCCCGGCGGCTGGGTCTTCTTCTCGACGATCAACCGCAACCTCAAGTCCTTCATGCTCGCGATCGTCGGCGCCGAGTACGTGATGGGCATGCTGCCGCGCGGCACCCACGAGTACGCGAAGCTGATCCGGCCCAGCGAGCTGGCGGCCTACTGCCGCGCGGCCGGCCTCGACGTGCGACACACGCGCGGCCTCGAACACAACCCAATCACGCGGCGCTACTGGCTCAGCGCCGACACCAGCGTCAATTACATGTTCGCCACGCAGAAGCCGGCGGAGATCCAGGCATGAAGGGCGTGCCGACCCGCGCCGTGCTGTTCGACCTCGACGGCACGCTGATCGACAGCGCCCCCGACCTGGGCGCCGCGGCGGACCAGATGCGCACCGCCCGGGGACTGGCCTCCTATCCGCTCGAGCGCTACCGCCCCATGGCCGGCGCGGGTGCGCGCGGCATGCTCGGCGTGGCCTTCGGCATCACGCCCGATGCGCCCGAGTTCGATGCGCTGCGCGAGGAGTTCTTCGTGACCTACGAGCGCTGCATGTTCAACACGCAGGCCTTCGAAGGCGTTCCGCCGCTGATCGAGGCACTGGTCGCGCGCGGGCTGCGCTGGGGCGTGGTCACGAACAAGTCGAAGCGCTTCACCGAGCCGCTCACGCAGGCGATGCCGCTGTTCGCGAGCGCGGGCGCGGTGGTGAGCGGCGACACCACGCCGCATGCCAAGCCGCATCCCGAGCCGCTGCACGAGGCGGCCCGGCGGCTGGGCATCCCCTCCGAGCATTGCATCTACGTCGGCGACGACGAGCGCGACATCATCGCGGGCCGCGCGGCGGGCATGCGGACCGTGGCCGCGGCCTACGGCTACATGGGCGCGCAGGCCGATGCGACCCGCTGGGAAGCCGATGCCTTGATAACTTCTCCGGGCGAGCTCTTGAAACTGCTGGATAGCGCCTAAAATACGCCCCCTTGGGGCTGCACTGGTTTCGACGCGGGTTCGGAGTCGCAGCGGGGCATGTCGAGCTGAATGCGCTCGTAAAACAGATTCAAACAAACTAACTGCAAACGACGAACGTTTCGCACTCGCTGCTTAATTGCCAGTGAGCCTTGCAACAGCAGGCCGATGGGCTGGGCAAGGGGGTTCTGAGCAATCAGTGCCTCCCGGCTGCAAGGATAATTACATCGGCTGGCTTCGATCCGGGTACCTTGGGTCGGGGCAAGAAAATAGGGTGCTGGCGTCCGGTGTAGCGTGCGACTGCGCGACTCCGGAAGCGAGACTTAAATCAGATCGCTAAACATGTAGAACTGCGCGATGAAGGCTTGCGGACGGGGGTTCAAATCCCCCCAGCTCCACCACATTGTCTAAGGCTGGCTCGGACCGATCCGAGCTTGGCGACCCGGGAGGCATTCCCGGGTCGGCCCCGGCCAAAACCCACCCTCCATGGATCCGGCACGCGTTTCACCTGCGTGAAGCGCGCGTTCGTGCGTCAGAAGAGCTAGAGGGGGAACGGCAAGGCCGCATGCCTGGCCTCGACGATGTCGAGCCCAGGTGGCCGTCGGCCAGGGGCGCTATCGCGCCAGTCGGTCGCTGTCGCTGCCCGGCTTGGGCATCGGGCCGTTCGGCCCGCGTTCGGCGCGGATGGCCGACATGACGGCAACCAGCATCGCCCCGACGGCGACACCGGCCAGGAAGACCGACAGAACGAAGGATGGATCGGAGAGCTGCATGGTGTCAGAACGCCGATTTGTACACCCAAAGACCGCACCGAGCGCCGCTGGCACGGAAGGTCGCGGCATTGTCTTACATGCGGCCGCCCGGTGGGGCGGAGGCCCTCCTGGACAACCCGACCCCGGCTCTTTTCGCTGTCACGCAGGGCTATATTCGGCGAGCGCCGGCGCGCTCCGATCGCGCGCGTTCTCTCCCTCGCATCTTCCTAAAAAGGCTGCCCGTGTCCGATTCCCTGACTTCGGTTCTGACGAGCTACTACGACGCGGTGCCCTACGACTCGCACCCCTTCCCGCAGACGGCGGTGGAGCACCTGGAAGCCACGGCATTTCTCTTCGGCCTCGAAACACCCGCGCCCGCCGGCGCGCGCGTGCTCGAACTGGGCTGTGCGGCGGGCAACAACATCATTCCCTTCGCCGAGCGCCACCCCGGCGCGCGCGCGCTCGGCCTCGACCTGTCGTCGGTGCAGATCGCGCAGGGCGTGAAGGCGATCGAGCGGCTGGGGCTGTCGAATGTCGAGGTAAAGACCTTCAACATCGCCGAGGTCGACGCCTCGCTCGGCCAGTTCGACTACATCGTCTGCCACGGCGTCTACAGCTGGGTGCCGGGGCCGGTGCAGGACGCGATCCTGCGCGTGTGTTCCGAGAACCTCGCGCCGAACGGCGTGGCCTACGTGAGCTACAACGTCTACCCGGGCTGGAAGGCGCGCGAGATCGTGCGCGACGCGATGATCCTGCGCGGCGGTCCGCGCGACACGCCCGAGGAGAAGCTCTCCTATGCCCGCGGGATGATCGAGTTCCTCGCGCAGTCGGCGCGTCCCGACAGCGTGCTCAAGAAGACGCTCGACGAAACCGCGCCGATCGTGCGCGACGGCGCCACCTCGTACCTGCTGCACGAGTTCCTCGAGCCCTGCAACGCGCCTTGCTACTTCAAGGAGTTCGTCGCGCGCGCCGAGGGCCACGGCCTGGCCTACCTGGCCGAAGCCGAGCCCTCGACGATGTTCGTGCAGAACTACGGTGCCCAGGTGCGCGATCCGCTGCTGCGCGAATGCGGCGGCAGCCAGGTGCTGATGGAGCAGTACCTCGACTTCCTGGTCAACCGCACCTTCCGCCAGACGCTGCTGGTGAAGCAGGAGCAGGCGCGCCACATCCGCTACCGGCTCGACGCCACGCGCATTCGCGGCCTGCTGTTCGCGGGCGTGTTCCATGGCGAGAACGGCGCGCCGCTCACGCTCGACACGCGCGAGCAGAACTGCACCGCGATCCGCAACGTGACGGTCACCCTGCGCCAGCCGGTGCACAAGGCGGTGGCGCATGTGCTCGACAGCCACTATCCGCTGGCGCTGAGCGCCGACGCGCTGATCGCCTGCGTGCTGCCGCTGCTCGGCCAGCCGCGCGAGGCGGTCGAGCCCGCGGTGATGGCGATGCTCGAGGAGATGCTGATCCTCGGCGCGCTGCGCATCCGTCGCACGCCGGTGCCCTCGGTCGCGCAGGTGCCCGCGCGGCCGCAGGCCGCGGCCTCGGTGCGCAACGCGCCGGGCCTGGCACCGGGCCAGGCCCCGTCGGTCACGGTCTGCAACGGCTGGCACGAGACGGTGGCCCTGTCGCTGCTCGAGCGCGCGCTGCTGCCGCTGCTCGACGGCACCCGTTCGCACGAAGCGCTGGTCGAGCACCTCGAGACCGAAGTGCGCGCCGACCGCCTGCGCTTCGTGCGCAACGACGAGCAGATGACCGATCCCGAGGCGCTGAGCGCCTTCGCCCGCGAACAGGTGGCGCTGGCGCTGCGCGACCTGCGGCGCAAGGCACTGCTCGCCGGCTGACCCCTCACCAGACACACCCAAACTCCGCAACCAACGACATCTCAAGAGGAGACTTCCAGATGCATCGACTTCCATCGACCCCTCAACTGCGCGCGGCGATCGCCGCCGTGCTCGCACTGGCCGCCGGCGCTTCGCAGGCCGCGTCGCAGGCGCCGGTCGCGGCCGAACACGGCATGGTGGTGAGCGCCCAGCACCTCGCGTCCAAGGTCGGCGTCGACGTGCTGCAGCGCGGCGGCAATGCCGTCGACGCGGCCGTGGCCGTGGGCTACGCGCTCGCGGTGGTCTATCCGGCCGCGGGCAACCTCGGCGGCGGCGGCTTCATGACGGTGCAGCTGGCCGACGGCCGCAAGACCTTCCTCGACTTCCGCGAGAAGGCGCCGCTGGCCGCCACGGCCAACATGTACCTCGACAAGGACGGCAACGTCATCAAGGGCCTGAGCACCAACGGCCACCTGGCCGTGGGCGTGCCCGGCACGGTGTCGGGCATGGAGTACGCGCGCGAGAAGTACGGCACGAAGAAGCGCGCCGAGCTGATCGCGCCGTCGATCCAGCTCGCCGAGAAGGGCTTCGCGCTCGAGCAGGGCGACATCGACATGCTCTGGACCTCGACCGCCGACTTTCAGAAGGACCCGGTCTCCGGCGCGATCTTCCTGAACAAGGGCGAGCCGTTCCAGGTCGGCCAGAAGCTGGTGCAGAAGGACCTGGGCAAGACGCTGCGCGCGATCAGCCAGAACGGCACCGACGGCTTCTACAAGGGCTGGGTGGGCCAGGCCATCGTGGCCTCGAGCCAGGCCGGCAAGGGCATCATCACCCAGGCCGACCTCGACCAGTACAAGACGCGCGAACTGGCGCCGGTCGAATGCGACTACCGCGGCTACCGCGTGGTGTCGGCACCGCCGCCGAGCTCGGGCGGCGTGATCATCTGCGAGATGCTCAACATCCTCGAGGGCTATCCGCTCAAGGACCTGGGCTTCCGTTCGGCCCAGTCCGTGCACTACCAGATCGAGGCCATGCGCCATGCCTACGTCGACCGCAACAGCTACCTGGGCGACCCCGACTTCGTGAAGAACCCGCTCGATCGCCTGCTCGACAAGGGCTATGCCGAGAAGATCCGCGCCGCCATCGACCCGAAGAAGGCAGGCGTCTCCAAGGACATCAAGCCCGGCGTCGCGCCGCACGAGGGCAGCAACACCACCCACTACTCGATCACCGACCAGTGGGGCAACGCGGTCTCGGTCACCTACACGCTCAACGACTGGTTCGGCGCCAAGGTCACCGCCGCCAAGACCGGCGTGCTGCTCAACAACGAGATGGACGACTTCACCTCGAAGGTCGGCGTGCCGAACATGTACGGCCTGGTGCAGGGCGAGGCCAATGCCATCGCCCCGGGCAAGCGCCCGCTGAGCTCGATGAGCCCCACCATCGTGTCCAAGGACGGCAAGCCGGTGTTCGTGGTCGGCACGCCGGGCGGCAGCCGCATCATCACGGCCGTGCTTCACACCATCCTCAACGTGGTCGACTACGGCATGAACGTGCAGGAGGCGGTCGATGCGCCGCGCTTCCACCAGCAATGGCTGCCCGACGTCACCAACGTCGAGACCTTCGCGCTGAGCCCCGACACCCGCAAGATCCTGACCGACATGGGCCACAACCTCGGCGTGCCGCAGCCGGCCAACCACCTGGCCGCGATCATCGTGGGCGCGCCCACCCTGGGCGGCAAGCCGGTGGGCAACAACCGCTTCTACGGCGCCAACGATCCGCGCCGCAACACCGGGCTAGCCGCGGGCTACTGACCGCCACCGGAAAGGCGCCGGACCGGTCCGCGCCTTCTGAGACACTCCAGGGCGGCCGCGTGCGAAGCGCGGCCGCCTTTTCTTTTCGCCATGCAACTGCAAGACATCCTCTATTCCCAGGGCTTCGGCACGCGGCGCGTGTGCGCCGGCCTGGTTCAACAGGGCCTCGTGACCATTGCCGGGGCGGTGGTCGACGATCCCGCCACCGATCTGGACGCGGAGGGCCTGCAGTTCACCGTGCAGGGCACCGCCTGGGCCTACCACGAGAAGGCCTACCTGATGCTGCACAAGCCGGCCGGTACCGAGTGCTCGCAGAAGCCCTCGACCTATCCGAGCATCTACACGCTGCTGCCGTCGCCGCTGCGGCTGCGGCCCAACAAGGGCGCGGTGCAGGGCGTGCAGGCCATCGGCCGGCTCGACCAGGACACCACCGGCCTGCTGCTTCTGACCGACGACGGCCAGTTCATCCACAAGATGGGCTCGCCCAAGCACCACGTGCCCAAGGTCTACGAGGTGACGGCCAAGCACCCGGTCGACGACAAGCAGATCGCCCGCCTGCTGGCCGGCGTGGTGCTCGACGACGATCCGAAGCCGGTGCGCGCGGCCGCCTGCGAGTCCGACAGCCCGCTGCACCTGCGGCTCACGCTGACCGAGGGCAAGTACCACCAGGTCAAGCGCATGCTGGCCGCGGTGGGCAACCGCGTCGAGGCGCTGCACCGCTCGCGCATCGGCACCGTGGCGCTGCCCGCGGACCTGGCGCCCGGCCAATGGCGCTGGCTGGCGGCCGACGAGGTCGCCGCCCTGCGCGCGCCTGCGAAATAACTGTCAAGTGTCCGCCTTTTCGGCGGCTGGCGGTCAGCCAGCCGTCGGTTCGGATCGTTAACATTCGAAGCCCTTTTCCGGAACTTCCCTTGCGCTTTCTTTCCCGTTCGACCGGCCGCGCCGCGGCCCTGCTGTCCGCCTGCCTGCTCGGCGCGATCGCCTTCACGGCGCCGCTCGCCGCCACCGCGGCTCCCCCGGAACCCCCGCCGATCTTCGTGCTCAACTCGCTCGACGCCAGCGTCAGCGTGATCAACCCGGTCGACTGGACCGAGAAGCAGCGCATTCCGACCGGCAAGGAGCCGCACCACATCTACATGACGCCCGACGAAAAGTCGGTCATCGTGGCGAATTCGGCCGGCGATTCGCTGACCTTCGTGAACCCGCGCACCGCCGAGGTCCAGCGCGTGGTCTACGGGATCATCGACCCGTACCAGTTGCAGTTCTCGCGCGACATGAAGTGGTTCGTGACCGCGGCCAACCGGCTCAACCACGTCGACGTCTACCGCTGGGACGGCAAGGACCTGAAGCTCGCCAAGCGCATCACTACCGGCAAGACGCCCAGCCACATCTGGATCGACAACACCAGCACCATCGCCTACGTGACGATGCAGGACAGCGACGAGATGATCGCCGTCGACCTGCCGACGCAGACCATCCGCTGGCGCGTGGCCACCGGCCCGATGCCGGCCGACATCTACGGCGTGCACAACGACAAGACGCTGCTCGTGGGCCTGACCGGCAGCGACGGCGTGCAGGTGTTCGACGTGGCGGGCGCGCAGCCGAAGCTGGTGGGCAAGATCCCGACCGGCAAGGGCGCGCACGCCTTCCGCTCGGCCGGCGACGGCAAGAGCGTGTTCGTGAGCAACCGGGTGGCCAATTCCATCAGCCGCATCGACCTCGCCACGCTCAAGGTCACCGACACCTACCCGGTGCCCGGCGGCCCCGACTGCATGGACGTGTCGGCCGACGGCAAGACTCTCTACGTCACCTCGCGCTGGGCCAAGAAGCTCAGCGTGGTCGACCTGGCCAGCGGCAAGGTGGTGCGGCAGGTGAATGTCGGCCGTTCGCCGCACGGCGTCTGGACGCTCGACCATGCGAAGCGCATCTAGCCCGCGCCGGCGTGCGGCCGCGGGGCTCGCCGCGCTGCTGGCCCTCGCGGTGGCGATTCCCGCCGGCGCCCAGAGCGCCGCGGCGAGTTGCGAGAAACCCGTCTACCTGACCTTCGACACCGGCCACATGGGCATCGCGCCGCTGGTGGCCGAGGTGCTCAAGCGCCAGCAGGTGCACGTCACCTTCTTTGCCGCCGCCGAGCGCACCCAGATCGACGGCGACAGCCTCGACAACCACTGGGCCGCCTGGTGGAAGGCGAGGGCGGCCGAGGGCCACGAGTTCGGCTCGCACACCTACGACCACGTCTACTGGCGCGCCGACCTCAAGGGCGTGACGCCGAGCTTCCGCGTCAAGCCCTCGGCGGGCGCGCTGGCCGGGCGCGAGTTCACCTGGAGCGCGGCCGAGTACTGCGCCGACATCCGCAAGTCCTCCGAACGGCTCGAGCTGATCACCGGCAAGAAGCCGCTGCCGCTGTACCGCGCGCCCGGCGGCAAGACCTCGCCCAAGCTGCTGGCTGCCGCGCGCGACTGCGGCTATGCGCACGTGGGCTGGGCGCCCGCCGGCTTCCTCGGCGACGAGTTGCCGAGCGAGAAGTTCAGCAACGAGAAGCTGCTCACGCAAGCGCTCGACACCATCCGCCCCGGCGACATCCTGCTCGCGCACCTGGGCATCTGGTCGCGCAAGGACCCGTGGGCGCCGGCCAACCTCGAGCCGCTGATCGTCGGGCTAAAGGCCAAGGGCTTCTGCTTCCAGACGCTGCGCCAGCATCCCGACTACCGCGCCTGGATCGCATCGCACCCCTGAGGCGGCTCCCGTGATCGACTGGCTGACGGATCTCTTCTCCTCGCTGCAGGGCTGGTTCTTCGAAACCGTCGTGCAGCCCTTCGTCTACGCGATCGGCCTCGGCGGCTGGACCGAGGACGCCTTCGACGCCACCGGCTGGCTGCTGGTCGGCCTGATCCAGATCGTGGTGCTGGTCGCTCTGATCGGCCCGCTGCAGCGCTGGCGCGCCGTGGAGCCGGTGACCGACCGGCGCGCGATCCGCATCGACATGCTCTACACGCTGATCCACCGGCTGGGCCTGTTCCGGCTCGCGATGTTCTTCACGCTGCAGCCGGTGTTCGACGACCTCATGGGCAGCCTGCGTGCGGCCGGCTGGGGCACCTTGCACCTCGACGAACTCTGGCCCGGCGTGACCGACGTGCCGGTGATCGCGTTCGCGATCTACCTCGTGGTGCTCGACTTCGTCGGCTACTGGATCCACCGCGGCCAGCACCAGTTCAACTGGTGGTGGGGGCTGCATTCGCTGCACCACTCGCAGCGCCAGATGACCATGTGGAGCGACGACCGCAACCACCTGCTCGACGACATCCTGCACGACACGCTGATCGTGATCGTGGCGCAGCTGATCGGCGTGGCGCCCGGGCAGTTCATCGCCTTCGTCGCCTTCACCCAGCTCAGCGAGAGCCTGCAGCACGCCAACCTGCGCCTGAGCTTCGGCGCCCTCGGCGAGCGGCTGTGGATCAGCCCGCGCTTCCACCGGCTGCACCACAGCATCGGGCTGGGCCACGAGTCGAACGGCAAGAGCACGCTCGGCGGCCACAACTTCGGCGTGCTGCTGCCCTGGTGGGACATGATGTTCGGGACCGCCAACTTCGAGAACCGCTACGACCCGACCGGCGTGCGCGACCAGGTCGAGCCCGATGCCGCGGGCAAGGTGCGCGACTACGGCCAGGGTTTCTGGGCCCAGCAGTGGCTGGGGCTGAAGCGCATGGTCGGCCGCGGTTGAGCGCGGCTTCTCTCCAACTGCCTCAGCTGCGCGCGGCGTGCGCGCGAACCGGCGAATCGCCCGGCCGCCGGCTCTGGCTTCACGGCCGCGCGGGGCGCGCCGGGTTATCCTCCGGCCCGATGCGCCTGCTCCTCGACTCCTTCTGGCGCGCGGTGGCCTATTGCATGCTGCCGCGCGTGATCGTGCTGTCGTTGGTGCCGCTGGGCCTGATGGTGCTGCTGGCCGCCGTCTTCGGCTACTTCTACTGGGACGCCGCGGTCGCCTGGACGCGCGGCGCGCTCGAATCCTGGCCGCTGCTGGCCAGCTTCTGGGGCTGGATCGGGCGGCTGTTCTCGGGCGACGTCACCTCGGTGCTGGCGCCGCTCGCCGTGGTGTTCGCGGCCACGCCGCTGATCGTGGTGCTGTCGCTCCTGATCGTGGCCGGCTTCATGGCGCCGGCGCTCACGCGGCTGGTGGCCGAGCGCCGCTTTCCCTCGCTCGAGCGCAAGAAGGGCGCCTCCTTCTTCGGCAGCGTCGCGCGCTCCATCGGCCTGACCGTGCTGGCGCTGCTCGCGCTGGTGGTCTCGATGCCGCTGTGGCTGATTCCCCCGCTGGTGCTGATCCTGCCGCCGCTGATCTGGGGCTGGCTCACCTACCGCGTGATGAGCTTCGACGCGCTGGCCGAGCATGCCAGCGCCGAGGAGCGCGCCACCTTGCTGCGCGCGCACCGGCTGCCGCTCCTGTGCATCGGCGTGCTCTGCGGCTACCTGGGCGCGGCGCCGAGCATCGTCTGGGCCTCGGGCCTGCTGTTCGCGGCCGCCTTCTTCGTGCTGGTGCCGCTCGCGATCTGGATCTACACCCTGGTCTTCGCCTTCTCGGCCCTGTGGTTCGGCCACTACTGCCTCGATGCGCTGGCGCAGCTGCGCGGCCAGCGCGCGGCCGCCGCGGCGGCCGCCATTCCGGGCGACGCCGCCGCCATCGAGGCCGACCAGGCCGTTCTCTCCCAATGGAAATCCCCATGACCCGTGAATTCGGCCTGATCGTCGTCGGCGACGAGATCCTTTCGGGCAAGCGCCTCGACAAGCACATGCCCAAGGTGATCGAGCTGCTCGCGGCGCGCGGGCTGCAACTGGGCTGGGCCGAATACGTGGGCGACGTGCCCGAGCGCATCACCGCCGCGCTGGCGCGCGCCTTCGCCTCGGGCGACATCGTCTTCTCGACCGGCGGCATCGGCGCCACGCCCGACGACCACACCCGCCAGTGCGCCGCCAGGGCGCTGGGCGTGCCGCTGGCGCTGCATCCCGAGGCCGAGCTGCTGATCCGCGAGCGCATGCAGGACACGGCGCGCGAGCAGGGCGTGGCCTACGAGCCCGACCGGCCCGACAACATCCACCGGCTCAACATGGGCGTGTTTCCCGAGGGCGCCCGGATCATCGCCAACCCCTACAACAAGATCCCGGGCTTCAGCGTGGGCGACGTCCATTTCGTGCCCGGTTTCCCGGTCATGGCCTGGCCGATGATCGAGTCGGTGCTCGACGCCCGTTATGCCGATCTTTTCGTCCGGACCCGGGTCCTGGAGAAGTCCGTGATCGTTTTCGGTGCCATGGAAGCCACCCTCACGCCCCTGATGCAGGCGATCGAGGAGCGCCATGCGCGCATCAAGGTTTTCAGCCTGCCGAGCGTCGATCACCCCCAGTACGGCCGTCATATCGAGCTCGGCGTCAAGGGCGACCCGGAACTGCTCGACGCGGCCTACGGCCAGCTCATCGAAGGTCTGCACACTTTTAATGCGCAACTTGGCCCAGAATTGGTGCGTTGATTTCAATGGCACCAATTTGGTGAATTCGGCCGAGTTTCAGGCCTCCAAAGTGCCCGCCGCCGGCTGTTGATCGCAGGCGACAATGGCACAGAAACTGCATCCCGCATCCCTGTATTCCCAACCACCCATCCAACTCAGGAGAAATTGATGGCAAAGACCGTCGCCGACGTCATGAAGCTCGTGAAGGAAAACGAGGTCAAGTTCGTCGACTTCCGTTTCACCGACACCCGCGGTAAAGAACAACACGTGACCGTGCCCGTGTCGCACTTCGACGAAGACAAGTTCAGCTCGGGCCACGCGTTCGACGGCTCGTCCATCGCCGGCTGGAAGGGGATCGAGGCGTCGGACATGCAGCTGATGCCCGACCCGAACACCGCGAACATCGATCCCTTCTTCGAAGAGACCACGATGATCCTGACCTGCGACGTGATCGACCCGACCGACGGCAAGCCGTACGAGCGCGATCCCCGTTCGCTGGCCAAGCGCGCCGAAGCCTACATGAAGGCCTCGGGCCTGGGCGACACGGCCTACTTCGGTCCGGAGCCCGAATTCTTCGTGTTCGACGGCGTGCGCTGGAAGAACGACATGTCGGGCTGCTTCGTGAAGATCGATTCCGAAGAAGCCTCGTGGAACACCGACAAGGAATACGAGCACGGCAACAGCGGCCACCGTCCCGCCGTCAAGGGTGGCTACTTCCCGGTTCCCCCGGTCGACAGCTTCCAGGACATGCGTTCGGAAATGTGCCTGGTGCTCGAATCGCTGGGCATCCCGGTCGAAGTGCATCACCATGAAGTGGCCAACGCCGGCCAGATGGAACTCGGCACCAAGTTCAGCACGCTGATCCAGCGCGCCGACTGGGTCCAGCTGCAGAAGTACGTGATCCACAACGTGGCCCACGCCTACGGCAAGACCGCCACCTTCATGCCCAAGCCCATCGTCGGCGACAACGGCTCGGGCATGCACGTGCACCAGTCGGTCTGGAAGGACGGCAAGAACCTGTTCGCCGGTGACGGCTATGCCGGCCTGTCGGACTTCGCGCTGCACTACATCGGCGGCATCATCAAGCACGCCCGTGCCCTGAACGCCATCACGAACCCCGGCACCAACAGCTACAAGCGCCTGGTCCCCGGCTTCGAAGCCCCGGTGAAGCTGGCCTACTCGGCCAAGAACCGCTCGGCCTCGATCCGCATCCCGTTCGTGGCGAACCCCAAGGGCCGCCGCGTCGAAGCGCGCTTCCCCGATCCGCTGATGAACCCGTACCTCGGTTTCGCCGCGCTGCTGATGGCCGGTCTCGACGGCGTGGAAAACAAGATCCACCCGGGCGAAGCCGCGAGCAAGGACCTCTACCATCTGCCGCCGGAAGAAGACGCGCTGATCCCGACCGTCTGCCACAGCCTCGATCAGGCCCTCGAGTACCTCGACAAGGACCGTGCCTTCCTGACCAAGGGCGGCGTGTTCACCGATGCGTACATCGATGCCTACATCGACCTGAAGATGCAGGAAGTCACGCGCTTCCGCATGGCCACGCACCCGGTCGAATTCGACATGTACTACTCGCTCTGATCGCGGTTTCCCGCTCGGAGTAACACGAAAGGACGGCCTCGGCCGTCCTTTTCATTGGGGCCGGAACATCCTGTCATCGGGGGCGTCGAATTGCATGAAAATGCGCCTTTTCGCGCTCTCCCGGGCCCTCGAGGCCCCCAAGATCCCATGAAGACTGCCGCACCACTTCTCCTCCTGGCCGCTTCCCTGTTCGCCCTGCCGGCGCTTGCCCAGGAGCGCGTCTGGCGTTGCGGGAACGAATACACCAACAACGCCACCGTCGCGCAGCAGCGCGGCTGCAAGGTGATGGAGGGCGGCAACGTCACCGTCGTGCAGGGCGCCTCGCGCGCCGCGCTCGGCGGTGCCGCCGCTTCGACCTCCGCGGCCCGCTCGCCGGCCGGCAGCCCGCGCGTCGAGGGTTCCGACCAGCGCGCGCGCGACGGCGAGGCGCGCTCGGTGCTCGAGTCCGAGCTGCGCAAGGCCGAGTCCCGCCAGGCCGAGCTGCAGAAGGAATACAACAACGGCGAGCCCGAGAAGCAGGGCAGCGAAGGCCGCAACTATCAGAAGTACCTCGACCGCGTGGCCGAGATGAAGGCCGAACTGGCCCGCAACGAAAGCGACATCGCCGGCATCCGCCGCGAGATCAGCCGCCTGCCGGCACCCAAGAACTAACCCGTTCCTGCATCGGCAGGACGAACACCACAGGATTTCCATGGCTTTCGGAAAGAAGGCGGCAAGCGCCAGTCCGCGCTTTCAGGCCTTCGACCTGCTGTCGACCCTGATCGCGGTCGTCAACAGCAAGGGCTCGGTGCTGTTCGCCAATGCCGGCCTCGAAGATGCGCTCGGCACCTCGCGCCGCACGCTCGAGGGCTCGCAGTTCGGCGCCTGCTTCCACGAACCCCAGGTGCTGCGCACCGCCATCGACGGCGCGAGCGCCAACGACTTCGCCACCCTGCGCTACGAGGCCTTCCTGCGCCGCGTCAACCACGAGCTGATGCCGGTGCAGGTCACGCTGGCCAAGGGCGAGAAGGCCGGCGAACTGATCGTCGAGATGCTGCCGCTCGAGCACCAGGTGCGGCAGGACCGCGAGGAGCGGCTGCTCGACCAGGCGCAGGCCAACAAGGAACTGATCCGCAACCTCGCGCACGAGATCAAGAACCCGCTCGGCGGCATCCGCGGCGCCGCGCAGCTGCTGCAGATGGAGGTCGAGTCGCGCGACCTCATCGAATACACCCAGGTCATCATCCACGAGGCCGACCGGCTGCAGACGCTGGTCGACCGCCTGCTGGCGCCGCACCGCCGGCCCCACGTGGTGGGCGACGTCAACATTCACGAGGTCTGCGAGCGCGTGCGCTCGGTGATCCTCGCGGAGTTCCCGCGCGACCTGCACATCGAGCGCGACTTCGACGTCTCGATCCCCGAGTTCCGCGGCGACCGCGAGCAGCTGATCCAGGCCACGCTCAACATCGTCCACAACGCCGCGCAGGCCCTGGCCGAACGCCGCGCGGCCGGCGATGCGTGCATCACTTTCAAGACCCGGGTCGCGCGCCAGGTGATCTTCAACAAGCAGTGGTATCGATTGGCACTGGAATTGCATGTCATCGACAATGGACCGGGCGTGCCGGACGCGATCAAGGACCGAATCTTCTATCCGCTGGTGTCGGGCAGAGAGGGTGGTACAGGGCTGGGTTTGACGCTCGCACAGACTTTTGTGCAACAGCATCACGGCGTGATCGAGTGCGACAGTGTCCCGGGCCGAACCGATTTCAAGATATTGATTCCGCTGCCCTAGCAGCCACCGGCAACAAGGAGATGCATGAAGCCGATCTGGATAGTTGATGACGACCAATCGATCCGCTTCGTGCTGGAGAAGGCCTTGCTGCGGGAGGACCTTCCGACCCGCAGTTTCACCAACACGCGCGAAGTGCTGGCGGCCCTCGAACAGGCCGCCGAGGACGAGCAGCAGGGCCCGCAGGTCCTGGTGAGCGACATCCGCATGCCCGGCGGTTCCGGGCTCGAGCTGCTCGACAAGATCAAGGCCAAGCATCCGGGCCTGCCGGTCATCATCATGACGGCCTTCTCCGACCTCGACAGCGCCGTCTCGGCGTTCCAGGGCGGCGCCTTCGAATACCTGCCCAAGCCCTTCGACCTGCCGCGCGCGGTCGAGCTGATCCGCCGCGCCGTCGACGAGAGCCAGCGCGAGGAAGTGGCCGAGGAACGCATGGTCGCCGCACCCGAGATGCTCGGCCAGGCGCCCGCGATGCAGGACGTGTTCCGCGCCATCGGCCGGCTCTCGCAAAGCAACGTCACCGTGCTGATCACCGGCGAATCGGGTTCGGGCAAGGAGCTCGTGGCGCGCGCGCTGCACAAGCACTCGCCGCGCGCCAACGGCCCCTTCGTCGCCATCAACACCGCGGCCATCCCCAAGGACCTGCTCGAGAGCGAACTCTTCGGCCATGAGCGCGGCGCCTTCACGGGCGCGCAGACCATGCGGCGCGGCCGCTTCGAGCAGGCCGAGGGCGGCACGCTGTTCCTCGACGAAATCGGCGACATGCCCTTCGACCTGCAGACGCGCCTCTTGCGCGTGCTCAGCGACGGCCACTTCTACCGCGTGGGCGGCCACAACTCGGTCAAGGCCAACGTGCGCGTCATCGCGGCCACCCACCAGGATCTCGAGCAGCGCGTGAAGCTCGGCGGCTTCCGCGAAGACCTGTTCCACCGCCTCAACGTCATCCGCCTGCGGCTGCCCGCGCTGCGCGAGCGTGGCGAGGACGTGCCCGCGCTCACGCGCCACTTCCTGCAGCAGAGCGCGCGGCAGCTCGGCGTCGAGCCCAAGCGCATCTCCGATGCGGCGCTGGCCAAGCTCGCGGGCTTCAACTTCCCCGGCAACGTCCGCCAGCTCGAGAACATCTGCCACTGGCTGACCGTGATGGCACCGGCGCAACTGATCGAGGCCAAGGACCTGCCGCCCGAGGTGCTGGCCTCGGGTGCCGCGCCGCTGCTGGCGCCCGACAGCCATGCGGGCGAGCCCGTGGCGTATGCAACGGCTGCCGTGCCCGTGACGCCGCATGCGTCCACGCCTTTCGCGGGCGCGGTGGCCGACGGTGCCGTTTCGGCGCCTGCCGTCGCAGCGCCCGCACCCGCGGACTCCGCCGGCAACTGGGAAAGCGGTCTCGAGGCCGAAGCCCAGGCGCTGCTCGCGGCCGGTCGCACCGATGTGTGGGACGTGTTGTCGCGCCGCTTCGAATCGCGCCTGATCCTCACGGCGCTGTCGAGCACGCGCGGCCGCCGCATCGAGGCCGCGCAGAAGCTCGGCATCGGCCGCAACACCATCACGCGCAAGATCCAGGAACTCGGCATCGAGTGATGCCCGGCGAGCCCGCGGCCTCAGCGCCGCGCGGCTCGTCTTCCTGTCGGAGACTCAGCGGCTGCGTTGTCCCTGCGTCAGCGAATCGAGCTGGAACTTCCCGCTCTTGTCCCAGAGCCAGGTGTCGATGTAGGTGTGGCCGCCCAGCTTGCCCGGGTTGGGCAGCGGCGAGGCCGCCTTGATCAGCTCCTCGATCATCGGCGGCACCTCGGGCGCATGGCTCGGTATGCGGCTGAAGGTGACGCCCGTGACCTTGCCGTTCGCGTCGATGTCCGTCTCGACCACCACCACCGCGTAGACCAGCGGCGGGATCTTGCCCTTGTAGATGCGTTGCGCGTACTTCGTGTAGATGTGGCGCGCGCCGATCTTGCGGTAGGCCCGCACCACGGGCGTCTGCGTCGTGATGAGGCGCACCGTGGGCACGTCGGACTTCGCGGGCGGGCCGTCGTCGGGCGCGGTGGCGGTGGTGCCGGGGCTCGCGGGACTCTCGCCGCCGCTCGCGGGCTTCTTGTCGAACACGCCGCAGGCTGCGAGCGACAGTGCCAGCGTGGCCGTGGCCACGGCCTTGGCGATCGCCGCGACGCGGCGCTTTCCGGCCTCAGCCACCGAGGTCCACGTCGAGCACCACCGGCGCATGGTCGCTGGGCTTTTCCCATTTGCGCGGCACGCGGTCGATCACGCAGCCCTTGACCTGCGGCTTGAGCGCGTCGCTCACCAGCACGTGGTCGATGCGCAGCCCGCGGTTCTTCTGGTAGCCGAGCATGCGGTAGTCCCACCACGAGTAGCTCTTCTCGGGCTGCTCGAACATCCGGAAGCTGTCGGTCAGGCCCAGGCCGAGCAACTGCTTGAAGTGGTCGCGCTCCTCGGTCGTGTGGTGGATGGTTTCCTTCAGGCCCACCGGGTCGAAGCTGTCGCGGTCCTCGGGCGTGATGTTGAAGTCGCCCAGCAGCACCAGGTTCGGATTCGCGGCCAGTTCGGCACGCAGCCACTCGCGCAGCGCGTCCAGCCACTTCATCTTGTAGGCGAACTTGTCGGAGCCCGGCGCCTGGCCGTTGACGAAGTAGCCGTTGACCACGCGCACCGGTCCGCGCGGCGTGTCGATGGTGGCGGCGATCACGCGCGACTGGTCGTCGGTGAAGCCGCCGATGTTCTTCACCACGTCGCGCACCGGCGCCAGGCTCAGGATCGCGACCCCGTTGTAGGTCTTCTGTCCGAACACCGCCGCGTCATAGCCGGCCGACTTGAGGATCTCGAGCGGGAACTTGTCGTCGCTCATCTTGAGTTCCTGCAGGCACAGCACGTCGACCGGGTTGGCGATCAGCCAGTCGAGCACGTGCTGCAGGCGGGCGGTGAGGGAGTTGACGTTCCAGGTGGCGATCTTCATGGGGTGGGTGAGTTGTCGTTGCTCGACAACTGCTGGAGTGTGGGGTGGGCCTTGCGGCTGGCGTGTCCGTGGTTATACCGAAACGCGCGGGCGCCATCGCCCGATCGACTAAGATGAGAACAATTCGTATTCATGAGGCCGCGATCCCCGCACGCCGTTCGAAAGAATGAACGCCGATTCCGCCCTTCACCCGCAGCCCCATGCGCATGTCCATGCCCTCTACCGTGGCCACCACGGCTGGCTGCTGGGCTGGCTGCGCGGCAGGCTGGGCAATTCCTTCGATGCCGCGGACCTGGCGCAGGACACCTTCCTGCGCATCCTCACGGCGCCCGATCACACGCCCGAGAAGCAGGGCGACTGGCAGCTGCGCGAGCCGCGTGCCTACCTGACGGTCGTCGCCAAGCGTCTGCTCGCGAACCTGTACCGGCGGCGCTCGCTCGAGCAGGCCTACCTCGATGCGCTGGGCGCGATGCCCGAGCCGCTGGCGCCGTCGCCGGAGCAGCAGGCGATCATTCTCGAAACGCTGCAGGAGATCGACGCGATGCTCGACGGCCTCGCGCCGCCGGTGCGGCAGGCCTTCCTGATGGCGCAGCTCGAAGGGCTGGGCTATGCCGAGATCGCGACCCGGCTGGGCGTGAGCGAGCGCACGGTGAAGCGCTACATGGCCGAGGCGATGGCGCACTGCATCCTGCTGGCCGCATGAGCGCCGCGCCGGGCCGCCCCAAGCAAGCTCGCACCGCAGTGCGAAGCACGAAGGTATTTCAATGAGCGCTGCGAGCGCGCAGCGCGTGGTGGTCGACAAGGCCGTCGCCACGCAGGCCGCTCAGGGCTTCCTGCTGCTGCAGTCGGGCGAGGCCACGGCCGCCGACCGCATGCGCTGGACGCAATGGCGCGCGGCCGATCCGGCCCATGAGGACGCCTGGCAGCGCGCCGAGCAGGTGAGCCGCAAGTTCGGCCTGCTGCCGGGCGCGCTGGCGATGCCCGCGCTGGGGCGCACGGTGCGGGCCGACCGCCGCGCCGCGGTCAAGACGCTCGCGTTGCTGCTCGCTGCCGTACCCGCCGGCTGGGTCGCATGGCGCGCTTCGCCGGCACGCGAGTGGCTGGCCGACCACCGCACCGCCACCGGCGAGCGGCGCGAAGTGCGCCTGCCGGACGGCACGCGCATCCAGCTCAACACCGCGACGGCCATCGACGTGGCCTACGACACCACGCTGCGGCGGGTGCGCCTGCGCGCGGGCGAGATCCTGATCGACACCGCGCCCGACCGCGTGCCCGCCGACGACCCCGCCTACCGCCCCTTCGTGGTCGAGACCGCGCAAGGCCGGCTGCGCGCGCTGGGCACGCGCTTCGTGGTGCGGCAGCGCGAGGACCGGCGCAGCCACGTGGGCGTGCTCGAGGGCGCGGTCGAGGTCCGGCCCGACGATGCGCAGGGTCTCGTGGTGGTGGTGCGCGCCGGCGAGCAGGCCGGCTTCTCCGCGTTGGCGGTCGATGCGCCGGGCGCGCTGGACCCGGGGGCCGACGACTGGTCGCGCGGCGTGCTGCGCGTGAAGAACATGCGCCTGCACGACTTCCTCACCGAGCTCGGCCGCTACCGGCCCGGGGTGCTGCATTGCGATCCCGCGGTGGCCGAGCTGCGCGTCTCGGGCGTCTTCCAGTTGCGCGACACCACGCCCGTGCTCGACAGCCTGCCGCAGGCCTTGCCGGTGCGGGTGCTGTCGCGCACGCGCTATTGGGTGACGGTGGCACCGGCCGGCGGCTGAGGGCGCGCGAGCGCGCCGGGCCGGCCGGCGAAAAAAATCCGCCGCGCCGTGTCCCTTTTCTTCTTCTCGCGTGTGAAGCCTTGAGGAACAGCCACTTCACACCTTCTTGCGAGAGATCTCCCCATGGCCCGTCGCCCTCCGTTTTTCTTCGATTCCCGCATCGCGCGCGCGGTGCATGGCGCCTTGCTCGCCATGGCCTGTGCCGCCGGCGGCACCGCGGCCCAGGCGCAGGGCGCCGACGCCACGGCCCAGGCCGAACAGCCCAGGGCCTACAGCATCGCCGCGGGCCCGCTCGACGACGCGCTCGCCAGCTTCGCCGCCGCCGCGGGCCTGAGCCTCACGATGCCGCCGGCCCTGGTGCAGAACAAGCGATCGCCGGGCCTGCAGGGCAGCCATGGCGTGCGCGAAGCCTTCGCGCGCCTGCTCGCGGGCTCGGGGCTCGAGGCCGCCGGCGGCTCGGGCGGTGCCTATGTGCTGCGCCCCGCCGCGGCCGGCACCGAGAGCGATGCCGCGGGCGCCACGCTCGCGCCGATCACCGTCACGGCGGCCCCGGTGCGCAGCGCCACCAGCGAGGGCACGCGCGCCTATGCCGCGCCGCTGCTGACGATCGGCAAGGGCGAGCAGGCGGCGAAGGACATCCCGCAGTCGGTCAGCGTGCTCACGCGCCAGCGGCTCGACGACCAGGGCCTCGTCGACCTGCGCGATGCGGCCAATGCCGTCACCGGCGTGGTCGGCGTGAAGGGCGTGGGACCGGGCATGGTGCTGTCGTCGCGCGGCTTCCAGATCGATGCCTGGCAGTACGACGGCGTGCCGGTGCCGCGCAACTGGTATTCGCTGGGCAACTGGGCCACCGAGGCGCTGGTGTTCCACGACCGCCTCGAGGTACTGCGCGGCGCCGCGGGCCTGCTGCAGGGCACGGGCAGCCCGGGCGGCGCCGTCAACCTGGTGCGCAAGCGCGGCCAGGCCGAGAAGACGCTGGTGCTGACCGGCAAGGCGGGCAGCTGGAACCACTACGGCGCGCAGCTCGACGCGGGCGGGCCGCTCAATGCCGAGGGCACGCTGCGCGGGCGCGTGGTGATCGACGAGGACCGCAGCCACTCGTTCACCGATTTCGTCTGGAGCCGCACGCGCTCGCTCTATGGCGCGATCGACTACGACCTGTCGCCGGACACCACCCTCGGCCTGGGCATCAGCCAGATGAAGGGCAGCGGCCGCCCCATGCTGCGCGGCTTTCCGCGCTATCCCGACGGCAGCGATATCGGGCTGCCTCGCTCGGTGTACACGGGCGCCTGGTGGAACCGCCACGACAGCGAGCAGACCACCCTCTATGCCGACCTGGAGCATCGCTTCAACGCGAACTGGAAGCTCAAGGCCTCGGCGCTGCGCATGAACGAGCGCAATGCCTCGCAGCACCAGCGCATGCATGGCAACGTGCAGCCCGACGGCAGCGGGCTGAGCTTCGCCGACTGGGACAACCTGTTCGATTCGAAGAAGGCCGGGCTCGACGTCTACGTGCGCGGCCGCTTCGAGGCGCTGTCGATGGAGCATGACCTGACGGTCGGCGCGAACTACGCCAAGTACACCTCGAAGGACCGCTTCGGCCGCCGCTTCACGAGCGGCGGCAACATCTTCGCGCCCGACCACTACCGGCCGGCGCAGAACTACGAGACCATCCTCGCGGCGGGTGGCACCAAGAGCCACACCGAGTACGACATCAGCCAGTCGGGCCTGTACGGCAGCTGGCGCGTGAAGCTCGCGGAGCCGCTGACGGCCATCCTCGGCGCGCGCGCGAGCTGGTACGACTACCTCTATGCCGACCGCACCCGCGACACCCGCAGCACCGTCAGCACCAACGCAAAGATCACGCCCTATGTCGGCCTGGTGTTCGCGCTCGACCGGCAGTGGTCGGCCTACGGCAGCGTCACCGAGGTGTTCGAACCGCAGTCCGAACGCGCGCTGAACAACGAGCCGCTGAAGCCGATCACCGGCCGCAACTACGAGCTGGGCCTGAAGGGCGAGCTGATGGACGGCCGGCTCAATGCCTCGCTGGCCGTGTTCCGCTACGACCACCGCAACCGCGCCGTGACCGATTACGACAACGGCTATGCCTGCGACGACTGGTACTGCTACAAGTCCTCGGGCAAGGTGCGCAGCCAAGGCTTCGAGGCCGAGCTCAGCGGCGAGATCGCGCCGCGGCTGCAGCTCACGGCCGGCTACACCTACAACACGACCAAATTCCTCGAGGACCCCGACAACCAGGGCCAGGTCTTCAGCCAGTGGACGCCGCGACACATGCTGCGCGTGTGGAGCGACTACCGGCTGCCGGGCGCATGGAGCCGGCTCAGCGTGGGCGGCGGCTTCACGGTGCAGAGCAGCACGCTGGGCTACGACCGCTCGTTCAAGGTGCCGGGCTTCATGGTCTGGAGCGCGCGCGTGGCCTACCAGGCGACGCCCGAACTGAGCCTGGCGCTCAACGTCTACAACGTGTTCGACAAGCGCTACTACATCCCGGCCTTCAACGAGACCAACGGCAACAACAACTACGGCGACCCGCGCAACCTGATGTTCACGGTGAAGTACACGCCCAAGCTCTGAGCCGGCGGCGGAGGGCGGGGGCGCGGACATCCGTCTAAAATGAGAACAATTCTTATTTGTGTGCGGCAGCCCGGCCGCCAACGCCGTTCGCCGTGTCCGCCATTCCCGCCGCCGAAGCCGACTTCCAGCAAGTCCACACCCTCTACAGCGACCACCACGGCTGGCTCCAGTCGTGGCTGCGCAGGAAGCTCGGCAATTCCTTCGACGCGGCCGACCTGGCGCAGGACACCTTCGCGCGGCTGCTGACCGCGCGCAACCCCGAGGTGATCGCGCAGCCGCGCGCCTACCTCACGAGCGTGGCCAAGAACATCCTGGTGAACTGGTACCAGCGCCAGGCGCTCGAGCGTGCCTACCTCGAGGCGCTGGCCGTGATGCCCGAGCCCGAGGCGCCGTCGCCCGAGCAGCGGCTGATCATCCTGCAGACCCTGCACGAGATCGACGCCATGCTCGACAGCCTCAAGCCGGCCGCGCGGCGCGCCTTCCTGCTGTCGCAGATCGAAGGCCTGAAGTACGAGGACATCGCGCGCGAGCTCGGCGTGTCGCTGGTCACGGTCAAGCGCTACATGCAGCAGGGCTTCCGCGGCTGCCTGGCGCTGATGGCGTGAGCGCGGTGCCGTCCTCCACCGCCGATGCGCCATCGGCGGCGCTGCCGCCGCGCGTGCTCGACGAGGCCGCCGAGTGGCTGATGCGCCTGCACGACAGCGCCGCGACCGATGCCGACCGCCGCGCCTGCGAGCGCTGGCGCCAGAGCCATCCTGACCATGCCCGTGCCTGGGCGCGCGCCGAGTTGCTGATGAACAAGCTCGGCGGCCTGCCGTCGGCGCTGGCCATGCCGTCGCTCGCACGCTCCTCGCGCCATGGCGGCCGCCGCGCCGCCATCGGCCGTCTGGCCGCGCTGCTGGCAGCCGTGCCCGCGGGCTGGCTCGGCTGGCGCTTCGCGGGCGAACGCGGCTGGACCGCCGAGCACCGCACCGCCACGGGCGAACGCCGCGAGCTCCAGCTCGCCGACGGCAGCCGCCTCACGCTCGACACCGCGAGCGCGGTCGACGTGCGCTTCGACGCGGCGCAGCGCCTGCTCGTGCTGCATGCGGGCGCGATCCTGGTCGCGACCGCACCCGACACCGCCGCGGCGCACCGGCCGTTCCGCGTGCAGGCCGGCGGCGGCACGCTGGAGGCGCTGGGCACGCGCTTCAGCGTGCGCAGGGAGGAAGAGGGCGCGACCGCGGTCGCGGTGTTCGAGGGCGCGGTGCGCGTCACGCCCAAGCGTGGCGCGTCGCGCGTGCTGCCGGCCGGGCAGCAGACCCGCTTCGGCGCCGATGGCATCGAGGCCTTCGCCCTCGCGGACGAGAGCCGCGTGGCGTGGACCCAGGCCATGCTGCTGGCCGACGAGATGCGGCTGGCCGATTTCGCGGCCGAGCTGTCGCGCTACCGGCCCGGCGCGCTGCATTGCGACGCGGCCGTCGCCGGGCTGCGCATCTCGGGCGCCTTCCCTCTCGACGACACCGACCGCGTGCTGCGCATGCTGGTGTCGACCTATCCGGTGGACGCGCTCACGCGGCTGCGCGGCTACTGGGTCACGCTGGTGCCCAGAAATATTTCCACCAAGGGGTGAGACTTTTTTTCGTTTCGGCTGGCAAGGAGGGGAAGAACCCACCGTTGCCAACCGAAAGGCCCGTTTCCATGTCCGCATCCCGTCCGTCCGTTCCGCGCGCCAGCGCGGAGCGCCGCTTCTCCGCCGCCCTGCGCCACGCGCTGATGGCGCTCGCCCTCGCCGGGCTGGCCGCGCCGCCGGCCCTGGCGGCCGAACCTTCGCCGCTCGATGCCGCGGTGCCCCGGGCCTACGACATTCCCGCCGGCCCGCTGGGCCGCACGCTCGCCAGCTTCGCGGTCGGCAATGGCATCGCGCTGTCCTTCGACCCCGCGCTGACGCAAGGACGCAGCAGCCCCGCGGTCTCGGGCCGCTACACCGCGCGCGAGGCCATCGAGCGCCTGCTCGCGGGCAGCGGCCTGCAGCTGGTGGCGCGCAGCGACGGCAGCTACACGCTGGGCCGGCGCGCAGCGGGTGCCGATGCCGCCACCGGCGCGCAGACCGGCATCGGCACGCTGGCACCGGTCACCGTCACGGCCGAGGCCGACCGCAGCGGCACCACCGAAGGCACCGGCTCGTACACCACGCGCGCCACCGCCGCGGCCACCGGCCTGGCGCTGTCGCCGCGCGAAACGCCGCAGTCGGTCACCGTGCTCACGCGCCAGCAGATCGAGGACCAGAACCTGCTCTCGCTCGGGCAGGCCATGAAGAGCGTCACCGGCGTGTTCGCGGTCAGCTCCGACAGCGACCGCACCGACCTCTACGCGCGCGGCTTCTACATCGACAACTACCAGTACGACGGCGTGCCGACCACGGTCACCACCGACTTCTTCGGCGCCTCCAACAACGACCCGGTGCTGTACGACCGCATCGAGATCGTGCGCGGCTCGACCGGCCTGCTGACCGGCGCCGGCAATCCCTCGGCCTCGGTCAACCTGGTGCGCAAGCATGCCGACAGCAAGGTGTTCGCCGGCAGCGCCTCGCTCGCGCTGGGCTCGTGGAACCTGCGCCGCGCCACCATCGACCTCTCGACCCCGCTGACCGAGGACGGCCGTGTGCGCGCCCGTGTCATCGGCATGACCGAGGACCGCGACTCCTTCCTCGAGCGCTACCACGGCCGCAAGCACGTGCTGTACGGCGTGGTCGATGCCGACCTCACGCCCGCCACCTCGCTGAGCGTGGGCATCGACTCCCAGGCCAGCCGCCCGAACGGGTCGACCTGGGGCGGCCTGCCGCTGACCTTCGGTGACGGTGGCCCCGCGAACTGGGCTGCTTCGAAGAGCATCGGCACGCCCTGGACCCACTGGGACGCGACCAACACCACGCTGTTCGCGAACCTCACGCATGCCTTCGGCAACGGCTGGAAGCTCAAGGCCAATGTCTCGCATCGCCAGAGCAAGCAGAACGCCAAGCTGCTCTACCTGTTCGGCGACCTCGACCGCCTCACCGGCACGGGGCTGGGCTCGCTGCCTGGCTACTTCGAGCACGAATTCCGCCAGAACAGCCTCGACCTGCAGGCCACCGGCCCGTTCGAGCTGCTGGGGCGCCAGCACGAGCTGATGCTGGGCCTGAGCAACACCCAGTCGCGCTACGTGCAGGCCAACCACGTGCGACTGAGCGCGCTGCCCGAGGTCGGCAATTTCTACCTCTGGAACGGCGGCTATCCCGAGCCGAGCTGGGGCCAGCTCGAGGTGTCGGGCATCGACAAGCTGCGCCAGACCGGCTACTACGGCGCCGCGCGCTTCTCGGTCACCGATTCGCTCAAGTTCATCCTCGGCGCGCGCCAGAACGACTGGCGTGCCACCCGCCTCACGGCCGACGACCGGACCACGCGCCGCCACGAAGTGCTGACGCCCTATGCGGGCCTGATCTACGACCTGGGCGAGCACTACTCGGCCTATGCGAGCTACACCGACATCTTCCAGCCGCAGAACTACCGCGACACCAGCGGCAGGTACCTCGACCCGGTGACCGGCAAGAGCTACGAGATCGGCCTCAAGGGCGAGCACCTGAACGGCAGGCTGAACAGCTCGCTCGCGCTGTTCCGCTCCGAGCAGGAGAACGTGGCGCAGCGCGACGGCACCCGCCTCGTGCCCGGCTCGACCGATGGCGCCTACTACGGCGCGCGCGGCGTCGTCACCAAGGGCATCGAGCTGCAGCTGTCGGGCGAGCTGGCCGAGGGCTGGCAGGTCAACGCGGGCATCGCGCGCACGCTCGGGCGCGAGGGCAGCGGCGACCGCATCAACCCCTCGATGCCGACCACGCTGGCCACGCTGTTCACCACCTACCGGCTGCCGGGCCGCTGGCACCAGCTCACGGTCGGCGGCGGCGTCAACTGGCAGAACCGCGTGTACTACCCGTTCAGCGTGGGCGACGTCGACATGCGCTACACGCAGGGCTCGCGCGCCGTCTTCAGCCTGATGGCGCGCTACGCGGTCTCGCCGCGGCTGTCGCTGCAGCTCAACATCGAGAACCTGTTCGACAAGCGCTACAACGTCAACATCGACGGGCAGGCCTTCGCGGGCACGCCGCGCCATGCGGTGGCGACGCTGAACTACAAGTTCTGAGGGGGGCGGGGAGGGGGCGATCGGACATTCGTCCAATGGCGCGAAAAGGCGCCGCGGCCGACAGTAGCGGCTCCCGTCACTCCCTTGCCAAGACCCTCTCATGAAGCACTTCCAACGCCTCCAACTCGCCGCCGCCGCCCTCGCCGTCGGCCTCTCGTTCTCCGTCACGGCCGCCAGCGCGGCGGGCCCGGCCGCGGCCGCCGCCGCCAACGCATCGCCCAGCGTGGTGCTGGTGCACGGCGCCTTCGCCGATGGTTCCGACTGGGCCAAGGTGATCCCGCTGCTGCAGGCCAAGGGCGTCAATGTCGTCTCGGTGCAGAACCCGCTGACCTCGCTGGAGGACGACGTGGCCGCCGCCAAGCGCGCCATCGACGCCCAGCCCGGCAAGGTGGTGCTGGTCGGCCACTCGTGGGGCGGTACCGTGATCACCGAGGCCGGCGGCAACGACAAGGTCGCCTCGCTGGTCTACGTGGCGGCCTTCGCGCCCGACGCGGGCCAGAACTCGGGCGAGCTCGGCAAGGACTATCCCGCGCCGCCCGGCTTCGCACACATCGCGGCCGATGCCTCGGGCTTCCTGCGCCTCACGCCCGAGGGCATGAGCAAGCACTTCGCGCAGGACCTGCCGGCCGCCACCACGCGCGTGATGGCCGTGACGCAGGGCCCGATCCAGGCCAAGGCCTTCGAGCAGAAGGTGTCGGCCGCCGCCTGGAAGACCAAGCCCTCGTGGTACATCGTCAGCAGCGCCGACCACATGATCCAGCCCGCGCTGCAGCGCGACATGGCCAAGCGCATCGGCGCGCACGTGACCACGCTGAACACCAGCCACGTGCCGCAGCAGGCGCAGCCCGCGAAGGTGGCCGAGGTGATCCTGGACGCCGTGCGCCAGTCGAAGTAAGGTGCCGGCCGCGTGCCGCGCCGCGTTCGTTCGCGGCCGGCACGCCGTGCCGTCGTCTTTCACCGGATCCTTCGCCTTGCAGTCCTCCGCCCACGTTCCGCTCTTCGATGCCATCAAGGCGCTCGCCTTCGTCGGCGACCTCAGCATGGGCCAGCCCATCGACCATTCGGCGCGCGTGGCGTGGATCGCCGCGCGGCTGGCGCAGGCCATGGGCCGGGACGATGCGGCGCAGGGCCACGCGGCCTGCGTCGCGCTGCTGCGCTGGTCGGGCTGCACCGCCAACGCGCCCGAGTTCTCCGACCTGCTCGGCGACGACGTCGGCGGACGCCGCGCGATGCTCGCGACCGCTTCGGCGCGCGAGGCCGCGGCCTTCGCGGGCACGGTCGGCTCGCTGGCCGAGATCCATTGCGAGGTGTCGGGCGAGATCGCGCGCTTCCTCGGCCTGCCCGAGGCGGTCGAGCGGCCGCTGCGCCACATGTTCGAGAACTTCGACGGCAGCGGCAAACCGGCGGGCCTGGCCGCGCCGCATATTCCGGAGGCGGTGTACCTGGCCACGCTCGCGGGCGATCTCGAGATCTTCTCGCGCACGCATGGCCTGCAGAGCGCGCTGCGCCAGATCGCCGAGCGCGCCGATGGGCGCTATCCCGCGGCGCTGGTGCAGGTCGCGCAGCAGCACGCGGTCGACTGGCTGCATGCGCTCGACCAGGGCGCCGCGGCCGACCTGCAGGCGCCCGAGGGCGCGCTGCGCGACGCGGTGGCACCGCTCGAGCTGATCGCCGACGTGATCGATCTCAAGATGCCGTGGATGACCGGCTTCTCGCGCCGCGTGGCCGAAGCGGCCGCCGCCTGCGCCGCGGGCCTGGGGCTCGATGCCGCGGCCTGCGAGCAGGTGCGGCGCGCCGCGCTGATCCACGGCATCGGCCGTGCCTCGGTGCCGAACGCGGTCTGGGATTCGCCGAAGTTGCGCAGCGAGGCCGACAAGGAGCGGCTGCGCCTCGTGCCCTACTGGACCGAACGCGCCGCGCGCCGCATCGAGGCCTTGCGGACCGAGGCCGAGATCGCTTCCTTCGTCGACGAGCGGCTCGATGGCTCGGGCTTCTTCCGCGGCGTGAAGGGCGCGGCGATCGGCACGGCCGAACGCGTGCTGGCCGCGGCGGTGCACTGGGTGCTGCTGCACACGGGCGCGCCGGGCCGGCCCGCGCTGGCGGCCGCGGAGGCGGAAGCGCAGCTGCGTCGCGAGGCGGAGCAGGGCCGGCTCGATGCGGCCGCCGTCGCTGCATTGACGGGGCGCGAATCGGTGGCCGCGAAGACGCCCGCCGCGGAGGGCGAAGCCAATGCCTTGCTCTCGTCGCGCGAGGTCGAGGTGCTGGGCCGCATCAGCCTCGGCGAGAGCAACAAGGAGGCGGCGCGCACGCTCGGCATCAGCCCGAGCACGGTGCGCGCGCACCTCGAGAACATCTTCCGCAAGCTCGGCTGCACCACGCGCGCGGCCGCGACCCTGAAGGCGATGACGCTCGGTCTGCTCTGAGGTTTCAGCCCGGCTCGGGGCCGGTCTCGGGCGCGTTGCCCGTCATCATCTGGCTCAGCAGGCCGGCGAGCGCCTCGCGCTGGCCGGTGTCGAACATGCGCAGCAGATGCAGCTCGGCGGCGGCGTGCTTGGGCATCGTCTCGTCGGCCAGCCGCATGCCCTTGGCCGTGAGCTTCACCAGCACGCCGCGGCCGTCGTCGGGATGGATCGAGCGCTTGACCAGCCCTTCCTGCTCGAGCCGCTTGAGCAGGTTCGACAACCCGCCCGAGGTGAACAGCAGCGTGCTCTGCAGCCGCGAGGGCGACAGCCGGTAGGGCGCGCCGGCCACGCGCAGGGTCGCGAGCACCGCGTACTCCTGGTACTTGATGCCGAAGGGCTGCAGCACCGCGTTGATGGTGCGCAGCACCACCTCCTCGAGCCGCAGCAGCCGGCCGACCACCGCCTTGCCGCTGCTGTCGATGTCGGGCCGCTCGGTGCGCCACTGCCGGATGCCGCGCTCGACCAGGTCGCCGCCGGTCGCGGGTTGCAAGGCCTCGGGCGCGGGAACCTCGAGCGCTTCGCGCGCCTTGGCACCGCGGGGTCGCGGCGGGCTCTTCGATGCATCGTCCTTGTGCTGCATGGCGTCCTTTCGATGGCGATTTGCGTGCGTTCGCGATGCGTCTTGGTGCATCGCGCGGCAGCGGGTTGGTACCTATCTTAAATGCCTTGCGTTTATCTTTTGCAAAAGATAAAGTGAATCGCATCGCGCTTCGATCCCCTCCAGCCTTCGCTCTCACAGGAGTCGCTTCCATGAAAACCGCGCTCGCACGTTGCCTGTCCCTGGGCTTTGCCTCCTTGCTGATGTCGGGTGCGCTGCACGCCGAGGAGCTGGTGGTCGGCATCTTCGGCGGCTCCTTCGCCGACGACTCGAAGACCTGCCACATCGCCTCGTTCGAGAAGAAGACCGGCGCCAAGGTGGCGCTCAAGCTCGGCAGCTCCTCGCAGTTCGCCGCGGCCATTCGCGCGACCGGCGGCAAGTCCGACTTCGACGTGGTCTACATCGACAACTCGCTCGCGGCGCAGCTCAAGAACGAGAAGCTGCTCGAGACCATCGACAAGTCCAGGCTCGCGAATGCCGCCGACATCTCGCCGCGCGCGCTCGACAAGGACGGCCAGTACATCGTGTTCATGACGGGCGCCACGGTCATCGTCTACGACACCAAGCAGATCAAGACCCCGCCCACTTCCTGGGCCGATCTCGCCAAACCCGAGTACGACGGCCGCCTCGCCATCGGCGACATCAGCGGCACCTCGGGCTCGCAGTTCCTGATGGCGCTCAACCGCATGAAGGGCGGCGAGCTGAGCAACATGGACGCCGGCTTCGCGGCCGTGAAGCCGATCGCCAAGGCCTCGGTCACGCTCTATACGCAGGCCGACCAGATCGTCTCGCTGTTCGAGCGCCAGGAGATCGCCGCCGCCGTCTGGTACCCCGACCGCGCGGGCTCGGCCATCGACAAGGGCCTGCCGCTCGCGATCGTCTATCCGAAGGAAGGCGCGGTCGGCATCCTGCCCGCGCTGGTGATTCCCAAGGGCGCGAAGTCGCCGGCGCTCGCGCTCAAGTACATCGACGAGGTGCTGTCGAAGGAAGGCCAGGCCTGCTTCGCCGAGCGCAAGTACGCGGGCCCGGTCAACACCCAGGTCAAGCTCAGCGACAAGGCCGCGAAGATCGTTCCGTACAAGGAGACCTTCGACAAGCTCTGGCTGCCCGATCCCGAGCAGGTCGCGAAGTCCATGCCTGAGTGGACCCGCCGCTGGCAGCGCGAAGTCGCGCGCTGAGCGCCGCCGCCGTTCCCACGATCCCGTACGCCCAATGCCCGCACTCACGCTGGAGCGCCTCGAGAAGCGCTACCCCGGACACGTCGCCGCCTCCTCGGTCTCGCTGTCGGTCAACGACGGCGAATTCATCTCGCTGCTCGGCCCCTCGGGCTGCGGCAAGACCACGGTGCTGCGCATGGTGGCGGGCCTGATCGAGCCCACGGGCGGCCGCATCCTGATCGACGGCCGCGACGTCACCGCGCTGCCCACCAACAAGCGCAACATCGGCCTGGTGTTCCAGTCCTATGCGCTGTTCCCGCACATGAGCGTGTTCGAGAACGTCGCCTTCGGCCTGCGCCGCCAGGGCGTGCAGGGCGCGGAGCTCACGCGCCGCGTCGAGCAGGCGCTGGCCAGCGTGCGGCTCTCGGCGCTGGGCGACCGGCTGCCGCGCCAGCTCTCGGGCGGCCAGCAGCAGCGCGTGGCGGTGGCGCGCTCGATCGCGCCGCGCCCGAGCATCCTGCTGTTCGACGAGCCGCTGTCCAACCTCGACGCCGCGCTGCGCGACGAGATGCAGATCGAGCTCAAGCGGCTGCAGCGCGAGGTCGGCATCACCACGCTGTTCGTCACCCACGACCAGGGCGAGGCGATGTCGATGTCCGACCGGGTCTGCGTGCTGGCCCATGGCGTGGTGCAGCAGTTCGACACGCCCGAGGCCATCTACCACCGCCCGGCCACGGGCTTCGTCGCGAGCTTCATGGGCCGGCCCAACCGGCTCGGCGGCAAGCTCGCGCGCGCTGGCGGTGCCGCGGCCACCGTGCAACTGCGCGACGGCCCGGTGCTCGCCGTGGCCCAGGCCGAGGGCATCGCCGATGGCGCCGCGGTCGACGTGGTCGTGCGCCAGGAGGACATCCGCTTCCTCGGCGCGCAGGATTCCTCCGACGCCGCGAACCTGCCGCGCTACGAGGCCCGCGTCGCGATGCGCTCCTTCGTCGGTTCGCGCGTGCAGTACTTGCTGGCCCTCGGCGGCATCGAGCTGATCGCCGAGGCCGCCACCAACGGCCCGCATGCCGGCCTCGAGGTCGGCGCGCCGGTCGGCGTGGCGATCGATCCGCGCCATGTCTACGTGAACGCCGCGGCATGAGATCGCGCCACACCGCCGGCGCCTTGCTGGCCTCGCCCCTGCTGCTGGTGCTGCTGCTGGCCTTCGTCGCGCCGGTGCTGCTGATGGTGCCGCTGAGCCTGCATCCCTACGTGCCCGGCAGCGGCATCGCCAGCGGCTGGACGCTGGCCAACTACACCAGCATCCTCACCGACGAGTACTACCGCGAGGTGGTGCTGCGCACGCTGGTGCTGGGCTTCGGCGTCACCGCGATCTGCCTCGTGCTCGGCTATCCGCTGGCCTACTACATCGCCAACGCGGGCCCGCGCATGCGGCTCGCGCTGACCATGCTCGTGATCTTCCCGATGCTGCTCAACCTCGTGGTGCGCTCCTTCGGCTGGATCGCGCTGCTGGCCAACCGCGGCCTCATCAACAACCTGCTGATCGACATCGGCCTGATCGAGCGCCCGATCCGCATGATGTTCAACCTGTTCGGGCTGCTGGTCGGCATGTCGCACATCTTCCTGCCTTTCATGGTGCTGATGCTGGTGCCGGCGATCCAGGCGATCCCGAAGGACGTGCAGTCGGCCGCCTACACCCTGGCCGCGAGCCGGCTGCGCGTGTTCTGGTCGATCACGCTGCCGATGAGCGCGCCCGGCATCCTCTCGGGTTCGATCCTGGTGTTCGTGCTGACCATCAGCGCGCTGGTCACGCCGCGCATGCTCGGCGGCGCCACCTACAAGGTGATGGCCACGCTGATCTACGACGACTTCCTGCAGACGCTCGACTGGCCGGCCGGCGCCGCCATGTCCTTCGTGCTGACCGCGCTCACGCTGGCCGTGATCGCGCTGTCGAGCCGGCTGCTCAAGCGCTGGGGAGGCCAGGCATGAGCACGTCGACCGAAACGCAGCGCCAGGGCCTGGGCCTCGCCGCCACCGCCATCGCGGTGGTCGTGTTCCTGCAGATCCCGGTGCTGGTGGTGGTGCTCGCGGCCTTCAGCAAGACCGCCTACCTCACGATTCCGCCCAAGGGCCTGACCCTGCACTGGTTCGAGGTGGTGCTGCGCGATCCCGAATACCTCTCGGCCGCCTGGACCAGCCTCTGGCTCGCCGCCGCCTCGACCGCCGCCGCGCTGGTGCTCGGCCTGATCGCCGCCTATGCGATCCACCGCCGCATGGTGCCGGGCGCGGCCGCGCTGACCTCGCTGTTCATGGCGCCGCTGGTGCTGCCCTCGGTGGTGCTCGGCGTGGCGCTGCTGCAGTACTACACGATGACCGGCCTGCGCGGCAACTCGCTGGGCCTGTGGCTCGCGCACGTGGTCATCACCGTGCCCTACGTGGTGCGCGCCAGCCTCGGCAGCCTGGCGGCGGTCGACGAGTCGCTGGAAGACGCGGCGCGCGTGCTCGGCGCCGACGGCTTCACGAGCTTCCGGCTCGTCACCCTGCCGCTGGTCAAGCCCGGCCTCGTGGCCGGCGGCCTGTTCGCCTTCATCACCTCGCTCGACAACGTGCCGGTGTCGGTGTTCCTGCTCTCGGCGAGCCAGACCACCTTGCCGGTGAAGATCTTCACCTCGGTGGAGCAGGGCGTCGACCCGAGCGTCGCCGCGGTCTCCACCCTGCTGATCGTGGCCACCGGCATCGTGCTGCTGCTGGCCGAACGCTGGACCGGCTTCCACAAGCACGTCTAGACCCTTCTTCCTCTTCTTCCCCAGGACTTCGCGATGCCCACCACGAGCAAAGGCTTCCCGCTCATGCTGACCTTCGACCTCGACGCCGAGACCATGTGGACCGGCCGCGATCCCGCCAACGCGCAGCGGCCGATCCTGATGTCGCAGGGCGCCTACGGCTGGAAGGTCGGCATGCCGCGCATCCTCAAGCTGCTGGAGCGCTACGGCATCCACTCCACCTTCTTCGTGCCGGGCGAGGTGGCCGAGAAGCATCCCGAGCTGATGCGCGAGGTGATCGACCGCGGCCACGAGGTGGCGCACCACAGCTACAGCCACCGCTGGATCGTCGGCCTCACGCCCGAGGAGGAGCGCGAGGAGATGGAGAAGGGCCTCGAGGTGTTGACCCGCCTGACCGGCGCCCGCCCGCGCGGCTGGCGTTCGCCCGCGGCCGAGTTCAGCGCCATCACGCTCGACCTCATCAAGGAGTACGGCTTCGACTACTCCTCGAACTTCTTCGACGACGACTCGCCCTACCTGCTCGAGATCGGCGGCCAGCGCACCGACATCGTCGAGCTGCCGTTCCGCTGGGTGCTCGACGACGCGCCCTTCTTCCAGTACTCGATCACGCTGCCGGGCCGCACCCTGCAGGCGCCCTCGGCCGCGCTCGAGGCCTGGAAGAGCGAGTTCGACGTGCTGCATGCCGAGGACCGCATGATGATGGTCGGCATGCACCCGCAGATCATCGGCCAGCCCTCGCGGCTCAAGGTGCTCGAGGGCCTGATCGAACACGCGCTCGCGCATTCCGACGTGTGGATCGACCGCTGCGACCGCATCTCCGACGACATGCGCCCGCGCCTGCAGGCCGCGGTGGCCGCATGAACGCCATCGCTGCCAATCCGGCGGCGCCGCGCCAGCTGATCGTGAGCGGCGGTGCCAGCGGCATCGGCCTCGCGGTCGCGCGCATGGCGGTGGCGCGCGGCGCGCGCGTGGCGCTGCTCGACCGCGACACGGCCGCGCTCGCCGACGCCGTGCGCCTGCTCGGCGAGGCGGCGCTGGCGCTCGAATGCGACGTGAGCGATGCGCCGGCCGTGCGCACCGCGGTGGACCGCGCCGCGCAATGGCTGGGCGGCGTCGACGCGCTGGTCAACTCGGCCGGCATCGATGCGCTGAAATCGCTCGAGACCACCAGCGACGAGGAATGGGCGCGCGTGCTGGCCGTCAACCTCACCGGGCCGATGCTGGTGTGCCGCGCCGCGCTGCCGCACCTGCGCGCGGCCGGTGGCGGCAGCATCGTCAACATCGCCTCGGGCGCCGGCCTGCGGCCGCTGCCCAACCGCACCGCCTACTGCGCGAGCAAGGCCGCGGTCATCATGTTCGGCAAGTCGCTCGCCATCGAGACCGCGGCCGACGGCATCCGCGTCAACGCGGTCTGCCCGGGCGCGATCGACACGCCGCTGTTCCGCACCAGCTACGAGAACGCCGACGATCCCGAGCGCGCGCTGGCCGAGATCCGCGAGCGTTACGCACTGGGCCGCATCGCCGCGCCCGAGGAGGTGGCCGAGGCCGTGCTCTACCTCAGCGGCCCCGGCGCCAGCTACATCACCGGCACCGCGCTCGCCGTCGATGGCGGCCGCACCTTCCACTGAAAGGCCCGCGATGACATTCGACCGGCGCGTGGCGGTGGTCACCGGGGGCGGGCAGGGCATCGGTGCCGCCGCGGTGATGGAGTTCCTGGGGCGGGGCGCGCGCGTCGCGGTGCTCGACCTCGACTGCGCGCCGCTCGACGCGCAACTGGCCGGCGACGGCGTCACGCCCGGCCTGGCCTCGCGCTGCCTGCGCGTGAGCGGCGACTGCACCGATGCGGCGGTGGTCTCGGCCTTCTTCGACGGCGTGGAATCGGCCTTCGGCCCGGTCGACATCCTGTTCAACAACGTCGGCCAGAGCGCGCGCGAACGCGGCGCGCCCTTCGTCGAATCGCGGGAGGAGGTCTGGCGCTTCGTGCTCGAGGTCTCGCTGCTCACCGCCATGCGCGCCTCGCGACGCGTGGCGCCCGGCATGAAGGCGCGCGGCTTCGGCCGCATCGTCAACATGAGCACCGACGCGGCCTTCGTCGGCGACGTGGGCCTGGCCGACTACGCGGCCGCCAAGATGGGCGTGGTGGGTTTCACGCGCTCGCTGGCACGCGAGCTCGCGCCGCATGGCGTCACGGTCAATGCCGTGTGCCCCGGCGCGATCCGCACCCGCGCGCACGACAGGCTCGACCCCGAGGTGCTCGCGCGCATCGTGGCCGACACGCCCGCGGGCTTCATCGGCACGCCACGCGACGTGGCCACGGCCGTGGCCTTCCTGGCGGGCGACGACGCCCGCTTCATCACCGGCCAGACGCTGCTGATCGACGGCGGCCGCTGGATGCTCTGACTCCGACTTCGAGGAACGACCATGGATCTGATGGACCACGGCGCCGTGGCGCTGGCCGCGCTGGTGCGGCGCAAGGAAGCCTCGCCGGTGGAGATCGTGCAGGCCGCGCTCGCGCGCATCGAGGCGCGCCGCGAGATCAACGCCTTCATCACCGTGACCGCCGACCAGGCGCTGGCCGCCGCGCGCCGCGCGGAAGCAGCCGTGATGGCCGGCGAGCCGCTGGGCCCGCTGCATGGCATTCCCTATTCCGTGAAGGACCTGACGCTGACGGCCGGCGTGCGCACCACCATGGGCTCGGCGATTCACGAGGACTTCGTGCCCAAGGACGACGCGGTGGCCGTGGCACGCGCCAAGGCGGCCGGTGCGATCCTGATCGGCAAGACCCTCACGCCCGAGTTCGGCCACAAGCAGGTGCCGACGGCACCGCTGTTCGGCCGCACGCTGAACCCCATCAACCCGGCCTACACGCCCGGCGCCTCGAGCAGCGGCGCCGCTGCCGCGGTGGCGGCCGGCATGGGACCGCTGGCGCTGGGCACCGACGGCGGCGGCTCGATCCGCATTCCCGCGGCCTGCTGCGGCATCGTCGGCCTCAAGGCCACGCTCGGCGTGGTGCCGCACCTGCAGGCCCCTGACCTCTATTCGGCCAACTCCTTCACCGGCCCGATGGCGCGCGACGTGGCCGACACCCGGCTGCTGTTCGAGGCCATCGCGGGCTTCGATGCGCGCGATCCCTGGGGCGCGGGCAGTGCGCCGCCGCGCCGTGCCGCGCCGGTCTCGCTGCGCGGGCTGCGCGTGGCCTGGCTGCCGAGCGCGGGCAATCGCGTCGATCCCGAGGTGGAGGCCATCGCCGGTGCCGCCGTGCAGGCGATGGCGCGCGAGGGCGCCATCGTCGAGACCGTGCAGCTCGACTTCGTCTCGCTCGAGAAGCATTTCCTGGTCGTGCTGCAGTCGCTGCTGGCCGCGCGCGTGGGCGCCAACCTCGAGCGCTTCGGCAACCGGCTCGATGCCTCGCTGATCGATGCGGTGCAAAAGGGCCGCCGCCACACGGCCGTCGACCTGCACGAGGCCACCTTCGCCAAGACGCGTTGCTTCAACGAGCTGCAGGCGCTGTTCGAACGCTTCGACGTGCTGGTGTCGCCCACGCTGTCGGCGCCGCCGCTGCCCATCGACATGGACGTGAGCGGCGAGATCGAGATCGCCGGCCGGCCCGCGGGCACGGTGCGCGGCGCCTGGTATCCCTACACCTATCCGATGAACCTCACGGGCCATCCCGCGCTGTCGATGCCCTGCGGCTGCAGCGCCATCGGCCTGCCGATCGGGCTGCAGCTCGTGGGCCGCTGGTACGACGACCACTATCTGCTCGATGTCGCAGCGCTGGTCGAGCAGGCGCTCGGTTGAGCGATCCCCTTTCTTTCACCGCGAGGTCCTCCATGCCGTCCTTCATCCGCCGATCCCTTGCCGTCGCGGCCTTCGCGGCCTGCCTCCTTCCGGCCGCGCAGGCCCAATTGCCGCCGGGCCTCGCGGGCGGCAACCTGCGCATCGTCGTCGGCTATGCGGCCGGCGGCGCGGCCGACACGGTCGCGCGCCTCTATGCCGAGCAGCTCAAGGACGCGGGCTTCGGCAGCATCGTGGTCGACAACAAGCCCGGCGCCTCGGCGCGCCTGGCCTGGGACACGGTGAAGAAGGCCAAGCCCGACGGCCTCACGCTCTACCTCGCGCCGTCGCCGCTGCTCACCATCCTGCCGCTGACCTACAAGACGCCGGGCTACGACGCCGACAAGGACCTGGTGCCGGTCGCGCTGCTGGTCGAGATTCCCACCGCGGTCGTCACCGGCGCCGGTCAGCCCTACAGCTCGATGAAGCAGTACGTCGAATGGGCGAAGAAGAACCCGAGCAAGGCGACGCTGGGCCTCGCGACCATCGGCAGCTCGGGCCACCTCGGCGCCTTCGCGCTCGCCAAGGCGCAGGGCTTCGAGCTCACGCCCGTGGCCTACCGCGGCGCATCGCCGATGCTGATCGACGTGGTCGGCGGCGAGCTGTCGATGGGCTGGGACGCGGCGGCCAGCATGATGCCGCTCTACAAGGGCGGCAAGATCAAGTTCCTCGGCCTCAGCGGCGACAGGCGGCTGCCGGCCCTGCCCGACGTGCCCACGGCCAAGGAGCAGGGCTTTGGCGAGTTCGTCGCGGCCACGAGCTGGTATGCGGTCTATGCGCCCGCGGGCACGCCGGCCACCGCGCTGTCGGCGCTGGAGCGCGGCTTTCTCGCGGCCGCGGCCAAGCCCGAGCTCGCGCGCAGCCTCGAGGCGGCCGGGCTGGTCGCCCATGCCGAGGGCCGCGCCGAGCTCGCGCAGCGCGCGCAGCGCGAGCGCAGGAACTGGGAGCCGATCGTCAAGGCAGCCGGCATCGTCATCGACGAATAGCACGCACGAAGGCTCGATGTCCATGTCCGACGATTCGCTCTTCTTCACGCCCGCGACCGAGCTGGCCGGCCTGATCCGCGCGCGCCAGCTCTCGCCGGTCGAGCTGGTGACGGCGGTGCTCGCGCGCGCCGAGCGCCTGCAGCCCACGCTCAACTGCTTCATCACCCTGACACCCGAACGCGCGCTGGCCGAGGCCCGCCGCGCCGAGGATGCCATCGCGGCCGGCCGGCCGCTGGGCGCGCTGCACGGCATTCCGTTTTCGGTCAAGGATCTGGTCAACACCGAGGGCGTGGCCACCACCTTCGGCGCCGTGATCCACCGCGACAACGTGCCCGCCGAAGACGCGGTGAGCGTGGCGCGCCTGCGTGCCCAGGGCGCGATCCTGATCGGCAAGACCACCACGCCCGAGTTCGGCTCGGGCCCGCTGACCAACTCGCCGCTGTTCGGCAGCACGCGCAACCCATGGAACCTCGCGCGCACCTGCGGCGGATCGAGTGGCGGCGCCGCGGCCGCGGTCGCCGCGGGCATCGCGCCGCTCGCGGTCGCCACCGACGGCGGCGGCTCCACGCGCATTCCGGCCGCCTGCAACGGCGTGGTCGGCATCAAGCAGTCGGTCGGCGTGATCCCGCACAGCCAGGCGCAGGACCTCTACGGCAACCAGACCTACGTCACGCCGATGACCCGCACCGTGGGCGACACCGCGCTGATGCTGCAGGCGATGGCCGGGCCGTCGCCGGTCGATCCTTGGTCGATCGGCCTGCGTTCGCACGACTACGTGGCGGCCGCCGCCAACCCCGGCGACCTGCGCGGCCGGCGCGTGCTGTGCTGCGCCGCGCCGCCGGGCCGGCCGGTGTCGGCCGACGTGGCGCGCAACTTCGAGGCCGCGCTGCGCACGCTGAAAGACCTGGGCGCGAGCATCGAGCACTTCGATGGCGAAGGCTTCGAGGTCGAGCCGATCTGGCGCGCGATCAACCACACGGTGTGGCGCGCGCGCTTCGGCCCGCTGGTCGAGCGGCATCCCGACAGCTTCAGCGAGACCTTCCGGCGCCAGGTCGAGTCGGCGGCCGGCGTGAGCGGCGTCGAATACCAGGAGGCGATGTTCGCGCGCTCGCAGCTGTTCAAGCGCGTGCAGGCGCTGTTCGAGCGCGCCGACCTGCTCGCGATGCCTACGCTCACGCGCTCCGCGGTGGCGCTCGAGCAGGATCTGTTCGCGCCGCTCGACATCGACGGCCAGCCGTACGAGAACGTGCGCGCGCACTGGTATCCGTGGACCATGCCTTTCAACATGACCGGGCACCCGGCCATCAGCCTGCCGAGCGGTTTCGGCGGCGACGGCATGCCGCTGGGCCTGCAGCTCGTGGGCCGTTTCCAGGACGACGCGACACTGCTGAGCGCGTCGGCCGCGTTCGAGGCCGCCACGGGATTCATGGCGCGGCGACCCGCGCTCGCTTGAGGAGCACCGCCGATATCATCGGCGCATGAAGCAACACACCCGCTGCAGCTGGGCCGAGGGCGATGCCCTGATGAGCGCCTACCACGACGCCGAATGGGGCGTGCCCGAGCGCGATCCGCGCATGCTCTGGGAGACGCTGATGCTCGAGGGCTTCCAGGCCGGCCTGGCCTGGATCACCGTGCTGCGCAAGCGCGACACCTTCCGCGACGCCTTCGCAGGCTTCGATCCCCAAAAGGTCGCGCGCTTCGACGAGAAGGACATCGAGCGGCTGATGGGCAATCCCGGCATCATCCGCGCGCGGGCCAAGATCGAGGCCACCATCCGCGGCGCCCAGATCTACAACGAGATGGCAGCGCGCGGGGAGAGCTTCACCGACTTCTGCTGGTCCTTCACCGATGGCAAGGTGATCGAGAACGACGGCAAGACGCGCACCGTGTCTTCCGAGCTGTCCGAGCGCGTGTCGAAGGAACTCAAGAAGCGCGGCTTCAAGTTCGTCGGCCCGACCATCGTCTATGCCTGGCTGCAGGCGGTGGGCATCGTCAACGACCACGACGCGGCCTGCTTCCGGCGCGCGCAGGTCGCGAAGGTCGCGCAGGGGGCCAAGGCGGGCTGAGCGCCGCGCGCCGGGGCCGGTGCGCCTTTCTCGTCGCTTCTTTCGTCTCTTCCGACGATGCGGCACCCACCGGGCCGCGACAAGATCGTCCTCCACACAGACAAGGCCGCCCGCGGCCAAGGAGACGGACGATGCCGGGCCCATTGCAAGGATTGCGCGTGATCGAGATGGCGGGCCTCGGCCCCGGTCCCTTCTGCGCGATGCTGTTCGCCGACATGGGCGCCGAGGTGCTGCGCATCGAGCGGCCCGGCACGCCGCGCAACCCCCACGACATCCTCGCGCGCGGCCGCAGCCTGCTGCAGATCGACCTGCGCGCCGAGGGCGCGGCCGCCACCGTGCGCGATGCCATCGCGCGCGCCGACGTGCTGATCGAGGGCTTCCGCCCCGGCGTGATGGAGCGCCTGGGACTCGGTCCGGCCGATTGCCTCGCGCTCAATCCGCGCCTGGTCTACGGCCGCATGACCGGCTGGGGCCAGCACGGCCCGCTGGCGCAGGCGGCCGGCCACGACATCAACTACATCGCGCTGAGCGGCGCGCTGCACGCGGTCGGCCGCGCGGGCGAGCCGCCGGTGCCGCCGCTCAACTACGTCGGCGACTTCGGCGGCGGCGCCATGTTCCTGGCCTTCGGCATCCTCGCGGCGCTGCACGAGGCCAAGGCCTCGGGCCAGGGCCAGGTGGTCGATGCCGCCATGACCGACGGCGCCGCGCTGATGTCGGCCATGATGTACGGCCTCAAGGCCGGCGGCCGGTGGAGCAACCAGCGCGGCGAGAACCTGATCGACGGCGGCGCCCACTTCTACGACACCTATGCCTGCGCCGACGGCCGCTATGTGGCCATCGGCGCCATCGAGCCGCAGTTCTATGCGCTGCTGCGCGAGCGCTGCGGCATTGCCGACGACCCGGCCTTCGATGCTCAGATGGATGCCGCGCGCTGGCCGCTGCTCAAGCTGCGCCTGGCCGACGTTTTCCGCACCCGCACGCGCGACGAATGGTGCGCGCTGCTCGAGGGCAGCGATGCCTGCTTCGCGCCGGTGCTCGACTGGGACGAGGCGCCCGCGCATCCGCACAACGTGGCGCGCGGCACCTTCGTCGAGGTCGATGGCGTGGTGCAGCCCGCGCCCGCGCCGCGCTTCAGCCGCAGCGCGCCGCCTGCGCTCTCGGGCGAGCCGCGCGAGGAAGGCGCGGCGCTGCTGCGGCGCTGGGGCGTGGGCGAGGACGCCGCGCCGTCGCTGCGCGCGGCCTGAGCGCCGCCCCGCGGCCGCGCATCGGCATCGGCATCGGCAAGACAGAGGAGGCTCCCATGTACCTGACCCAGTCCCTGCACAAGGGCCGCCGCGAGAAGGGCGAGGCCACCGCCATCGTCAGCGGCGCGCACCGCCTCGGCTTCGGCGAATTCACCGACCGCGTCGCGCGGCTCGGTGCCGCGCTGCAGCAGCTCGGCATGGCGCGCGGCGACCGCGTGGGCATGATGAGCCTCAACTCGCACCGCTTCGTCGAATACTTCTTCGGCACCTGGTGGGGCGGCGGCGTCGTCAACCCCGTCAACATCCGCTGGAACCCGAAGGAGGTCGCCTACTCGCTCGACGACTGCGACACCCGCATCCTGCTGGTGGACGACCTGTTCGTGCCGCTGGTCGGCGAGCTGCGCCGGCTCTCCACGTCGCTGCGCACCGTGGTCTATTGCGGCGAGCGCGAGGTGCCCGAGGGCATGGTCGGCTACGAGGCGCTGCTGGCCGGCACCGCGGCCATCGACGACGCGCCGCACACCGGCGACGAGCTCGCGGCCGTGATGTACACCGGCGGCACCACCGGCCGGCCCAAGGGCGTGATGCTGAGCCACGGCAGCCTCTGCATCAATGCGCTGGCCACCGTCGCGGCCCTGCCGCGCGATGGGCACGAGGCGGTTTCGATCGTCGCCGCGCCGATGTTCCATGTCGCCGGCTGCGGCATCGCGATCCAGAACATGCTGCGGCTGGTGCCCATGCACGTGGTGCCGATGTTCGACGAGCTCGCGGTGCTCGACACCCTGCAGCAGGCGCGCGTCACCGAGATGTTCCTGGTGCCGACCATGATCAAGCGCGTGATCGAGCATCCGCGCTTCGGCGAGTTCGACCTGTCGCGGCTGAAGCTGCTGTTCTACGGCGCCGCGCCCATCGATGCCGCGCTGCTCGACCAGGCCATGCGCGCGTTGCCGGCCACCGCCTTCGCGCAGGTCTACGGCATGACCGAGCTGTCGCCCGTGGTCACGGCGCTGCCGCCGCGCTGCCATCTGCCGGGCCCCGACCGCGACCGCCTGCTGCGTTCGGCCGGCACGCCGATCGCCATCGCCGAGGTGCGCATCGTCGACGGCGAGGACCGCGAGCTGCCCGCGGGCCAGGTCGGCGAGATCGTCGCGCGCGGGCCGATGGTGATGCAGGGCTACTGGAACAAGCCGGCCGAGACCGAGGCTGCGCTGCGCGGCGGCTGGATGCACACCGGCGACGGCGGCTACATGGACGCGCAGGGCTTCGTCTTCGTGGTCGACCGCATGAAGGACATGATCGTGAGCGGCGGCGAGAACGTCTATTCGGCCGAGGTCGAGAATGCCATCGCGCAGCTGCCGCAGGTGCTGATGTCGGCCGTGATCGGCGTTCCCGACGACCAATGGGGCGAACGCGTGCATGCCGTGATCGTGCGGCGCGAGGGCATGGCGCTCGAGGCCGAGGCCGTGATCGCGCACTGCCGCGCGCAGATCGCGAGCTACAAGTGCCCGCGCAGCGTGGAGTTCCGCGATGCGCTGCCGCTGTCGGCCGCGGGCAAGCTGCAGAAATTCCAGCTGCGCGATCCCTACTGGGCGGGCAAGCAGCGCCGCGTGGGTTGAAGCCGCGCACAGAATATCAACGAAGAGACGAACGAGGACGCCACACACATGACGATCGACTTTCGCCGCTCCTGGAGCGATGAGGACCTGGAGCGCTACCGCGACACCGTGGTGCGCTTCATCGAGGCCGAGATGGTTCCGCACGACGAGGAGGCGCGCAAGCGTGGCCACGTCGGCCACGAGATCTGGCGCAAGGCCGGCGCGCTCGGATTGCTGTGCGCCGACATCCCCGATGAGTACGGCGGCGCCGGCGGCGACTTCCGCCACGAGGCCGTGTTCTACGAGGAGGCCGCGCGCCGCGGCCTCAGCGGCATGGCGACCTCGGTGCACAGTATCGTCGCGCACTACTTCCTCAACCATGGCACCGAGGCGCAGAAGCAGCACTACCTGCCGCGCATGGCGCGCGGCGAACTGGTCGGCGCGGTGGCCATGACCGAGCCCGGCGCCGGCTCCGACCTGCAGGGCGTGCGCACGCGCGCCGAGAAGAAGGACGGCGGCTATGTCATCAACGGTTCCAAGACCTTCATCACCAACGGCTTCCTCGCCGGCGTGGTGCTGGTGGTGGCCAAGACCGATCCCGCGCAGGCCGCCAAGGGCACCTCGATCCTGATCGTCGAGACCGAGGGCTGCGAGGGCTTTCGCGTCGGCCGCGTGCTCGACAAGATCGGCATGAAGGCGCAGGACACCTCCGAGCTCTTCTTCGACGACGTGCGCGTGGCGGCCGATGCCGTGCTCGGCGGCGTCGAGGGGCAGGGCTTCTTCCAGCTCATGGGCGACCTGCCCTACGAGCGCACCATCATCGGCGTCAGCGCGCTCGCCACCATGGAGGGCGCCTACCAGGCCACGCTCGACTACGTGCGCGACCGCAAGGCCTTCGGCAAGCCGATCGCCGAGTTCCAGAACACCAAGTTCAAGCTCGCCGAGATCGCGACCCAGATCAAGGTCGGCCGCGCCTTCATCGACCGCTGCGTCGAAGACCTCGTCGCCGGCACGCTCGACACCGCCACCGCCTCCATGGCCAAGCTCTGGGGCTCGGAGGCGCAGGGCCGGGTGGTCGACGAATGCCTGCAGCTCTTCGGCGGCTACGGCTTCATGAACGAGTACATGGTGGCGCGCATGTATGCGGATGCGCGGGTACAGCGGATCTATGGCGGGACCAACGAGATCATGAAGGAGGTGATCTCGCGGGCGTTGTGAGCGGGCCTGCCGGGCCCCCTAGAATCCGCGCCGGCCGTGGGCTGCGAGGAGAACAGGATGTTGCAGGGAGTGGGTGGGAAGCGTTGGGTCCGTGTCTGCGTGGTGGCCGCCGCCGGCGTGCTGGCGTGTGCGGGGAGTGGCGCCCAGACGTCGGTGGCGTCGAATTGCGAGCCCGGGCCGGGAGGTTCGGTGACCGTCAGGATCGGGCACGTCGCGCCGATGACCGGCGCGCTGGCCCATCTCGGCCGCGACAACGAGGACGGTGCCGTGCTGGCCATCGAAGACCTGAATGCGCGGTGCCTCCTCATCGGTACCCAGCGCGCGCGGTTCGAACTCGTGGCCCGCGACGACGGCGCCGATCTGCAGAAGGGCCCCCGCGCGGCGCTGTCGCTGGTGGTCGCGGGCGTGAACGGCGTGGTCGGGCACCTGACTTCGAGCGTCACCATTCCGACCGCGAGGATCTACCACGATGCGGGCATCGTCCAGATCTCTCCAAGCGCCAGCAGACCGCCCTACACCCAGCTGGGCTATGCCACGGCGTTCCGGGTGATCGCGCACGACGATCGGCTCGGCGAGTTGTTGGGCCGCTATGCGGTCGAGGTGGCCGGGGGCCGGCGGATCGCAGTGGTCGACGACCGCACGGACTACAGCACCAGCATCGCCGACGCCTTCGAGGCCGGCGTGCTGCAGGCCGGTGGCACGGTGTTGCGCCGCGATCAGGTGATGGACGACGGCGCCGAGCTTGGCGATCTGGTCGCGAAGCTGCGCGCCTCGAAGCCCGATCTGGTCTTCTATAGCGGCATGGACACGGCGGCCGGTCCGTTGCTGCGCCAGATTCATGGCGCCGGCCTGAATCCTGTCTTCATGGGTAGCGACGGCATCTGTACCGGCGAATTGCCACGGCTCGCCGGCGCCAAAGCGATGCGGAGCACCGTGCTGTGCGCCGAAACCGGCGGCACCGAAGAGAAGTACCAGCCGGCCCTGCGCGCGTTCAAGGACCGGTTCAAGCAGCGTTTCGGCGTGTCGACGCAGCTTTTTTCACCCCATGTCTACGATGCCGTGCAGGTGATGGCGCAGGCCATGCGCAACGCGGGTTCGGCCGAGCCGGCCAGGTACCTGCCGGCGCTCAAGGCGATCTCGTTCACCGGCGTGACGGGCGCGATCTCTTTCGATGACCGCGGCGACCTGCGCGATGGGCCGATCATTCTCTATTCCTACAATGGCATGCGCCGCGTCAATGTGGCGGTGCTGCGCTGATCAGGAGAGCGGCGCCGTGCCTAGGGCCGCACCGTGATGGCAGTCAGTTCCGAGACTTCTCGCAACCCCGGTGCGCCATCGGGCCCGGTGACTTCCACCTGGTAGCGAACGTAGTTCTTCGCCTCGGGCGAGTACCAGGAGGTCCAGGCATTCTTGCCGACTCCCACGGAAGGTCCCGCGTCCGCCGTCCCGGTGTGAACCACCTTGAGCGCCCTGAACCTGCCGGCGCTGGTCTCCACGTCCTCCCAGCCCGTCACTTCAGCCGCCATCCGGAAGGTGGTGGTGATCCTGTTGTCCGGCGTCGAAGTGGCGTACTCGTAGCGCCATTGCTTGCCCGGAAAGAGAGGCCAGGCAAAGTTGACGCGTGTGCTGTTCTTGCCGTTGGCGACATGCACCATGTCGAGGTTCGCGTGATTCGTCATTTCGAAAGGGGGATGGCGCGTGGGCTTGCCGTTGGCCGCGAAGCTCCTCATCTCGATCTCCATGCGAACGTATTCCTCCGTAACGCCCAGCACGGTGAACATGGCTTCGGTCTTGGGGCGTCCCGACCATTGATCCACGGTCTGGTATTTCCAGGTGTCTCCCGGCGAGACCTTGGGCGCTTCGACCGCCTGGCCCATCGACGGCGATGACACGGCCATGGCCGCGGCCAGCAGCATGCCGGCCGAATACGCTGCGAACATGAACTCCTCCTTGAAATACTGAAATCCCGCGCGCGAATTATCCGCGGCGCTCCCTACCGGATCACTCCCAGCCGCCGCGCGATCGCCACCGCCTGCGTCCTGCTCTTCGCATCGAGCTTCATGTTGATGTTGCGCAGGTGCGTGCGCACCGTGCTGTCCGACACGAACAGCTTCTCGGCCATCGCGCCGTTCGAATAGCCCTCGGCCAGCAGCTGCAGCACGCGGATCTCCTTGCGCGTCAGCGGCTCGCTGGCCGCGAGGCCGTCGGGGCCCGCGGCGTCGGCGTTCTCCGCCTCGCCGCCATCGGGCAGGGCCATCGGCCCGGCTGCCTGCAGCAGCCGCTGCACGTATTCGCCGAGGATCGGATCGCTGCTGCCGCGCGCGGTGGCGCTGTCGTGCAGCGCGTGCGCGAAGCGCTGCACCAGCAGCGCGGCGGCCGGGCCCTCGTCGAGGATCAGCCGCATGTAGCCCTCGTGGCTCGCGGTCTTGAGCACCTCGGCGGCTTCGGCGATGGCCTCGGCCAGGCTGCCCGCGCGCTGCAGTGCCAATGCACGCAGCAGCCGCAGCTTGAGCACGCGCCGCAGCCGCGCGACGGCGAGGGCGGCATGCAGCTCGGCGTCGATGCTGTCGAGGGCCGCGCGCGCGTCGCCGAACGCGATCTCCCAGCGTGCGCGCGCCAGAGTCAGGTAGTCGAGCTCGTGCGCGGGCAGGCGCTGGAGCTTCTCGCGCGCCCACAGGGCCGGATCGTCGGCGCGCGCGAGTTCGTCGCGCGCGGCGGGGCCGTTGCCCTGCAGCAGCAGCATGCGCGAGCGCTCGAGCTTGGCGCCGGCCACCACGCGCGGCAGCTGGCGCTGGTGGCCCAGGTACTCGAGCTCGGTCAGGGCCTGGAACGCGGCATCGATGTCGCCGGCATGGAAGGCGATGCGCGAGCGCATCGCGTGGCTCAGGATCATGTGGTCGGGCAGGCCCACGTCGCGCGCCAGCGGCAGGTAGACGTTGAGCAGGTGCTCGGCCTGCAGCAACTGGTTCGACTCGTAGACCGAACCCGCGTAGAGCACGCCGGCCCAGGCGTTGCCGTGGCTGTGGTTGTACGAGACCGCATGGGTCGCATCGACCGCCATGCGAAAGCGCGCGGTGGCCTGGCGCAGCCGGCCTTCCTGCAGGTCGAACAGGCCGGCCAGCGACTCGGTGTACATGCGGTTGAAGGTGCTGCTGCCCTGCTGGCGCCGCGCGGCGTCGAGCAGGCGCTGCGCCTCGTGCTGGTCGCCGCGCACCGCGAGGATGTGCGCCATCGCGTTGAGCAACACGCTGTCGGCGAAGGGCAGGCCGGTGGGCAGCCGCGCCAGGCTCAGGCGGCCGGCCTCGTAGGCCTCGTCGTGCCGGTCCTGCATCGCCAGCAGCAGCGGGATCAGCGTCTGCGCGCTCGCGCGCACCGCGGGCGTGGGGCTGTCGAGGCAGCCCGAGCTCTCGAGCTGCTGCATCGCCTGCCAGGGGCCGTGCGTGAAGCAGGTGGCCCACAGCGCGATCGGCTGCAGCGCGGGATGCTCGCGCAGCTGGTGCTCGGGGATGGCCGAGAACCAGCGCGCGAGCATGCGCATGCGGCCCTGCTCGAGGAAGCGGCCGGCATAGCTGTCGAGCAGGGTCAGCGCATGCGGATGGTCGCCGCCCTCGATCGCATGGTCGATCGCGGGCACCGGCCGCTGCTGCGATTCGTACCAGCCCGAGGCCGCGAGATGCAGCCGCGCGATCTCGCCGGGCATCTCGCGCGCGAGCTGGGCGCGCAGGAAGTCGGCGAACAGGCTGTGGTAGCGCCAGGCGCCGTCGCCGTCCGCGCCGCCGTTCACCGGCGTCAGGAACAGGTTGGCCGCGGCCAGCCGCTCGAGGATGGCCGCGCTGTCGGCGCGCGGGTTGAGCGCCTGGCACACCGAGGCATCGAGCTGGCGCAGGATGCTGGTGCGCAGCAGGAACTCGCGCACCTCGGCGGGCTGGTGCGCGAGCACGTCCTCGGCCAGGTAGTCGGCCACCGCGCGGTCGGAGCCCGAGAAGCGTTCGACGAAGCCGGTCGCGCTGCCATGGCGCTCGAGCGCCATCGAGGCCAGCCAGATCGCCGCGATCCAGCCCTCGGTCTTGCGGTGCAGCTGCGCGAGCAGTTCGTGCGGCAGGGCCTGCGCGGCGGCGTCGCCGGCGTGCGGCCGAAGGCCGAAGAAGGCGCCGGTCTCCTCGAGGCTGAAGCGCAGCCGGTCGGTGTCGATCTCCTCGAGCTGGCCGCGCGCGCGCAGCCGGCCCACGCCGAGGTCGGGCAGGCCGCGCGAGCCGATCACCAGCTTGCCGCCGCGCGGCAGGTGCTCGACGATCTCGCGCACCAGCCCGATCACCGCGGGTTCCTGCACCCCCTCGAAGTCGTCGAGGAACAGCACGAAGGGCGCGTCGTGCGCGGCCAGCGCGGCCACCGCGTCGAAGGGCGTGCGGGCGCGCGGCTCCTCCACGCCGAGGCGCAGCACGGCCTCGCCGAGGCCGGCCAGGAAGCGCGAGACGTCGTTGTCGGCGCGGTCCAGCGTGATCCAGGCGGTGGCGATGCCGCGCGCCTCGATGCGCTCGCGGCTTTGCGCCATGGTGGTGGTCTTGCCGAAGCCCGCGGGCGCGCGCACCAGCACCAGCTTGACCGCGCTGGCCGCGATGCGTTCGCAGATCGCGTCGCGCAGCACCTGCGTGGCGGCGAAGGCCGGCGGGCTGAGCTTGGTCTCGAGGATGCGGGCGGAAGGAGCGGACGACATCGCGAACGGCGGAGTGGGGCGCGGGCCGTGCGGTTGCCGCGGGGGAAAGCGGATACCGTCGGTTCCGACGATGCCCGCGTCGATTCTGCTTCCTAAACTGGCCGGCGCCAAACCATCCAGCAAGGACCTCCGAAGATGCAACTCGATTCCCGCATTGCCGCCGTCGTCACCGGCGGCGCCTCCGGCCTCGGCGCGGCCACCGCGCGGCGCCTGGCCGGCCATGGCGTGAAGGTCGCGCTGTTCGACCTCAACGCGGCGCAGGGCGAGGCGCTCGCGGCCGAGATCGGCGGCGTGTTCTGCCAGGTCGATGTCACCTCCGAGACGCAGGTCGACGCGGCCTTCGAGCGCGCGCGCGCCGCGCACGGCCAGGAGCGCGTGCTGGTCAACTGCGCGGGCACCGGCAATGCCGTGAAGACCGCGAGCCGCGACAAGGCCACGGGCGAGATCAAGCACTTTCCGCTCGCCAACTTCGACCGCATCATCCAGATCAACCTGGTGGGCACCTTCCGCTGCATCGCCAAGTCGGCCGCCGGCATGCTCACGCTCGACATGCTCGAGGACGGCGAGCGCGGCGCCATCGTCAACACCGCCTCGGTGGCCGCGCAGGACGGCCAGATGGGGCAGGCCGCCTACACCGCCTCGAAGGCCGGCATCGTCGGCATGACCCTGCCGATCGCGCGCGACCTCATGAGCGAGGGCATCCGCGTCAACACCATCCTGCCGGGCATCTTCGACACGCCGCTGCTGCAGGGCGCGCCCGACAACGTGAAGGCCGCGCTGGCGGCCTCGGTGCCGTTCCCGAAGCGGCTGGGCAACCCGGCCGAGTACGCGGCGCTGGCGGAGCTGATGATCACCAACGGCTACTTCAACGGCGAGAGCGTGCGGCTCGACGGGGCGATCCGCATGGCGCCGCGCTGAGGCCGCGCGGCTTCACGCTTCCTCGGCCGGCTCCTCGGCCCCGCCCTGCCGGTCGTCCACCTTCTGCATGTTGTCGAGGATCTTCAGCAGGTAGTGCAGGGTGTGGGTCACGTCGTTGACCGAGAAGCCCTCGAGCACCTGCTCGTAGTAGGCGTAGATCTTCGGCTGCGCCTCGACCACCCACACATGCTGTCCCGACTCGCTCATCGTCACCAGGCGTGAGCGCCGGTCGCGCCCGTCGGGCGCGGTCTTCACATGGCCGTCGCGCTCCATACGGCTCAGCAGGCCCGAGAGGTTCTGCCGGCTCACCTTCAGGTAGCGCGCCAGGTCGCCCACGCTCATCCCCCCCTTCGCCTCGTCGCGCGACAACGCGCCGAGCACCGCCCATTGCTGCGTGGTCAGGCCCTCGTTCTCAACCGCGCGGGTGCCTGTTTTATGCAACATGTTGGCACATTGGTAGAGGCGGAAGAAAACCCTGTTGGCCAGCGCCATGCGGGCGGAAGCGTCATTTTCATTAGGGGAAACCATAGATATCTTCGTGAACTGGGTTGCACGGCGAAGCTATGCCAACGCATAATACGTCAACATCTTTACCTAAATGCCGATTCGAAGCCGGCGCGACCGGCCAACGATAGCAAGCCCGCGGATCCAAGGAGAACCTGATGCAACGATTCGAAGACAAGACAGTGGTCGTCACCGGCGGCGGTGGCGGCATCGGCGGCGCGACCTGCCGCCGTTTCGCGCGCGAAGGCGCGCGGGTGGCGGTACTCGACCTGAACCCCGGCGCCGCCGAAACGGTCGCCGCGCGCATCGAGGCCGAGGGCGGCCGCGCGCTCGCGCTGCGCTGCGACATCACCGAGCGCGCGAGCGTCGATGCCGCCGTGGCCGCGGTGCTCGAGCGCTTCGGCGCGATCGACGTGCTGGTCAACAACGCGGGCTGGGACGTGTTCCGGCCCTTCGCCAAGACCGAGCCCGCGCAGTGGGAGAAGCTGATCGCCATCAACCTCACGGGCGCGCTGCACATGCACCATGCCGTGCTGCCGGGCATGGCGGCGCGCAAGGCGGGGCGCATCGTCAACATCGCCTCGGACGCGGCGCGCGTGGGCTCCTCGGGCGAGGCCGTGTACGCGGCCTGCAAGGGCGGCCTGGTCGCCTTCACCAAGACCATCGCGCGCGAGCATGCGCGCCACGGCATCACCGCGAACGTGGTGTGCCCGGGCCCGACCGACACCGCGCTGTTCGCCGACTACAAGGAAGGCGCGGGCAATCCCGAGAAGCTGATGGAGGCCTTCACGCGCTCCATCCCGCTGGGCCGCATCGGCCAGCCCGACGACCTGCCGGGCGCGATCCTGTTCTTCGCGAGCGACGACGCGGCCTTCGTCACCGGCCAGGTGCTCAGCGTCTCGGGCGGCCTGACGATGAACGGCTGACCCCGGCCCCCCACGGATTCCCAAGGAGCAACACATGCAGTTCGAAGACATCCTCTACGACGTGCGCAACCGCGTGGCGTGGATCACCATCAACCGGCCCGAGAAGATGAATGCCTTCCGCGGCCAGACCTGCGACGAGATCATCCGCGCGCTCAACCGCGCGGGCTACGACCGCGAGATCGGCGCCATCGTGCTGGCCGGTGCCGGCGAGAAGGCTTTCTGCACCGGCGGCGACCAGTCGGCGCACGACGGCAACTACGACGGCCGCGGCACCATCGGCCTGCCGATGGAGGAGCTGCACGACGCGATCCGCAACGTGCCCAAGCCGGTGATCGCGCGCGTGCAGGGCTTCGCCATCGGCGGCGGCAACGTGCTGTGCACCATTTGTGACCTGACCATCGCCTCCGAGAAGGCCGTCTTCGGCCAGGTCGGCCCGAAGATGGGCTCGGTCGACCCGGGCTACGGCACCGCCTTCCTGGCGCGCGTGGTCGGCGAGAAGAAGGCGCGCGAGATCTGGTATCTGAACCGCCGCTACAGCGGCGCCGAGGCCGTGGCCATGGGCCTGGCCAACGCGGTGGTGCCGCACGAGCAGCTCGACGCCGAGGTGCAGAAGTGGGCCGAGGAGATCTGCGAGCGCAGCCCCACGGCGATCGCGATCGCCAAGCGCAGTTTCAACGCCGACACCGCGCACCAGGCCGGCATCGCGGGCATGGGCATGTACGCGCTCAAGCTCTACTACGACACCGAGGAATCGCGCGAGGGCGTGAAGGCGCTGCAGGAACGGCGCAAGCCTGAGTTCCGCAAGTACGCGAAGTAGCCCCGCGAAGCGAAGAACACCGCGATGAACCCCTACATCGACGACGACCTCGCCGCGCTGGCCGAGCATGCGCGCCGCTTCGCCACCGGCCGCGTGGCGCCGGGCTTCCTCGAGCGCGACGCCACGCGCGTGCTCGACCGCGCGCTGATGCGCGAGATGGGCGAGATGGGCTTCATCGCGCCCGAGCTCGCCGAGGAACATGGCGGCCAGGGCATGGGTTGCCTCGCGGCCGGCGTGATCCACGAGGAGATCGCACGCGCCGACCTGAGCCTGAGCTACATCAACCTGCTGGCCTCGCTCAACGGCCAGATCCTCGCCGAGCACGGCCGCCCCGAGGTGGCGGGACCGTGGCTGCGGAAGCTCACGCGCGGCGAGGCGCTGGTCGCGATCGCGCTGACCGAGCCGCGCGGCGGCTCGGACGCGGCCAACCTGCGGCTGCGCGTGGAGCGCGCGGGTGACCACTACGTGATCAACGGTGAGAAGACTTCGATCTCGGCGGCCGACCAGGCCGACGCGGTGGTGGTGTTCGGCCGCACCGGCTCGGTGGAATCGGCCGCGCACGGCGTGACCGCGCTGCTGGTGCCCGCCGATGCGCCCGGCCTCACGCGCAACCGCTTCGACTGCCACGGCCAGCGCGCCATCGGCCGCGGCTCGCTGTTCTTCGAGAACGTGCGCGTGCCGCTCGACCATCGCCTGGGCGAGGAGAACAAGGGCTTCGTGCAGGTGATGCAGGGCTTCGACTTCTCGCGCGCGCTGATCGGCCTGCAGGTGCTGGCGGTGGCGCGCGTGGCGCTCGAGGAGACCTGGGACCACGTGGCACAACGCGAGGCCTTCGGCAAGCCGCTGTCGGCCTTCCAGGGCGTGTCGCATCCGCTCGCCGACTTCGACACCCAGGTCGAGGCCGCGCGCCTGCTGTGCCTGCAGACGCTGTGGCTCAAGGACCGTGGCGCGCCGCACACGGCCGAGGCCGCCATGTGCAAGTGGTGGGCGCCGAAGCTGGCCTACGACGCGATCCACCAGTGCCTGCTGATGTTCGGCCATGGCGGCTACGACCGCGGGCCGATGGAGCAGCGGCTGCGCGACGTGCTGGGCTTCCAGATCGGCGACGGCACGGCCCAGATCATGAAGACCATCGTGGCGCGCACGCGCGCCGGGCGCTCGGCCGTGCCGGCCTGAGCCTGGTCTTGCCCCGGTTTCGCACGACAACGAGGAGACACGACATCATGGAATTCGACGCCGTACTGCTGCCGCCGCGCCGCGCGCGCATGATCGCCGAGGGCCTGTGGCACGACCGCACCATCAACGACGCGCTCGATGCCTGCATCGCGGCCACGCCCGACAAGCTCGCGCTGAGCGCCATGCGCATCGAGGACGGTGCCATCCAGCGCTTCAGCTACCGCGAGCTCGGCCGCATGGCCGACCGCATCGCGGTGGGCCTGTCGCGCCTGGGCGTGGGGCGCGACGACGTGGTGGCCTGCCAGCTGCCCAACTGGTGGCAGTTCACGCTGACCTACCTGGCTTGCTCGCGCATCGGCGCGGTGATCAATCCGCTGATGCACATCTTCCGCGAGCGCGAGCTCTCGTTCATGCTGAAGCACGGCGCGGCCAAGGTGATGATCGCGCCGGCGCGCTTTCGCGGCTTCGACTTCGAGGCCATGGTCACGGGCCTGCAGCCCGAGCTGCCCGCGCTGCGGCAGGTGGTGATCGTGGGCGGCGCGGGGCCGAACAGCTTCGATGCCCTGCTCTCGGGACCGGCCTGGGAAGACGCGCCCGATGCCGCGGAGATCCTCTCGCGCGGCCGGCCCGGGCCCGACGACATCACGCAGCTGATCTACACCTCGGGCACCACCGGCGAGCCCAAGGGCGTGATGCACTCGGCCAACACCACCATGGCCAACATCGTGCCCTATGCGCAGCGCCTGGGCCTGGGCGCGGACGACGTGGTGCTGATGGCCTCGCCGATGGCGCACCAGACCGGCTTCATGTATGGGCTGATGATGCCGATCATGCTCGGCGCCTCGGCCGTGCTGCAGGACATCTGGGACCCGAAGCAGGCCATCCCCGCGATCAACGCCGAGCGCGCGAGCTTCACGATGGCCTCCACGCCCTTTCTCTCGGACCTCGCGAAGACGGTGGCCGAGACCGGCATCGAGGTGCCGTCGCTCAAGGTCTTTCTCTGCGCGGGCGCGCCGATCCCGGGCGCGCTGGTCGAGCAGGCGCGGCGCGCGCTCGGCGCCAAGATCGTCTCGGCCTGGGGCATGAGCGAGAACGGCGCGGTCACGCTGACGCGGCTGGACGACGACGACGAGCGCTCGATCCAGACCGATGGCTGCCCGCTGCCCGGCGTGGAGATCCAGGTGGTCGACGTCGACGGCCGGCGCCTGCCCGCGGGCGAGGTGGGCCGGCTGCTGCTGCGCGCCTGCTCCAACTTCGGCGGCTACCTGAAGCGCCCGCAGCTCAACGGCACCGATGCCGACGACTGGTTCGACACCGGGGACCTCGCGCGCATCGACGAGCGCGGCTATGTGCGCATCGCGGGCCGCACCAAGGACGTGATCATCCGCGGCGGCGAGAACATCCCGGTGGTCGAGATCGAGTCGCTGCTCTATCGCCATCCCGGCATCGCGATGGCCGCGATCGTGGCCTATCCCGACGAGCGCCTGGGCGAGCGCGCCTGCGCGGTGGTGGTGCTGCGGCCCGGCTGCCAGGTCGACCTGCCGTCGATCTCGGACTTCCTCAAGGCGCAGAAGGTGGCGCTGCAGTACATCCCCGAGCGGCTGGTGCTGCGCGAGACCATGCCCTCGACGCCCTCGGGAAAGATCCAGAAATTCAAGCTGCGCGAGCTGTTGCGCGCGGACGAGGCTGGCACGGCGGGCTGAGCCCGCCGCTGGACCCAAGAACGACAGCACCCCCCAAAACACAACGGAGACAAGACATGGCTATTTCGTTCCTGGCCCCGGCGCGCCTGCGCCGGGCCTTCGTCGCGCTCGGCTGCCTCGCGCTCGCGGGCGCCGCCTTCGCGCAGTCGCCCGCGGCCTGGCCCAGCAAGCCGATCCGCGTGGTCGTGGGCTTCGCGCCCGGCGGCAGCACCGACGTGATGGCGCGCATCCTCGCGCAGTCGCTGACCGAGTCGCTGGGCCAGACCGTGCTGATCGACAACAAGCCCGGCGCCAGCGGCAACATCTCGGCCGCCGAGGTGGTGCGCGCGGCGCCCGACGGCCACACCTTCCTGATCGCGCCGACCTCGGTCGAGACCGCGAACCCGTCGCTGTTCAAGTCGACCCTGCTGCCCTCGCGCGACCTGTCGCCGGTGGCGACCGTGGGCCGCACGCAGATGTACCTGGTGGCCAAGCCGCAGATGAACGCGAAGGATGCGCGCGAACTGGTCGCGCTGGCGCGCGCCAAGCCCGGCACCTTCTCGTACGCCTCGGCCGGCACCGGCACGCCGCCGCACCTGGCCTGCGAGCTGTTCAAGCAGGCCACCGAGGTCTCGGCCACCCACGTGCCGTACCGCGGCGCCGCGCCCGCGCTGCAGGACGTGCTCTCGGGCCAGGCCGACTTCGTCTGCGACCCGGGCATCGCCTTCCCGCACATCCGCACCGGCAAGGCCAAGCTGCTGGGCATCGTGAGCGCCAAGCGCTCGCCGTTCTTCCCCGAGGTGCCGACCATCGGCGAGCAGGGCTTCCCGGGCGCCGACCTCGACATCTGGTTCGGCATGTGGGCGCCCAACGGCACGCCGCCCGAGGTGCTGGCGCGCATGAGCCGCGAGATCGGCAAGGCGCTCGCGCAGCCCGCGCTCAAGTCGCGCTATGCCGACCTGGGCGCGGAGCCGGTGGCGATGGACACGCCCGAGTTCCGCAAGCTGCTGGCCGAGGAGGGCGCGGTGCTGTCCGCGCTGATCGCTCGGCAGAAGATCGTGGTCGACTGACAGGAGCGAGCCCGCATGGCCATTGAGCAGGAAGTGCCCGTCCTCGTGCGCGCCGAGGGCCGCGTCGGCGTCGTGACGCTGAACCGCCCGCGGCAGATGAACGCGCTGAACGACGCGCTGATGGACGCGCTCGGTGCCGCGCTGCTGGCCTTCGATGCCGACCCCGGCATCGGCGCCATCGTGCTGACGGGCGACGAGCGCGCCTTCGCGGCCGGCGCCGACATCGCGGCCATGGCCGAATGGGACCATGCCGAGGTGGTCGCGCAGGAGTTCATCACGCGCAACTGGGAGACCATCCGCCGCGTGCGCAAGCCCGTGATCGCCGCGGTGGCCGGCTTCGCCTATGGCGGCGGCTGCGAGCTCGCGCTGGCCTGCGACATGGTGCTGGCGGCCGAGTCGGCACGCTTCGCGCTGCCCGAGGTCAGGCTCGCGATGCTGCCGGGCGCGGGCGGCACGCAGCGGCTGCCGCGCGCCATCGGCAAGGCCAAGGCGATGGAGATGTGCCTGGGCGCGCGCGTGCTCGATGCGCACGAGGCCGACCGCTACGGGCTGGTGTCGCGCGTCGTGCCTTCTGCCTCGCTGATGGACGAGGCGCTGGCGCTGGCCACGCGCATCGCCGGCTTCTCGCTGCCGGCGCTGGTCGCGATCAAGGAGTCGGTCAACCGCGCCTGGGAGTCCTCGCTGTCCGAGGGCATGCTGTTCGAGCGCCGGCAGCTGCATGCGCGCTTCGCGACCGAGGATGCGCGCGAGGGCATGCGGGCCTTTCTCGCCAGGCGCGAGCCGGTGTTCCGCCACCGTTGAGGCCGCGCCCAAAATCGTCCGATCCGACGACGCCCGCCGTATCCTGGGGGCCAACAATTCCCCGAGTCACACCAAGCCCCAGGAGAACCCATGCCCGAAGCCTATATCGTCGCCGCCGCCCGCACCGCTGGAGGCCGCCGCAACGGCCGCCTGGCCGGCTGGCATCCCGCCGACCTCGCCGCGCAGGTGCTCGACGCGCTGGTCGCGCGCACCGACGTCGATCCCGCCGCCATCGAGGACGTCATCATGGGCTGCGTCGGCCAGGCCGGCGAGCAGTCCTCGAACATCGCGCGCAACGCGGTGCTGGCCTCGCGCCTGCCCGAGTCGGTGCCGGCCACCTCGGTCGACCGCCAGTGCGGCTCCTCGCAGCAGGCGCTGCACTTCGCGGCCCAGGCCGTGATGTCGGGCAGCATGGACGTGGCGATCGCGGCCGGCGTCGAGAGCATGACGCGCGTGCCCATGGGCCTGCCGACCACCTTGCCGCTGAAGAACGGGCTGGGCTTCTATGTCAGCCCCGGCATGCAGAAGCGCTACCCCGGCGTCGAGTTCAGCCAGTTCACGGGCGCCGAGATGATCGCCGCCAACTACGGCATCGCGCGCGCCGAACTCGATGCCTATGCGCTGCGCAGCCACCAGCTCGCGGCCGCGGCCACGCGGGCCGGCCATTTCGAGCGCGAGATCGTGCCGGTGGCGGTGCGGCTGGCCGATGGCAGCGAGCCCGGCGAGATGCACCTGGCCGACGAGGGCATCCGCGGCGACGCGACGCTCGAGAGCATCGGCGCGGTCAAGCTGATCGCCGAGGGCGGGCGCGTGACGGCCGCGACCGCGAGCCAGATCTGCGACGGCGCCAGCGGCGTGATGGTGGTCAACGAGCGCGGCCTCAAGACCTTCGGCCTGAAGCCGCTCGCGCGCATCCACCACATGAGCGTGATGGGCCACGACCCGGTGATCATGCTCGAGGCACCGATCCCGGCCACGCAGCGCGCGTTGCAGAAGGCCGGCATGAAGATCTCCGACATCGACCTGTTCGAGGTCAACGAGGCCTTCGCGCCGGTGCCGCTGGCCTGGCTGCAGGTGACGGGCGCCGATCCCGAACGGCTCAACGTCCACGGCGGCGCCATCGCGCTCGGCCATCCGCTGGGCGCCTCGGGCACCAAGCTCATGACCACGCTGGTGCATGCGCTGGGCCAGCGCGGCAAGCGCTACGGGCTGCAGACCATGTGCGAGGGTGGCGGCATGGCGAACGTGACGATCGTCGAGCGGCTCTGAACGCGGGGCGCTTCAGCCCAGGCCGTTCCAGTCGCAGCGCAGGCGGTAGCGGCGGCCCGCGAGGGTCAGCGTGCCGCGGGCCTGGGCGATGCGCAGCGTTGCGGTGCGAGACGGCCGGTCGACGCTGGTGCCGCTCGCCTGCACGGTGTGGCGCGCGTAATCGATGGACCGGCGCCGTGGCGTGAATCGTTCGGATGAAAGATCGCCGTGCTGCTCGCGCGCGACGATCAGCCCGGTCAGCTCGCCGGTCGACAGGCTGAACTGCACCTCCACCGCATAGGGCCGTCCTGCGCAGGACAGGCTGCCGTTGGCGAAGGCCGGCGCGGCGCAGGCCAGCCAGGCGGCCGCGCAGAGGATCGAGGCACGCAGTCCCGCGATGGTCGGCATCCGCATGTCAGGCAAAGGGGTAGGGCCCCTGCATCGGCCCGATGTGGCTCAGGTGGCTCACCATGCCATGCGCCTCGTCCCACAGGCAGCCGGGCCGGCCCAGGTAGGAGGCCGGTGCCGCGTCGCTCGCGAGCCGCAGCGCGATCTCGGTGGTGGTGCTCGGCGCGCTGCACACCACGGTGCCGGCCCAGCGCCGCAGCATGCCGCGGTGCACATGGCCGCACAGCACGCGCTCCACGTTGCCGGCCGCGCGCACCACGGCTTCGAGCGGCTCGGTGTCGATGCAGCGGTAGGCATCCATGTACGGAATGCCGCTCATGAACGGTGGGTGGTGCAGCATCAGCAGCGTGGGCCTGGTGCGGTCGGCCTCCAGCGTGCGCTGCAGCCAGGCGAGGCCCTCCGCGTCGGCCAGCCCATGGTGCAGGCCGGGCACGCAGACGTCGAGCGCGACGATGCGCACCGGATGGTCGTCGATGCAGTAGTGCAGCGCGCCCGTGGCCGGCAGGTAGCCATGGTCGGCGAAGGCCGCGCGGAAGTGCTCGCGGTGGTCGTGGTTGCCGGGCATCACGAGCAGCGGCACTTCGAGCGCGGACAGCAGCCGGCGCGCCTGCGCGTATTCCTCGGGCCGGCCCTCGTCGACCAGGTCACCGGTCAGCAGCACCAGGTCGGGCCGGCGATCGAGCGCATGCAGGTGGGCGATGGCCTCCTCGAGCATGCGGTTGGAATCGACCACGCCCTGGTAGAGCACGCCGGCGGGGCGCACGTGCGGGTCGGAGATCTGGGCGATGAGCATGGACATGAGGCGGGCATCCGGTGGTTTCGCATCATCACGCAGATTCCGTTCCCGCCGCGCGCCCTCAATCGTCCGTTCCGACGATGCCGCCCCGGCGCGCTGCTGCCACGATGCGGCGGCCCCCAGCACAGGAGACGCCCCCATGTTCGGATTGATGCAGGACCGCCCGCTCTTGATCTCGTCGCTGATCGAGCATGCCGCCACCTTCCACCCGCACACCGAGATCGTGGTGCGCAGCGTCGAGGGGCCGATCGTGCGCACCGACTACGGCGCGGTGCACCGGCGCGCGAAGCAGGTGGCCCACGCGATGGCGCAGCTCGGCATCGCCCTCGGCGACCGCGTGGGCACGCTGGCCTGGAACACGCACCGGCACCTGGCGCTGTACTTCGGCGTGTCGGGCGCGGGCGCGGTGCTGCACACCGTCAACCCGCGGCTCTTTCCCGAGCAGATCGACTACATCGTGAACCATGCCGAAGACAAGGTGCTGTTCTTCGACACCAGCTTCGCGCCGCTGGTCGAGAAGCTCGCGCCGGGCCTGCGCTCGGTGCGCGCCTTCATCGCGATGACCGACCGCGCCCACATGCCGGCCATCGACGTGCCGAACCTGCTGTGCTTCGACGAACTGATCGATGCGCAGAGCGAGGACTACGACTGGCCCGTGTTCGACGAGCGCACGGCCTCGTCGCTGTGCTACACCTCGGGCACCACGGGCAATCCCAAGGGCGTGCTCTATTCGCACCGCTCGACCGTGCTGCACTCGCTGATGGAGTGCACGCCCGACACCTTCGGCGTGAACTCGGGCATGACCTTGCTGCTCGCGGTGCCGATGTTCCATGCCAATGCCTGGGGCATGCCGTACGCGGCGGCGATGGCCGGCGTCAAGCTGGTGATGCCCGGCCCGCACCTCGACGCGCAGAACCTCTACGAGCTGATGCGCGACGAGAAGGTCAGCATCTCGCAGGCCGTGCCCACGGTGTGGCTGATGCTGTTCCAGTACTTCGATGCCCATCCCGAACTCGATCCGCGCGCGCTGGGCCTCAAGCGCATCGGCCTCGGCGGCGCCGCCACGCCGCGCAGCATGATCGAGCGTTTCGAACGCGACTTCGGCGCCGACTTCGTGCAGGGCTGGGGCATGACGGAGACCAGCCCGATCGGCGTGATCGGCAACCTGCTGCCCAAGCATGCGGCCTTGAGCGAGGACGAGAAGATCGGCATCAAGATGAAGCAGGGCCGCGGCGTCTGGGGCGTGGCGCTCAAGATCGTCGGCGAGGACGGCCGGCGCCTGCCGCACGACGGCAAGGCCTTCGGCCACCTGCATGTGCGCGGGCCCTGGATCGCGAGCGGCTACTTCCGCGGCGAGGGCGGCAGCGTGCTCGATGCCGAGGGCTTCTTCCCGACCGGCGACGTGGCCACCATCGATGCCGACGGCTATGTGCAGCTGGTCGACCGCGCGAAGGACGTGATCAAGTCAGGCGGCGAATGGATCTCGTCGATCGACCTCGAGAACGCGGCCAGCGCCCATCCGGCGGTGGCCGAGGCCGCGGTCATCGGCATCCCGCATCCGAAGTGGACCGAGCGGCCGCTGCTCGTCGTGGTGAAGCGGTCCGGCAGCGAAGTGACCGCTTCGCAGTTGCGCGATTTCCTCGCGCAGCGCGTTGTCAAGTGGTGGCTGCCCGAGGACGTGGTCTTCGTCGACAGCCTGCCGCATACGGCCACCGGAAAGTTGCTCAAGACCCGCCTGCGGGAAATGTTCAAGGGATATGTCGCGACCAAGTCGGTTTGATGACTTGTTCGATTTTTCTGTGGACAACTCTGTGGGTTGTGCGGGGAGCGGATGGGCGAAGCGAGGATTGACGGGGCTTCCCACCACATTGCCTGTTGAATAGGCAGGGGCTCCCGACCGTGCAAAAAAGACTGTGCCACCCCGCGGTTCCGTCCAAAAAATCGTGGTAGGGCGACGGAAATCCGGGGGCGGTTTCAGCGCTGCAGCGCATCACGCAAGAAGGCGAGCATGCGCGGCCACGAATCGCTGCGCGCCCGCGCATTGCCCTCGGGCGTGCCGCCCAGGTCCATCGTTTCGCCGGATATCGCATGGACCGAGCGCGTCATGGTGGTCGGCGCGTTCGGCCAGGCGATCGAATGGCCGGCGCGCGGGTAGCTCAGGTGCTCGGTGCGGTGCGCGAATTTCTTTTCGAGCAGGCGTTGCAGCGCGAAGTCGGCGAGATCGGTCGAAGGCCACAGGCCGTCGGCCTCGCCCGAGATCAGCAGCACCGGGCCGTTGATGTTCTCGGCCTTGATCGAGCTTCGCTCCAGCAGCGCGGGATCGCGCAGCGGGATCAGGTACCAGTCGAAGCTGTCCGCGCGCGCAAGGCCCTGGGCGACGGCTTCGTCCCATTGCGCGTGCGTGAGCGTCGATGCGAAATCGATCTCCTCGCCGTCCAGCGTCCATGCGCCATGGCCGCTCGCCGGATAGGCGGGCCACACGATGCCGCTGGGCACATAGCCGATCACGCAGCCGATGGCGGGAAAGTGCGCGCCGAGCAGCAGCGCGAGTTCGCCGCCGCGCGACACGCCCACGGTGCCGATGCGGTCGGCCCGCACGCCGGGCTGTTCGGCCAGCCATTCGAGCGCCGTGCCGAAGTACTCGAGCGGAATGCGGTCGAGCGTGGGCGGCAGGCCGTCGGCCGCGAAGTAGGCCAGCGCGAGCGCGGCGAAGCCATGCGAGGCGAGCAGCGCGGCCATCTCCTGCGACCACGCCAGGCCGCCGTTCGATCCGCCGAGCACGAGCACGGCCGGATGCGGGCCCGCGCCCGCGGGTTCGAACAACTGGCCGACCAGGCCGCGTTCCCTGAGCTCCCGTTGCCGCACGCCGTCGCCGACATACACGCGACGGATCGAGACCGAGACCGCGCTGCCGTCGCTCTCGCGCACCGCGCTGAGCGTGGCGGTCAGCGGATCGTCGTGCAGGCCCGCGATGCCGCCCACGCGCTCGGGCGGCACCAGCGCGCGCGACCAGAACAGGCCCATCGCGTCGGCGCGCTCGTAGCTGCCCGCGACCGGCGACTGCCGCGCGGGATCGACCGTGCCGCTGGCGTCGGCCACGAAGTGGGCCTCCGATTGCGTCACCTGGTGGCCGAAGCGGTTGCACAGCTGCAGCACGACGCGCTCGCCGGGTGCGAGACCGCGCAGGCGGATCTCCAGCGATTGGTCGACGAGGCACTGCGATGGCAGGGGATCGAATTTCATGCCCGCATTCTCCCCGCGCCACCTTCGGCGCACCTTCAGAAGAACTCGTCGAGCAGGCAGTAGAACGCGATGCGCTCGGCATCGGGCGCGATGCCGTAGCGTTCGAAGAAGGGCGCGGTCCAGGCCTCGCCGAGGTTGAAGCCGATGCTGCGCGCGGCCAGCGCGAGGTCCTGCCAGCGGTCGGCCACGCCGACGCGGCCGCAGTCGATGAAGCCCGTGAAGCCGTCGGCCGTTGCCATCAGGTTCGGCAGGCAGGCATCGCCGTGGGTCACGACGAGGTCTTCGTTCGCGGGCCGCGTCGCGCGCAGTCGCTCGAACAGATCGAGGGCGGTCCAGCCCGCGCGCTCGTCGTCGAAATCGCTCTCGTCGACCAGGCCGGCCACGGCGCGTGCGTGCGCGTCCTCGATCCGGTGTGCCAGGCGATGGTCGAAGGGGCAGGTGGCGACCGGCACCCGGTGCAGCAGGCGCAGCGCATCGGCCATGTGCACGACGATCTCGGCCGGGCGGAACGGGCCCGATGCGAGATCGCGGCCCGGCACGGCGCTCATCAACAGCCAATGGCGATCGTGTTCGAGGGCCTGGTCGAGCACTGCGGGCGCGGGCAGGTCCTGGCGCGCGAGCCATGCGAGCCGCGCGATCTCGCCCGGCAGTTCAGCGAGGGGCGCCACGGGCTCGGACTTGAGGAACAGCAAGGCGCCATCGGCGGCCTCGATGCGAAACACATCGGCGCCCGATTCGCCGATCGTCTGGCGCTGCCAGTGGGCATCGGCCAGGCGGGCGCGCCAGGCGTGAGGAAAAAGGGGCAGGGGATTCAAGCGCGAAAGGACTCCAGGGCGTGGCGCGGATGGCGCGGCACGCATCGTCGTCGCTCGCGCCCGCCTTTTCAAGCAAGCCACAACCGGCCCGCGGGCCGTTGCGCGCTAGTCCTTCTTCGGCGCGTCGGCGTCGTCCTCTTCCGCGTGGCCCAGCACGATCTGGCCCTCGGTGACGAAGCGGTCGAACTCGATGCGCGGGATCGCGGCGGTCAGCGGATTGCCGTCCTCGGTCCAGGTCAGCACCACGCTGTCGTCCGCGACCAGCGCCTGGCAGACGCCTTCGGGAATGCGGATCTGCGGGCCATCGCCCGCGCGGAACTCGACCACGCCGGCGATGCGGGCGTCGAGGCGTGAAGTGGCGGTGGTATTCATGGTCGTGGAGGTCCTCGGGTTGGAAGTCCAAAGCCTCGTCGAAGACAGGGGGAGGCCCGCGTGGGACGACATCGCCGATGCGCGCAGGCGCAGCGTCGCGAGGCCTTTGGTGTTGTAGGAGGATTCCTGCACCGGGACTGGATTTCGTCCTCGCGAACGCGCCCGCGCGAAGCGCTCTAGTCGGCGCGACGAAACAAGATGCAACCCGCTGGAGACAAGAGAGATGAACTTCGAAGGAATCTATTGCTTCGACACCGCCACGGTGCGTTTCGCGTTCTACCCGAACGGTCCGCAGGGCCAGCGCGTGCTGGCGGAGATCACGGAAGACGCGCTGCACGATGAATTCGGCGTGCGCGAGGGCGGCCCGCAGTTGCTCGAGGCCTGCCGTGCCTACTTCGACGCGATCGAAGCCAAGGCCCGGGAGCGCTATCGCGACGAGCCGCGCTGCCTGATCTCGCTGACCTCGGAAGACTTCATCCGCATTCCCCGCTGAGGCGTTCGCTCTCGCGGCGACGGCCCACGGCGCGTGTTGTCCTACGCGCCGGGACGGGCCGCTTTCCAGAATGGGAGACGCACCGCGTGCTTTCCCTCTCTCTTTCTGGAAGGAGAACCCTCATGGCTTCGAAGATCGATACCCGCGACCCCAAGGACACCAGCAAGCCCTTTCCGTTTCCCACCGCCGAGTCGCACGGCAAGCCCGCCCCCGAACACGACAAGCCCACCCACGAGGCACCGAGCGAGGATGCGCTCGACAGCGGCGTGGAGGAATCCTTTCCCGCCAGCGACCCCGTCTCGGTGACGGTCACCAAGGTCAAGCTGCCGCCGGGCAAGGCCGGTGGGTGATCCGGGACATCGTTCCCGGACTACGCACACAAGCGCTCGCGGCGACTGTCGGGCATCCGGACCGGTCCCGATGATCGGCCCACGATGCCACAGACCGCCGCCACAGCCACACTCTCCCGCGAGGCGGACAGCACCGACGCCGCCTCCGTTCCCCAAGGCCTCTGGCGCCGCTGCAAGCGTTGGGCACTGCCCGTGCTCGGCATCGTGGTGCTGGGCCTCTTGCTCTCGCATGCGCACAAGGTCGACTGGGCCGGTGCCTGGCATGCGCTGCAGCGCTATCCGCTGTGGCTGCTGCTCGGCGTGCTCGCGCTCTCGACCGCCAGCCATGCGCTCTACGGCTGCTTCGACCTGCTCGGGCGGCTCCACACGCGGCACAAGCTCGCCGCCTGGCGCACCTGGGCCATCGCGGTCACGAGCTATGCCTTCAACCTGAACCTCGGCTCGCTGGTGGGCGGCGTCGCGATGCGCGCGCGGCTCTATGCGCGTGCGGGGCTCGACGAGGCCACGGTGGCGCAGATCGTCGGCCTCAGCCTTGCGACCAACTGGCTGGGCTACGGCCTGCTGGCCGGCGGCCTGTTCGCCGCGGGCGCGATCGACCCGCCGCGCCAGGCGCACCTGGGCGTGGTGGCCTTCCGTGCCATCGGCGTGCTGATGATCGCGCTCGCGATCGGCTACGTGATCGCCTGCGGCGTCGCGCGCGGCAAGCGCTGGACCCTGCGCGGGCGCAGCGTGCAGCTGCCCTCGGCGCGGCTCGCGCTGCTGCAGATATCGCTGTCGGCCTGCAACTGGGCGCTGATGGGCGCGGCGATGTACCTGCTGCTGGGGCAGAAGGTGCCGTACGCGACCACGCTGTCGGTGCTGATGGCGGCCTCGATCGTGGGCGTGTTCACGCCCATTCCGGCCGGGCTCGGCGTGCTCGAGGCGGTGTACCTCGCGCTGCTGTCGGGCAGCGTGCGGCAGGGCACGCTGATGGGCGCGGTGCTGGCCTATCGCGCGCTCTACTACCTGCTGCCGCTGGGCGGTGGGGTGCTGATGTATCTGCTGCTCGAGCGCCATGCATCGAGCCACCCGGCCGCGGCCGAGGCGGGTTGAGCGCTGCGGTGTGCGCCTGGGCTTGTGCGCGCAAGGGGCGGCTTCCTACGTCCGCAGCCGCATGGCGGGCGCAGCGTGGCCTCAGGTGGCCATCGCCGGCCCGTGGCGAGCCTTCCGATGGCCTTGTCCTCCCATTGCAGATTGCGAGGTCCGGCATGCATTCCATTTCGACGCTCCGTCATTCGTCCCGAGGACGGGCCTGCGCGATCGCGTGCGCCATCGTGCTCGGCGGCGTGGCATCCGTGCCCACGGCCTTCGCGGCCGAACCCGCCGTTCAGATCGCCCAGACCGGCGCGGTGAGCGCCCCCGACCGCAGCCTGATGACCCTGGCCGCGGGCGCCGGCCTCTACGAGCTCGAGGTCTCGAAGCTCGCCGCCTCCAAGGCCGTGAGCGCCGAGGTGAAGGACTATGCGCTGATGCTCGCGAAGCACCACGGCGAATCGAACGAGGCACTGCGCCAGCTGGCCGCGCGCAAGTCGGTGCCGCTGGTGGCCGAGATCCCGGCCGACAAGAAGGCGCGCATCGAGGCGCTGCAGGGCCTGTCGGGCGAGGGCTTCGATCGGGCCTATGTGGACCGCGTGGGCATCCAGGACCACGAGGCCGACATCCGCTTGTTCGAGAACATGGCGCGCGACGCCAACGATGCCGAGCTGCGCGCCTTCGCCGAGAAGACGCTGCCGGTGCTCAGGACGCACCTGGACGCCGCGAAGACGATGGCGAGCAACCGGCGGCAGGCGCAGACGCCGGCGCCGCAGTGACACCCGCCCCCGCATGGCGCGCACCGCCGCACTGAAGCGCTACAAGGAAAAGCGCAATTTCGACATCACGCCCGAGCCCGCCGAGGGCGGCGAGTCGCTGCCCGGCGCATTGCAGTTCGTGGTGCAGAAGCACTGGGCGCGCAGCCTCCACTACGACTTCCGCATCGAGATCGACGGCACCATGAAGAGCTGGGCCGTGCCCAAGGGGCCGAGCTACGACCCGCACGACAAGCGCATGGCGATGCATGTGGAGGATCACCCGGTGTCGTACAACGCCTTCGAGGGCGAGATTCCCGCGAAGCAGTACGGCGCGGGCAAGGTGATCGTCTGGGACAAGGGCTTCTGGGTGCCGCTGGGCAATGTGCGCAAGGACTACCGCGCGGGCCACATCAAGTTCGAGCTGCATGGCCACAAGCTGCGCGGCCGCTGGGCGCTGGTGCGCATGAAGGCGCGCAAGGAAGGCAGCGGCGATCCGTGGCTCTTGATCAAGGAGCGCGACGAATTCGCGCGCGAGGCCGCGGAATTCAGCGTGGTCGACCAGTTCCCCGACAGCGTGGCCGCGCTCGCGATGCCGCGGGCGAGCACAGTGTCGAAGCCCGCCGCGAAGAAGGCGGCGCGAAAGCGTTCCGAGTGGCCCGACGGTGCCGTCGAGGCCGAGCCTCCGCCCAAGCTCGCGCCGGTGCTCGCCACGCTGGTCGACGGGCCGCCGCCCGATCCCGGCGACTGGGTCTACGAGATCAAGTTCGACGGCTACCGGCTGCTCGCGCGCATCGAGGGCAAGACGGTGCGCCTGTTCACGCGCAATGGCCACGACTGGAGCGATCGCATGCCGCACCTGGTGCGCGCGCTGCAGCGCATGAAGCTGAAGCCGGGCTGGCTCGATGGCGAGATCGTGGTGCTCGACGAGGCCGGTCGCACCGACTTCCAGGCACTGCAGAGCGCCTTCGACAGCACGCGCACCCAGGACATCGTCTACTTCCTGTTCGACCTGCCGTACTACGACGGCCACGACCTGCGGGCCGTGCCGCTGGTCGAGCGGCGCGCGCTGCTCGAGCGGCTGCTCGCCGATCCGCCGCCCGAGATCCGCTTCAGCGCGGTCTTCGACGCACCGCCCGAGGACATCGTGGCCTCGGCCTGCCGCATCGGGCTCGAGGGCGTGATCGGCAAGCGGCGCGGCAGCGCCTACCGCTCGCGCCGTTCGCCCGACTGGATCAAGCTCAAGTGCGCGCGCAGGCAGGAGTTCGTGGTCGTCGGCTACACCGACCCGCAGGGCTCGCGCACGGGCTTCGGCTCGCTGCTGCTCGGCGTGCATGACGAACACGGCGAGCTGGTGTTCGCGGGCGGCGTGGGCACGGGCTTCAACGAGCGCTCGCTGGCCGAGATCTTTGCGCGGCTCGAGCCGCTCGTGGTCGACCAGCGCCCGTTCAAGCAGCGCATCGAGAACGAGCGCCGCGCGCACTGGGTGAAGCCGGTGCTGGTGGCCGAGGTCACGTTCTCCGAATGGACGCAGGACGGCCATGTGCGCCACCCGGTGTTCCATGCGTTGCGCAGCGACAAGCCCGCGAAGCAGATCGTGCGCGAGGCGCCGGTGCCCGCGCGCGCGGCGGACCGGGAGCAGGCGAAGACCAAGGCCAAGGCCAAGGGCCCGGCCGCCACCTTGCCCGCGAACTTCAAGGTCTCGCATGCCGAGCGCGTGGTCGATGCCTCGAGCGGCATCACCAAGGTCGAGGTGGTGCGCTTCTACGGCCTGGTCGCGCCGCTGATGATGGAGCACCTGCGCGGCCGGCCGGTGTCGCTGGTGCGCGCGCCGCGCGGCATCGGCGGGCAGCTGTTCTTCCAGAAGCACCTCGAGGACGGCAGCATCGAGGGCATTCGCCAGCTCGATGCCGCGCTGTGGCCCGCGCATCCCGCGCTGATCGAGGTGGCGGCGGCGCTCGGCCTGCCGGGCGCGGCGCAGATGAACGTGATCGAGCTGCACACCTGGAACGCCGTCAAGTCCGCGATCGACAAGCCCGACCGCATGACCTTCGACCTCGACCCCGGCGAGGGCATCGACTGGCCCGCGATGCTGCAGGCCGTGGAGCTGATGCGCGTGATCCTGGTCGAGCTCGGGCTCGTGCCCTTCTGCAAGACCAGCGGCGGCAAGGGCCTGCACGTGGTGGTGCCGCTGCGCCGCGTGCATGGCTGGGACGCGGTGAAGGATTTCTCGCAGGCCATCGTGCGCCACATGGCGCGCACCTTGCCGCAACTCTTCGTGGCGAAGAGCGGGCCTTCGAACCGCGTGGGCCGCATCTTCATCGACTACCTGCGCAACGGCTTCGGCGCCACCACGGTCAGCGCCTGGTCGCTGCGCGCGCGGTCGGGCATGGGGGTGTCGGTGCCCGTGGCGTGGGACGAGGTGCCCGAGCTGCGCGGCGGCGCGCACTGGACCTTGCGCGACATCCACACGCGGCTCGATCGCGGCAATGCGCCGTGGGAGGGCTATGCGAAGGGCGCGCGCAGTCCGAATGCGGCGATGAAGATGCTCGGCTTCGACGTGAGGAAGGCCGGTGGCCGCGGGCGCTGACCCGCGGGTCCCGCGCGATCAGAAGGCATGCCGGATGCCGACGTCGTAGCCGGTCGCGCCGCGCGGTTCCATGCCGCCCTTGGTGACGTAGGCCGCCTGCGGAAAGATCGCCGGCAGGCTCAGCACCAGCGGGGTGACACCCATCACGCCCGGGTTGTTGTGGCCGTCGCGGATGCCGATGCGCGCCACCGTCGCATAGAGCGCGGTGCGCCTGGACAGGTTGTGCACGTAGCCCAGCGCCAGCTTGTCGACCGAGGCGTTGCCGCCGGGCACGCCGTTGCCGTTGCTGAAATTCACGCGCGCGAACGAGGCGCGCACGAGGCCCGGCCCCACCGGCATGTTCAGGCCGGCGACGAAGCCGTCGTAGCGGTCGGTGGCCCGGCTGCCGAACAGGCCGGCGTCGTCGCGCGCGTTCCGCACGCGGGACCATTCGCCGAACAGCTTCACCGCGCCGAAGTCGTAGGAGCCGCCGAGGTTCAGGCTCCTGATCTTCTCGCCGCCGGGCGCGGCGCTCACGAGCGTGCTCTCGCCGTAGCCCAGCGCCACGTCGGCCGGACCGCCGGTCCATCCCACGCGCGCGCCGGCATAGCGGCCGCGCCCGGACGGGCTGTCGCTCGCGTCGCTCGCCTTCACGTTCTCGTGGAAGGCGTACTGCACCTGGCCGTAGAAGCCGCCGAGCCCCGGCGGCAGGAAGTAGCTGAGGGCGTTGCTGGTGCGCAGGTAGCTGTCGGTGCCGGCGGAGAGCGCGCCGTTGAGCAGGCCGCCGGTGGCGAGCGCCCGCGAGGCGGCGAGGTTGCTGTTGACCATGGCGATCAGGTTGGTGCCGACGCCGTTGACGCCGAAGGGATCGAACACGCCGTCGTTCCAGAACGAGGCGGTGTAGTCGCGGCCCAGGCGCAACTCGCCGAACGGTCCCGAGAAGCTCAGGGTGGAACGGCGGCCGAAGTTGCCGATGCCGCCGCCGTTGTCGTTGGCCAGCGGTGCCTCGAGCCAGAAGCCGGCGGCGAGGCCGCCGCCCAGGTCCTCGGTGCCGCGAAAGCCCAGCCGGCTGGACGCGTAGCCCGAGGGCGAGAGCGCGGTCTGGCTCTGCCTGACCTGGCGCGGCGCCGCGAGGCCCCAGGACCGGCTGCGGGTGCTGTAGTGGCTGATGCCGGCGTCGACGACGCCGAACACGGTGAGGGCGGATTGCGCGGCGGCACCGCCCGTGGCGGCCAGCAGCGACAGGGCCAGCGTGGTGGTCTTCATGGCGGGCTTCCTCAGGGCACCAGCACGGTCGATCCGGCCGTCTGGCGCGACTCGAGCGCGCGATGGGCCTGCGCCGCATCGGCGAGCGCGAAGCTGCGTTGCGGCTCGCTGACGATGCGCCCGGCCAGCACGTGGTCGAACAGCTCGCGCGCCATCTCGAGCATGTGGGCGCGCGGCTGGATGTAGTGCGCCATCGCGGGCCGCGTCATCCACAGCGAGCCCTTGGCCGCGAGCAGCTGCGAATCGATCACCACCGAGCCCGAGGAGGTGCCGTTGCTGACCAGCGTGCCGCGCGGCTGCAGGCAGTCCAGCGAATCCATCAGCGTGTCCTTGCCCACCGAGTCGTAGACCACCGGCACGCCGCGGCCGCCGGTGATCTCGCGCACGCGCTCGACGGTGTTCTCGCGCGCGGTCACGATGACGTGGGCGCAGCCGGCGGCCCGGGCGAGCGCGGCCTTCTCGTCGGTGCTGACGGTGCCGATCATCGTGACGCCCAGGGCGCGCGCCCACTGGCAGGCGATCAGGCCGACGCCGCCGGCGGCCGCGTGGTAGAGGATGGTCTCGCCGGCCTGCAGCGGACGGACCTGGCGGAACAGGTATTGCGCCGTCATGCCCTTCATCATCAGCGTGGCGGCGGTGCGATCGGGGAGGCCCTCGGGCAGCGGGATCAGCACCGCGGCGGGCATCACGCGGACCTGCGAGTAGGCGCCCTGCGGACCGATGAGATAACCCACGCGATCCCCGGCCTTGACCTCCGTCACGCCGGGGCCGACGGCCTCCACCACGCCGACCGCGTCCGAACCCAGCCCGTCGGGCAGCGCCAGCGGATAGCGGCCGGTGCGGAAGTAGATGTCGATGAAGTTGACCGCGATGAAGCTGTGGCGCACGCGCGCCTGGCCGGGACCAGGGTCCGCGACCTCGACGTTCTCGAGCCGCAGGACCTCGGGACCGCCGGTCTCGTGGAAGCGGATGGCTTGGGGCATGGCGATGTCTCCTCGTTGTTCTGGATGGTCTTCAGTTCAGGCGGATGTCGTAGCGCTTGACGATGCCGGCGTTGCGGGTGAACTCCTCGCGCAGTTCGTCGCGTGCCTGCCCTGGCGTGCGGTCGGCCATCGGTTCGAAGCCGGCGTTGGCCACGCTCGCGCGCACCGCCGGGTTGGCCGCGACCTTGCGCAGCACCGCGTGGATCTTCTCGACCAGCGGTGCGGGCATCTGCGAGGAGGCGATCACGCCGGTCCAGTTGGCGAAGTCGAGCGCCGGGTAGCCGAGTTCGGCGAAGGTGGGCACGGCGGGAAATTCGGGCAGCCGGGCCTGGGTCGCGACCGCCAGCAGCCGCACCCGGTTGGCGGCGATCAGCGGCCGGGCCGTGACCGAGCCGTCGAACATCAGCGGCACCTGGCCGCCCATGACCTGCGCCAGCGCGGGCGCGGAACCGGGGTAGGGCACGTGCTGCATGTCGAGCCCGGCCGCCTGGTTGAGGATGGCGCCCGCGTACTGCGAGGCCGTGCCCGCGCTGTAGGAGGCGTAGGAGACCTGGCCCGGATGGGCCTTCACATAGGCGATCGCCTCCTTCGCGTCCCTGGCCGGGAACTGCGGCGAGGCGATCAGCAGCAGCGAGGAGCGCGCCATCAGCGCGACCGGCTGCACGTCCTTGAGCGGATCGAAGCCGCCCTTGAGCACGTGCGGCACCTCGGTGAGCACGTTGCTCGCGGTCATCATCAGCGTCTGGCCGTCGGCCGGCTGGGACAGCAGGTACTTCACGGCGATCGCCCCGCCGGCGCCCGGCCTGTTCTCGACCACCACCGGCTGGCCGATGTCGCGCGCGAGCTGGTCGCCCACGATGCGCGCGAGCACGTCGATGGTGCCGCCGGGCGGCGCGGGGACGATCATCTTCACCGGCTTGTCGGTGTAGGCATGGGTCCAGGACGAGCCCAGCGCCGATGCGGCGGCGACGAGCACGGCGGCGAGATGCATGAGGCGCGGCATGGCTGCTCCGGTGCGTGAAGCTTCAGGCGGCCTTGCGCAGGAAGCCCTGCTGGCCGCCGTTGCGGTTGGGCGCGAAGCCGTTGGCTCGCAGCGTCTCTTCCACCGTGTCGTGGAACACGCCGATCTGCGAGATCTCGCGCGCCTGTTGCGCGGTGGCGATCGGGCGGCCGAATTCGCGCGCGATGCGCACCAGTTGCTCGACCTGCGCGGCGGTGCCGATCTTGGCGGTGCGCGACTGGTTCCAGAGGTTGTCCTCGGTGCCGCAGCGCACGTGCAGGCCCATGGCGATGCCCATCATGTTGACCGGCAGCACGTTGAGCACCGAGCTCTCCACCGTGAGCACCGCGCCGTCGGGCACCGCGCGCACGAAGTTGGCGAGGTTGTAGATGTTCGGCGCGTCCATGCCGCCGCCGATCGCGACCCAGTTGAGCACCAGCGGGCCTTTGTAGATGCCGCGGCGCATCAGCCGCTCGACCGACTCGAAGCTGTTGATGTTGTAGCACTGGAAGGCGCTCTGGATGCCCGCGGCCGTCAGGCGGCGGATGTGCTCCTCGGCCCATCCCGGTTGCGCCGGCACCGTCATCTCCTTGTAGGCATTGAAGACGACCGGGTCCTCCATCGAGGTGCCGCGGATGTCGCGCAGGTCGAACTGCTCGAGGATGTTCATCTGCGAGGTGTTGACCGTCACCGTGACCTGGTCCGGCCTGGGGTCGAGCTCGGCCAGCATGTGGCGCGTGTCGTCCGACAGCCACTTGGCGGCCGCGCCCTCGCTCTCGGGCGCGAACGAGATCGAGCCGCCGACCTGGATGATCATCTCGGGCACGCGGGCCCGCACGCCGGCGATCAGCTCGTTGAACTTGGACAGGCGCTTGGAGCCCTTGCCGTCGAGTTCGCGCACATGCAGGTGCAGCACGGTGGCGCCGGCTTCGTAGCAGTCCACCGCCTTCTGGACCTGCTCCTCCATCGTCACGGCGATCTCGCCGGGGAAGTCCGAAGGCAGCCAGGACGGTGCGTAGGGGGCGGCGGTGATGATCAGCGGCTGCTGGTTTTCGGGGAACAGGTGACCGTCTAGGAAGTTCATCGAGGGCTCCGGGGATGCGGGTGGTGCGAAGGGGAAGGGTGGGTCAGGCGGTCGGCGTGCCGACGATGCCGGCGCGTTCCATCTTGCGGTGGCAGGGCGGGTAGTCCATCACCGCGTAGTGCTGCGTGGCGCGGTTGTCCCAGATCGCCACGCTGTCGGGCTGCCAGCGCCAGCGCACCTGGTACTCGGGGATGGCGGCCTGGTTGACGAGGTACTGCAGCAGCGCCGACGCGCCCTGCGTGAAATCCTGGCCGTAGCGCACGTTGGCGGGCGTGTGGAAGTTGGTGAAGTGCGTCGTGAAGCCGTTGACGTACAGCACTCGCTCGCCGGTCTCGGGATGGATGCGCACCACGGGGTGCTCGGCGTCGGGATATCGGGCCTTGAGCGCGAGGCGCTGCGCGATCGGCATCGCCGCGCCGAAGGTGCACTCGATGCTGTGGCGGGCGCGCAGCGGCGCGATCAGCTCCTTCACGTGCTCGGGCAGGCGCTCGTAGGCCAGCGCCATGTTGGCCCACATCGTGTCGCCGCCCACGGGCGGGCACTCGACGCAGCGCAGCACGCAGCCCATCGGCGGTGTATAGCGCCAGCTGGCGTCGGTGTGCCAGCTGTTCTCGTAGCGGTCGTTGGGCGCGTCCGGCGTCTTGTAGATGCGCACCAGCCCCGGGTGCTCCGGATCGCTGCCGGCGACCGGATGGTCCTCCAGTTCGCCGAAGCGCCGCGCGAAGGCCACGTGCTCGGCCCGGCTGATCTTCTGGTCGCGCAGGAACAGCACCTTGTGCCGCAGCAGCAGCGCCCGGATTTCCTCGAACAGGCCGTCGTCCCGGGCCGCATCGGCCAGGCTGACGCCGCTGAGCTGGGCGCCGATGGCGCAGGTCATCGCTTCGATGCGCATGTCTTGTCTCCGTTCTTTTTTGCGGTCTGCCCGCCCCGGCCTCCGGGGTGCGGGCATGGGGCAACTGTAGGAGCGGGCCCTCGGCGGCGCTTTGCATTCGGTGCCAATCGCTGTGCATTTGGTGCCAGAATTCCCGCCATCCTGGAAAGGCTCGGCATGACGGCACTGGTGCGCGCGGCGGCGTTGACGAACTTCTCGGAGGTCGCGCAGGAGCTTGGCCACGACCCCGGCGCGGCGCTGCGCAGGGCCGGACTGCGCGCCAGGATGCTGCGCGAGCCGGACCAGTTGATCGAGGCCGACCGCGTGGCCCGCCTGCTCGAGGACGCGGCGCGCGACACGGGCTGCGAGTCCTTCGGACTGCGCATCGCCGCGCGGCGCCAGCTATCGAACTTCGGGGTGCTCAGCCTGCTGCTGATGCACCAGCCGACCTTGCGGCAGGTGCTGCTCACGCTGATCGAGCACCTGCACCTGCTCAACGAAAGGTTGGCGATCCAGGTCGAGGATGTCGGCAAGCTGGTGCTGCTGCGCGAGGAACTGGCCGTGTCGGTGCCGGCGCGGCAGTCGATCGAGCTCGCGATCGGCGTGCTCTACCGGATGTGCGCGGCCTTGCTCGGCGACCGCTGGCGGCCCGCCAGCGTGAGCTTCAGCCATGGGCCGCCGGCCGATGCGTCCTTTCATCGCCGCTTCTTCCAGTGCCCGGTCGAGTTCGACGGCAGCTTCAACGGATTGGTGTGCCGCGCGGCGGACCTCGACGTGCCCAATCCGGGCGGCGATCCCGTGCTGGCGGCCTATGCGCGCAAGCTGATCGACGCCGTTCCCGGCGAGCGCGAGCGCTCGATCGACCAGGAGGTGCGCAAGGCCATCTACCTGATGCTGCCGGCGGGGCGGGCCACCTGCAAGTCGGTGGCGCAGGGCCTGGGGCTCAGCATGCGCACCTTGCAGCGCCAGCTCGATGCGCGCGAGCTGACCTTCAAGCAACTGGTCAACGACGTCCGTCAGGAACTCGCGCAGCGCTACGTGGCCAATGGCCGCCACAGCCTGGGCGAGGTGGCGGCGATGCTGGGCTACAGCACGCACAGTGCCTTCACCCGCTGGTTCGGCACCCAGTTCGGTTGTTCGCCCGAAGCCTGGCGTGCTACAGCTCGATGAACGCCGAGGTCGCCTTGTTGAGCGCCAGCATGCCCTTGGCCGTGATGCTCTCGACCTGGGCCAACTGGCGGATCGCGCGGCCTTGGGGATGGCGCTCGGACGGGGGAATGAAGGCCGTCACGAGGTCCGCGGCGCGCAGCACGCGCAGCTTGTCGATCTCGGCGGGCGCGTGCACGACGTATGGCAATTTCTGCTCGGCGATCGTCCGAAGAAACTCCATGGACATGTGCCTTCTCCTTGAACGTTGATGGCAATGGGTCCGTGACATTGTGCGCAGAAACTCTTAGGACAGACTAAACCCTGCGCCGCTCGTGCCTATGTCAGCTGGCAGTCCGGCAGTACGGAAGCACTCTTTTTCGTAAAGCGTCGCGCGTGGCGCGGCGCTTCGTTTCCAGCGGTGTCGCGAGCGCCTGTCAGAACATGCCGTTCGAATTGGCGCGCTGGATGTTCGGTGCGAGCCAGGGGACCGAATTCTTCGGATGGCCCACGGGCTGCAGCGTGTCCCAATGCTCGACTGCCTTGCCGTCGGCATCCATCCTGTAGATGTCGACGCCGGCGATCCCGCTGTCTTCGGGATCGTCGTTGAACAGGTTCAGGAATTCCACGTGGGCCCACACGTGGTCGCCGATGGCGGCGATCTTGTGGACCACGACGCGGGCCAGCACGCGCTCCCGGGTGAGCTTGCCGAAGAATTCCCCCAGGGCCTGCGCGCCATCGCCGATCAGGGGGTTGTGTTGGATATAGGCGGCGCTGACGAAGCGGTGCACCGACTCTTCGGCCTTCTTCTGGTTGATCACCAGTTCGTAGAAGCCCAGGATGTTGTTCTTGTTGCGCACGGCGCGGCTGTCGCTCGGGTCGACGAGTTCGATCATGTTTGTTTCTCCCTGCATATGAAGCGTTGATCCATGGAAGGAATCCAGAAAAACTCGTTTCGAAAGTTTTTCTGGAGACCGCCAAGGAAGCTATCACCGCGGTTGGCAGGAAGAGAGGGGCCATCGGCCCCGTGCACGCATCGATCGTGCGGGCCGTCACGATCGGGCATTGGAATTCTTGTGCACCGCAGCGCGAGCACGCCGCGCGCAAGGCTCTAACGCGCGGCCTGGGTCTGCGCCTGCATCGGCCACGCCGTCGTGTCGGGCGCGATGAGGTGCCACATCACCGGGTCGATGCCCTCGAAGGTGGCGCGGTAGCGTTCCGACAGCCGGCCTTCGCCGGTCACGTCGCGGATCACGATGCCGTCGATGCGCCCGGGGTGGTCGCGCAACACCTTGGCGTAGATCTCGGGATCGGCCTCGCCCGAATCGCCGACCAGCACGAAGCGGCGCTGCGGGAAGTCGGCCAGCAGGCGCGCGATCACGCCGAGCTTGTGGGCGCGCGAATCCTCGTCGCCCGGGATCAGCGTGCGCCAGGTCGTGCTCTCGCGCAGGTGCATGCTGCCGGGCGGAAAGCCCGCTTCGCGCACGAACTCCGCGAGCGGCGGATAGAGCTGGATCGGGCTGGCCGACAGGTAGTGGAAGCGCGTGTCGGGCGCACTCGCGAGCGCGCGGTACCAGCCGGCCATGTGGGGCGCGGGCTCGAAGCGGCGCGCGAAGGTGTTGAGCAGCATCTCGCGCCGCTCGCGCACCTGGGTGCGCTTGATGGTGTCGTCGATGTCCGAGATCACCGACAGGCCCTGCGCCGGCACGATCAGCGCGCGGCCGCGGAAGCGGTGCAGCAGCTCGCCGGGGCCGGTAACCGCGTGGAACTCGAGCCACTGCTGCGCGGGCGACAGCCGCGGCACCTCGATCACCTGCCGCACGTTGACGCGGCCATCGGCGCCCGAGGGCGGCATGGTCTTGCGCCCGGGGCTGCCGTCGAATTCCACGTCGAACACCTTGCCGTCCTCCGACTCGGCATGGAACAGCGCGGTGCGCTGGTTGAAGCGCAGCTGCGCGGCCGGCGAGAGCTTCTTGAGGTTGAGCCCGAGATAGCGCGCGAATGCGGCATTGAGCCCCCAGCGGCGCTCGCGCTCGTAGACCCAGGCATGGATGTCGACCTCGAGCCGGCCGTCGTCGGTGGGCCGCGCCGTGCCGTTCATGAACAGCGCCTCCTCGTCGGGCTCCATCGGCTCGGCCGCCAACGCAGGCGTGATGCCGCCGGCCGCCAACGCCGCGCCGGCCAGCAGCGTGCGCCGGCGCAACGCCAGTGTCATGCGCCGGCCGTGACGCGCTCGTACGTCACGAAGCTGAAGGCCAGGCCGTCCTTGGCCGACACGTGCGACTCGCGCTGCGTCTCGCGCCAGGCGCTGGCGTCGAGCACCGGCGCGAAGGCGTCGCCCTCGTAGTCGCGCGCGATCTCGGTGACCAGTGCGCGCCGCGCGAAGGGCTCGGCCTCGGCATAGATCTGCGCGCCGCCGATGACCCAGACATCGGGCGCCTCGAGCCGCTCGCAGACCTCGATGGCCTCGCGCAGGCTGCCCGCGCGCTGCGCGCCCTCGGCCTGCCAGCCGGCCTGGCGCGTGACCACGATGTTGCGGCGCCCCGGCAGCGGCCGGAAGCGCGGCGGCAGCGAGTCCCAGGTCTTGCGGCCCATGATGACCGGCGCGCCCAGCGTGCGCGCCTTGAAGTGCGCCATGTCCTCGGGCAGGTGCCAGGGAATGGTGTTGGCGGCGCCGATGACGCCGTTGGCGGCGCGCGCGAAGATGAGGTTGAGGTTCATGGAGCGCAAAGCAGGTTCGAAACCGGCCGATTCTGACCGCATCCGCGCCCGCCCGGCCCCGAATGGTTCAGACGGCCACCGGCGCCTTGATCGGGTCGTGGTGCCGGTAGTCCTCGAACGCGAAGTCCTCGTACTGGTAGTCGAAGATCGAGTCGGGCTTGCGCTTGATGCGCAGCGTGGGGTAGGGGTAGGGCTCGCGGCTCAGTTGCAGCGCGACCTGCTCGGCGTGGTTGCTGTAGATGTGGCAGTCGCCGCCGGTCCAGATGAAGTCGCCGACGTCGAGGTCGCACTGCTGCGCCATCATGTGCGTGAGCAGCGCATAGCTCGCGATGTTGAAGGGCACGCCGAGGAAGATGTCGGCGCTGCGCTGGTAGAGCTGGCAGCTGAGCCGGCCGCGCTCGCCGTCGTTCTGCGGCGGCGCCACGTAGAACTGGAAGAAGGCGTGGCAGGGCATCAGCGCCATCTTCGAGAGCTCGGCCACGTTCCAGGCGCTCACGATGATGCGGCGCGAATCGGGGTTGGACTTGAGCGTCTTCACGACCTCGGCGATCTGGTCGATGTGGCCGCCGTCGGGCGTGGGCCAGCTGCGCCACTGCACGCCGTACACCGGGCCCAGGTCGCCGTCCTCGCGCGCCCACTCGTCCCAGATGGTGACGCCGCGTTCCTTGAGCCAGTTGTTGTTGCTCGAGCCGGTCAGGAACCACAGCAGCTCCTGGATGATGGACTTCACGTGCACCTTCTTCGTGGTGACCAGCGGGAAGCCCTCGTTGAGGTCGAAGCGCATCTGGTGGGCGAACACGCTCTTGGTGCCGGTGCCGGTGCGGTCGCTCTTGTACACGCCGTGGGTGTCGACGTGGCGCATGAAGTCTTCGTACTGGGAGCGGATGGGGCGTTGGGTCATGGCGGTGGAGGGCGGCGGCAACGGCGCGCCCGGGACGGCGGGGCTGGAGCCCCGAATCTTATTCGGATGAGGGGCCGGCGGCTGGCCGGGCAGGCCAAGACTATAAGATGAGAACTATTCTCAACATTCCGCAAGCGCAACCCGTGTCCGCCCCGGCCCTCGACGACAGCCTCCAGGTGCTCTACCGCAGCCATCACGGCTGGCTGCAGGCCTGGCTGCGGCGCCGGCTGGGCTGCGCCGAGGATGCCGCCGACCTCGCGCACGATGCCTTCGTGCGGCTGCTGGCCGCGCGGCCGCCGCAGGCGGCGCCGGTCGAGATGAAGGAGCCGCGGGCCTACCTGACGACGGTGGCGCGCGGCCTGCTGATCGACCGCTTCCGCCGCGCCGACCTCGAGCGCGCCTACCTCGCCGACCTCGCGGCGCTGCCGCCGGCCCTCTATCCCTCGCCCGAGGAGCAGTTGCAGGCGGTGCAGGCGCTGCGCGCGCTCGATGCGCTGCTCGCGAGCCTCACGCCCAAGACCCGCGCCGCCTGGCTGCACAGCCGGCTCGACGGCATGACCCATGCCGAGATCGCGGCGCAGCTCGGCGTGTCGGTGCCGCGGGTGCGGCAGTACCTGGCGACGGCCGCGCGCCGCGGCTACGAATTGCGTTTCGGTGCCGTGCTACCGGCATCGGCGGCATGAGCGCGCAGGCCTCGGCCTCGCTGCCGGTGTCCGCAGCCGTGCTCGACGCGGCGATCGGCTGGCAACTGCGCATGGGCTCGGGCGAGGCCGACGCGCGCGATGCCGAAGGCCTGCGCCGCTGGCTCGACGCGCATGCCGACCACCGGCGTGCCTGGGCCCAGCTCGGCGAGCTCGATGCGCAACTGGCGCCCGCGCGCAGCGACGCCGTGCGTTCGGCGCTGGTGCGCCGCGGCGCGGCGCGGCGCTGGAAGCAGTCCGCGGGCGTGCTGGGCCTGCTGGCCGCGCTGCTGCTGGGGCTGGTCGCGGTCGACCGCTTCGAGCCGCTGGCCACCCTGAGCGCCGACTACCGCACCGGCACCGGCGAGCGCCTCACCGTGGTGCTGCCCGACCGCAGCGTGCTGCACCTCGACACCCGCAGCGCGGTCGACCTGGCCTTCGATGGCAGCCGGCGCGCGATCGTGCTGCGCGCGGGCGAGATCGCCATCGAGACCGCCCATGGCGACGCGGCCGAGCAGCGTCCCTTCGTCGTGCTGACGCCCGAGGGCAGCCTGCGCGCGTTGGGCACGCGCTTCGTCGTGCGCCGGCTCGACGACGGCGCCGGCACCCGGCTCACGGTCACGCAGTCCGCGGTGGCGGCACGGCCGGCCACCTGCGCGGCCGATCCGGCGCAGGCCTGCGAGGGCGAACGCATCGTGCAGCAGGGCCAGAGCCTGGAACTGCGCGCCGACGGCGCCGGCACTCCCGGCCCCGCGCGCCCCGACACCGATGCCTGGAAGGACGGCATGCTGGTGGTCGACGACCAGCCGCTGTCCGAGGTGGTGGCCGAACTCGCGCGCTACCGGCCCGGCCACCTCGCGGCCGACCCGCGCGTGGCCGGCCTGCGCGTGACCGGCACGCTGCCGCTGGACGACACCGACAAGGCGCTGCTGGCGCTCACCGCCGCGCTGCCGGTCGAGCTGGTGGGCGGCACGCGCTGGTGGCTGCGCGTCGAGCCGAGGCAGGCGCCACGCTGAAGCCTGGATCAGGGCGGCGCCGGATTTTTTTCGGCCATCCCCTCTCACTTTTCGAAGCTCGTCCGGCAAGCAGGAAGAGAACCCTCGTCCTTCCCCTGCCTGGAGTCCCGCCTTGTCCTCGTCCTTCCCGTTCCGTCCGACCCCGCTCGTCGCCGCGCTGCTGTTCGCCACCGCCATGCCGGCCCTGCTGCCGACAGCAGCCCGCGCGCAGGCGCAGGCCGCCCCCGTGCTGCGCGACTACGACCTGCCGCCCGGCCCGCTCGGCGCCACGCTCAACCGCATCGCGCGCGAGGCCGGGCTGGCGCTGACGGTCGATGCCGCGCTGGTCGGCCAGCGCGCCTCGGCGCCGGTGCGCGGCCGCTACGACGCGCCGCAGGCGCTGCGTCGCGCGCTGGCCGACAGCGGCCTCGAGCTGCTGCCGACCGACGCGGGCGGCTACACCGTGCGCGCGGGCGCGCCGGCCGCGCCGCAGGTGGTGGCGCCCGCGCCGTCCGCCATGCTCGCCGAGGTGCGCGTGAATGCCGAGCGCGGCGCCGCCGGCGGACCGGCCGACGGCTACATCGCGCGCCACAGCACGGCCGGCACCAAGACCGACACGCCGATCCTCGAGACGCCGCAGTCGATCTCGGTGGTCACGGCCGAGCAGATCGAGGCCCAGCAGCCCACCAGCCTCGTCGACGCCTTCAACTACACGGCCGGCGTGAGGCGCTCGGAAGGCGCCGACCGCACCACCGACTCGTTCGTGATCCGCGGCTTCCAGGCCGGCGCCGGCACGGGCAGCCTCTACCGCGACGGCTCGAAGTTCATGGTCAACGCCTACGACGGCCAGCAGGAGCTCTACGGGCTCGAGCGCGCCGAGGTGCTCAAGGGCGCGGCCTCGCTGCTCTACGGCACGGCCGCGCCCGGCGGCGTGGTCAACACCGTCACCAAGCAGCCCACGGCCGAGCCGCTGCGCGAGCTGGGCGTGGAGCTCGGCAACCGCGACCGCCGCCAGATCAAGGGCGACTTCGGCGGCAAGCTCGACGAGCAGGGCACGCTGACCTACCGCCTCACGGGCCTGGTGCGCGACAGCAACACCTTCATCGACCACGTGCCCGACGACCGGCGCTTCCTGTCGGGCGCGATCCGCTGGCAGCCGAGCGCGGCGACCTCGCTCACGCTGCAGGCCGAGTACCTGCGCAACCGCACCGACTACGTGTACGGGCTGGCCGGCGGCGTCACGATCCTGCCGAACATCCACGGACCGGTGCCGAGCAGCCGCTACACCGGCACGCCGGGGCGCGACCGCTACGCCGGCACCAACACCGCCGTCGGCTACCGTTTCGAGCATGCCTTCAGCGATCGCCTGAAGCTGCGCCACAGCGCGCATGCCTTCCGTTCGGAGGTCGACTTCCCGAGCACCGCCGCTGCCGGCGTGAGCCCCGACGGCGCCAGCTCCACCTTCCATGAGTCCTACGACCGCCGCGACCGCTCGCGCGCGCGCACCACCGACACCTCGCTCGAGTACCGCGTCGACACCGGCCCAGTCGCGCACACGCTGCTGGCCGGCGTGGACACCACCTACCAGTCCTACACCACGCGGCGCGCGTCGCGCGAGATCGCCACGCAGTTCAACTACTACGCGCCGAACTACGTCTACGTCGCGGGTGCGCCGGTGCCGAACACCTACTTCCCCGACATGGCCGGCAATGCCACCGGGCTGTACCTGCAGGACCAGATGAAGATCGCCGGGCGCTGGGTGGTGGTGCTCGGTGCACGGCACGACCGCGTGACCGATCGCCAGGTGCCGGTCGACGGCGAGACCCCGAACTCGAAGGAGAAGACCTCGGCCACCACCGGCCGCGCGGGCCTGGTCTACCTGGCCGACAACGGCCTCGCGCCGTTCGCGAGCTTCAGCCAGTCGTTCCAGCCGCAGAGCGGCGTCGACCGCATGGGGGCGCGCTTCGAGCCCACGCGCGGCGAGCAGTACGAGCTCGGCCTGCGCTACCAGCCGCCGGGCAGCGACACCCTGCTGAGCGCCGCCGTCTACCAGCTCAGGCAGCAGAACGTGCTGTCGACCGACCCCGTCGACACCGGCTTCTCGGTGCAGACCGGCGAGGTGCGCTCGCGCGGGCTGGAGATCGAGCTGCGCACGCGCATCGGCCGCTCCGCCAGCCTGATCGCCGCCTATGCCTACACCGACGCGCGCGTCACCGCCGACACCACCGCCGCCAACGTCGGCAAGCGGCGCGGCAACGTGCCCTACAACACCTTCTCGGCCTGGGGCGAGTACGACTTCGGCGCGGCCGGCGCGCCGGGCCTGCGCGCGGGGCTGGGCGTGCGCTACGTGGGCGCCTCCACCGGGCTCTACGTGAACGGCATCGTGCCCTCGTACACCGTGTTCGACGCGATGGTGTCGTACGACACGGGCCACTGGCGCTATGCGTTCAACCTCACGAACCTGGCCGACAAGGCCTACATCGCCTCGTGCACCTACGGCTGCTTCTACGGCGAGCGGCGCAAGGCGGTGGCGTCCGCGACCTACCGCTGGTAGGTCGCAGCGCTTAGCATGAGGGGCATGAGCGAACACACCCATGCCCACGGCGATGACCACAGCGAGCTCGACGAGATGGACCTGCGCGTGCGTGCGCTCGAGAGCGTGCTCACCGAGAAGGGCTACATCGAGCCGGCCGCGCTCGACGTGCTGATCGACACCTACCAGACCCGCATCGGCCCGCGCAACGGCGCGCGCGTGGTGGCCAAAGCCTGGGTCGACCCGGCCTTCCGCGACTGGCTGCTGGCCGACGCCACCGCGGCCATCGCCTCGCTGGGCTACACCGGCCGCCAGGGCGAGCACATGGTGGCGGTGGCCAACAGCGACGATCAGCATCACATGGTGGTCTGCACGCTGTGCAGCTGCTACCCGTGGCCGGTGCTGGGCCTGCCGCCCACCTGGTACAAGAGCGCCCCCTACCGCTCGCGCGCGGTGCGCGACCCGCGCGGCGTGCTCACGGACTTCGGCACCGTGCTGCCCGAGACCACGCGCATCCGGATCTGGGACTCGACCGCGGAGGTGCGCTACCTCGTGATTCCGCAGCGGCCCGCGGGCACGGAGCACCTGGGCGAGGAGGAACTCGCGGCGCTGGTGTCGCGCGATTCGATGATCGGCACCCGGTTCGCCGATGCGCCGGGGAGCCCGGTATGAATTACCAGACCCAGGCCGACCTCGGCGGCCGCACCGGCTTCGGCGCGGTGCAGCCCGAGCCCGAGGGCGAGCTGTTCCATGCCGACTGGGAGCCGCGCGCGCTCGCGCTGGTGCTCGCGATGGGCGCCACCGGTTCATGGAACATCGATGCGAGCCGCGCCGTGCGCGAGACCTTGCCGCACTACCTGCAACTGAGCTACTACCGGATCTGGCTCGCGGCGCTCGAGCGGCTGATGATCGAGCGCGGCCAGCTGTTCGAGGACGAGATCGCGCAGGGCCGCATGCTGCATGCGCCCGCGCCCGTCAAGCGCGTGCTGCAGGCGGCCGACGTGGCCGCGGTGCTGGCCAGGGGTTCGCCCACCGAACGGCCGGCCGCGGCGCCCGCGCGCTTCGCGATCGGCCAGGCGGTGCGCATGCGCGCGGGCCGCGTCGACCATCACACGCGGCTGCCGGGCTATGTGCAGGGGCGGCGCGGCACCATCGAGCGGCTGCATGGCGCGCACGTGTTCGCCGACAGCAATGCGCAGGGCGCGGGCGAGGCGCCGCAGTGGCTCTACACGGTGGTGTTCGAGGAAGCAGAGCTCTGGGGCTCGCAGGCGCAGCAGCTCTCGGTGTCGGTCGATGCCTGGGAAAGCTATCTGGAGGCGGCCGAATGACGCAGTACCCCGACGGGATGCTGGCCCCTGGCATGCCACGCGACGCCGACGGCCCGGTCTTCGGCGCGCCCTGGCAGGCGCAAGCATTCGCGATGACGCTGGCGCTGCACGAGAAGGGCCTGTTCAGCTGGAGCGAGTGGGCCGAGACCCTGGCCACGCAGATCCAGGCCGCGCAGGCCGCGGGCGACCCCGATGCGGGCGATACCTACTACCGGCACTGGCTCGCCGCGCTCGAGACGCTGGTGGCGCGCAAGGGCGCGAGTTCGCACGACGAGCTGGCGCGCTACCGCGAGGCCTGGGACCACGCGGCCGACCGCACGCCGCACGGGCAGCCGATCGAGCTGAGGCCTGGCGACTTCGGGCACTGAGGCGCCCGTTCAGACCCGGATCACCCGCCCCGGATTCAGGATGTTCTTCGGATCCAGCCCACGCTTGATCGCGCGCATCATCTCCAGCGCCACCGGCGACTTGTGCTTCTCGAGCGTGTCGACCTTGAGCGAACCCACGCCGTGCTCGGCCGAGAACGAACCGCCGAACTTCTCGACCGCCTCGTAGACCAGCGTGTTGATGCGGTCTTCCTCGTTCTTCAGGAAGGCCTTGGTATCGACGTTCTCGGGCGCCTGCACGTTGTAGTGCAGGTTGCCGTCGCCCAGGTGGCCGAAGTTCACCAGCCGCACGCCGGCGATCTCGCGCGCCAGCAGCGCGTCGGTCTCGGCCACGAAGGCCGGGATGCGCGAGACGGGGATCGAGATGTCGTGCTTGATGTTCAAGCCTTCCTCGGCCTGCGCGAGCGGGATGCTTTCGCGGATGTGCCAGAGCTGGTGCGCCTGCGCGAGGTTCTCGGCCACCACGGCGTCGGTCACGCAGCCGTCCTCGAAGGCCGTTTCGAGCAGGGCCTCGAAGCGCGCGCGCGCATGGTCCTCCGATTCGCTGTCGGAGTTCTCGAGCAGCACGCAGTAGGGCACGTTCTCGTCGCCGATGAAGGGCACGCGCAGCTGCGGCATGTGCTTGTCGACCAGGCTCAGCGCGAACTTGCCCATCACCTCGAAGCCCGTGAGGCCCGGGCCCAGCTGCTTGTGGGCCAGGCCCAGCAGCGTGACCGCGTGGTCGAGCGAGGGCACGGCGGCCCAGGCCGTGAGTTGCGCGGCCGGTAGCGGATAGAGCTTCATCGTGGCGGCCGTGATGATGCCCAGCGTGCCCTCGCTGCCGACGAACAGGTCGCGCAGGTCGTAGCCGGTGTTGTCCTTGCGCAGGCCGCTGGTGCCGTGCCAGATCTCGCCCTGCGGCGTGACCACTTCCAGGCCCAGGCACAACTCGCGCGTGTTGCCGTAGCGCACGACCTGCGTGCCGCCGGCATTGGTCGCGAGGTTGCCGCCGATGGTGCAGCTGCCCTCGGCCGCGAGGCTCAGCGGGAACAGGTAGCCGGCCTTCTCGGCGGTCTCCTGCAGGGTCTGCAGGATGCAGCCCGACTCCACCGTCATCGTGAGGTTGGCCGCGTCGATCTCGCGGATGGCGTTGAGCCGCTGCAGGCTCAGCACCACCTGCGTGCCGCTGTCGTCGGGAATGGAGCCGACCGCCAGGCCGGTGTTGCCGCCTTGCGGGATCACGGCGGTGCCGGCCTCGGCGCAGGCCTTGACCACCTCGGCCACCTGCTGTGTGTCGGCCGGGCGCACCACGGCCAGCGCCTTGCCGCGCGAGCGCTTGCGCCAGTCCTGTTCGTAGGCCGTGAGGTCGCCCTCGTTGAGCAGGTGGTTGGCGCCGACGATGGCGCGCAGCCGCTCGAGCAGGGCGGCGGAAGAAGCGGAAGTGGTCATGGGGTGGAAGCCTCCAGGGGACGGGCGGCGGCCTTGGCGTGGCGCAGCCGCAGGCGGACGTGCCAGGCGCAGGCGACGAAGAGCACGAGGCACAGCAGCACCTCGACCAGCGCGAGCAGCTGGCTGATGCCGTTGGTGTCGCTCCAGGCGCGCACCACGCCCTCGGTGAAATAGAGCCAGACCATCAGGCTGACCCAGCGGTAGGTGTACATGCGGTTCTTCAGCAGGCCGGCCAGCGGGATCGCGAGCGGCAATACCTTGAGCGCCATCAGCGAACCGCCGGGGCGCAGCGGCGCCAGCCAGAGTTCCCAGGCCAGGCCCAGCACGATCAGGCCGACGAGGCTGCCGACCGCGAGCCAGCGGGTGGCGGCGACGGAGGAGGGCGGGGGCGAGGCGATGGGCACGGGCGGGCGACGGTGAAGAAGGACAGGGGATGCGATCCCGGGGGCGCCGCGTGGCGAAACGGAAAAGGCGGATGGCATGATACCGGCCATGAATCGTCGTCAGCTCTGGAGGGATCTCTCCCGTTTCCCCTGGCGAAACACCGCCGCGGTGCTCAGCGAGCGTTTTCGCGAAGACCGCCTCGGGCTCACGGCCAGCAGCCTGACCTTCACCACCACCATCGCGATGGTGCCGTTCTTCACGGTGGCGCTCGCGCTGTTCACCGTGTTCCCGATGTTCGCCAAGATGCAGGGCCGCCTGCAGCGCTGGCTGATCGAGAGCCTGATCCCCGAGAACATCGCGCGCCAGGTGCTGGGCTACCTCAACCAGTTCGCGAGCAAGGCCAGCGGCCTGGGGATCGCGGGCCTGATCGTGCTGCTGATCACCGCCATCGCGCTGATCCTCACCATCGACAAGACGCTCAACAACGTCTGGCGCGTGCGCTCGCCGCGGCCCTTCGCGCAGCGGGTGCTGATCTACTGGGCCACGATCACGCTCGGCCCGCTGATCCTGGCGGTGAGCCTGTCCACCACCTCCTACGTGTTCGCGGCCTCGCGCGACGTGGTCGGCGTGAGCGTGGTCAAGCTGTTCTTCGACGCCTTCGAGTTCGTGCTGCTGGCCGCCGGCATGGCCTCGCTCTACCACTACGTGCCCAACACCAACGTGCGCTGGTCGCATGCCTGGGCCGGCGGCGTGTTCGTGGCGGCGGCGATCGAGATCGCCAAGCGGGTGCTGGGTTACTACCTGAGCCTGGTGCCGACCTACTCGGTGCTCTATGGCGCCTTCGCCACCTTCCCGATCCTGCTGGTGTGGATCTACGTGGCCTGGGTCATCGTGCTGCTGGGCGCGGTGATCGCGGCCTACCTGCCGAGCATCCTGACCGGCGTGGCCCGGCGCGGCGGCGGCGCCGGCTGGCCGCTGCAGCTCGCGATGGAGGTGCTGCAGCAGCTCGCCAGGGCCCGCGCGACGCCCGAGAAGGGCGTGGGCGCGGCGCGTCTGGTGGCCTCGATGCGGGTCGATGCGCTGCAGCTGGTGCCGGTGCTCGAGACCCTGGTGGCGCTCGACTGGATCGCGCCGCTGGCCGAGGACGGCGATGGCGGCGATCCGCGCTACGTGCTGCTGGCCGATCCGTCGACGCCGATCGAGCCGCTGCTCGAGGCGCTCCTGATGCCCAAGGCCGAGCCGCTCGAGGACCTGTGGCAGAAGGGGCCGCTGCGCTCGCTGCGGCTGGGTGACGTGCTATTGATCTAGGAGCAATCCGGGGCAGGAAGGCTCAGATCTTGACCCGCCCCAGCCAGATGTCGCGGTACATCGCCCAGTCGCCCATGAAGCTGTAGAGCGGCCGCTTGAACGAGGCCGGCTTGTTCTTCTCGAAGCCGAAATGCCCGACCCAGGCGAAGCCGTAGCCGACCAGCAGTCCGGCCAGCAGCCACAGCGGATTGAGCGTCAGCACCAGCATCGCGAGGCAGGCCAGCGACAGCGTGGAGCCCGCGAAATGCAGCCGCCGGCAGGTGCGGTTGGCGTGTTCGGTCAGGTAGAAGGGATAGAACTCCGCGAAGCTCTTGAACTGGCGCGGATCGACGCTCGCGGGCGCGGCGCTGCCAGGGGTGGTGGCGGTGGAGGTGTTCATCGTGCGTCTCCTGCGCCCCGGAGGGGCTTTGTCCATAATAGCCACGACCTTCCGGGCGCACCACCCGGGTCTTTCTTCCCCCTTCTGCCCACGTACGAGCCTTGAGCGCCCTGCCTTCCACCCCCGATTCCGCCGTGCCGGCCGGCGGCGCGCCCTGGGTCGTGTGCCTGTGCGCCGAGTGGTGCGGCACCTGCCGCGACTACCGGCCGCTGTTCGAGCAGGTGGCGCGCGCGCATCCCGGGCTGCGCTTCGCCTGGGTCGACATCGAGGACCATGCCGACATCGCCGACGAGTTCGACGTCGAGACCTTCCCGACCCTCCTGGTGGCCGATGCCGCGGGCACGCGCTTCCTCGGTCCGCTGCTGCCGCATGCCGAGACGCTGTCGCGCATGCTGACCGCGCTGCCGGCGCCCCAGCCCTCGAGCCTGCATGCCGAGCTGATGGTGGCGGTGCTCGAGAAGAAGCCCGCGCTCTTTACAGTGCCGCGGGCGGCCTGATCTACTCGGCCTGTCCACACACGCGGCCCGCGGGGCCGGCCCTCCCATGAAAGTCCTCGTCTTCGGCGCCACCGGCATGGTCGGTTTCGGCGTGCTGCGCGAATGCCTGCTCGCTCCCGACGTGGCGGAGGTCGTGGCCGTCGGCCGCCGGCCCAGCGGCCAGCAGCATCCCAAGCTGCGCGATCTCGTGCTGAGCGACATGTACGACTACACGGCGGTCGAGCCGCAACTCACGGGCTTCGACGCCTGCTTCTTCTGCCTCGGCGTGTCCTCGGTCGGCATGAAGGAGGACGCGTACCGGCGCGTGACCTACGACCTCACGCTGGCCGCCGCCACCGTGCTCGCGCGGCTCAACCCGCAGATGACCTTCGCCTACGTGACCGGCTCGGGCACCGACAGCAGCGAGCGCGGCCGCAGCATGTGGGCGCGCGTGAAGGGCGCGACCGAGAACGCGCTGCTGAAGCTGCCGTTCAGGGCCGCCTACATGTTCAGGCCCGGCGCGATCCAGCCGCTGCACGGCGCCAGCACGAAGACGCCGATGTACAAGGCGGGCATCGTGCTGCTGACGCCGGTGTTCGGGCTCGCGCGGCGGCTGTGGCCGCACCTGGTGACCACCACCGAGAACATGGGGCTCGCGATGCTGGCGGTGGCGCGGCACGGGGCGCCCAAGCAGGTGCTCGACCCGGTCGACATCAACGACCTGGCCGCGCGCGGCTAGCGCGGCTTCGCTTCAGCGCGAGACGAAATCCCGCAGCGCGAACAGCACCGCGTCGGGCGCCTCGCTCATCAGCGCGTGGCCCGCGTGCACCGTCACCGTCCGCCCGTCGCGTGCCTTGGCGGCCAGCGCCTTCACGGCGCGCGGCGGCGTCATCTGGTCGGCGTCGCCGAGCAGGAACAGCACCGGGCACTGCAGCTTCTCCATCGCCGCCTCGCCGCCCGCATAGTCGTTGCAGGCCTTGAAGCCGACGTGGAACACGTTGACCTCGCGGTTGCTCGCGAGCACGCGGCGCATCAGCGCGCGCGAGCTGCCGTAGAGCCAAGTGCCCGGGCCGAGTGCCGAGGGCGGCGGCGCCAGCAGCGCATGCGAGAAGGTGTTGACCATCGCGATCGCGCGCTGCGGGTCGTTGAGCGAACTCTCGAGCAGCGCCGGCGACACCACCATCGGGTAGGCGCTGCCGACCATCGCCAGGTGCGTCACGCGCTCGGGCGCGCGCGCGGCCGCCTCCAGCGCGATCAGCGAGCCGAAGCTGTGGCCGATCAGCGCCGCCTTCCGCACGCCCGCCGCGTCGAGCAGCGCGAGCACGAACTGCGCGGCCTCCTCGACGCTGGCTGGCGGCGGGCCCTCGCTCTTGCAGTGGCCCGGCAGGTCGACCGCGAGCACGTTCCAGCCGTGGTTGGCGAACCAGCGGCTCTGCAGGATCCAGACGCTGTGGTCGTTGAGCACGCCGTGGACGAAGACCACGGTGGGCCTGGCGGCATCGAAGGGCTTGCCGCCCGTGTAGCAGTAGGTGGCGTGGCCGTTGACGGTGTAGTGCATGGTCTCAGGCCCCCGCTTTCTCGGCCGCCTTCAGCGCGCGCTTCAGGTCGTCGATCAGGTCGGCCGGATCCTCGAGGCCGATCGACAGCCGGATCGTGCCCTGCGAGATGCCCGCGCCCGCGAGCGCCTCGTCGGTCATGCGGAAGTGGGTGGTGCTGGCCGGGTGGATCACCAGGCTGCGGCAGTCGCCCACGTTGGCCAGGTGGCTGAAGAGCTTGAGCGATTCGATGAAGGCCTTGCCCTGGGCGCGGCTGCCCTTGATGTCGAAGCTGAACACGGCGCCCGCGCCGCGCGCGCCGTGGCGCAGCAGCTTCTGCGCCAGGGCATGGCTCGGATGCGACTCGATCAGCGGATGGCCCACGCGCGAGACGAAGGGATGGGTGGCGAGGAACTCGACGATCTTCTGCGTGTTGTCGATGTGGCGCTCCATGCGCAGCGGCAGGGTCTCGATGCCCTGCAGGATCAGCCAGGCGGTGTGCGGGCTCATCGCGGCGCCGAAGTCGCGCAGGCCCTCGCGGCGCGCGCGCAGCAGGAAGGCGCCGACCGTGCTCTCCTCGCTGAACACCATGTTGTGGAAGCCGTCGTAGGCCTGGGTCAGCTCGGCGAATTTGCCCGATTTCTCCCAGTCGAAGCTGCCGCCGTCGACCACCACGCCGCCGATCACCGTGCCGTGGCCCGAGAGGAACTTGGTGGCCGAGTGGTAGACCAGGTCGGCGCCGAAGTCCAGCGGCTTGATCAGGTAGGGCGAGGTCAGGGTGGAGTCGACCAGCAGCGGCACGCCGGCCTCGTGCGCGATCTCGGCCACGGCCGGGATGTCGAGCACGTCGAGGCCGGGGTTGCCCACGGTTTCGCCGAAGAACAGCTTGGTCTCGGGTCGCGCCGCGGCGCGCCAGCCGTCGAGGTCGCCGGGCTTGACGAAGGTGGTCTCGATGCCGAAGCGGCGCATCGTGTAGTGCAGCAGGTTCTGCGAGCCGCCGTACAGCGCGGTGCTGGCCACGATGTGCGAGCCCGCGCCCATCAGCGTGGCGATGGAAAGGTGCAGCGCCGCCTGGCCGCTGGCGGTGGTGATCGCGCCGATGCCGCCCTCGAGCGCCGACACCCGCTGCTCGAGCACCGCGTTGGTCGGGTTGCTGATGCGCGAATAGACGTGGCCCGAGCGCTCGAGGTTGAACAGGGCGGCCGCATGGTCGCTCGACTCGAAGACGAAGGAGGTGGTCAGGTGGATCGGCACCGCGCGCGCGCCGGTCGTGGGGTCGGGCGAGGCGCCCGCGTGCAGCGCGAGGGTGTCGAAACCGGGGTCGGAATAGCCGGGCATGGGGTCCTTTCTGAAGCGGCGCTAGGGGCCGGTTGCGTCCGCTGCGTGACAGCGCTAAACCGGGCCGTGGAGGTCGGCGCCGATTGTGGGCTATATTCAAAAAAGGCAGGCCGCCAGGAAAGACAGAGTCCGAGAGGAGCACACGATGAAAGTCACCGACATCCTTCGCGTCAAGGGCAACACGCTCTTCACCATCACGCCAGACGATCTGCTGGCCGAAGCAGTCAAGACGATGGCGGACAAAGACATCGGTTCCCTCGTCGTCATGGAGCATGGCGACCTGGTCGGCATGCTGACCTTCCGGGAAGTGATCGTGGCCATCGTCGCCAACGGCGGCCAGGTCGGCGGCACGCTGGTGCGCAAGGCCATGGACGACGCCCCCGTCACCTGCACCCTCGAAACCGACCTCGATGAGATCCGCCGCATCATGCTCGAGCGCCATGCCCGCTACATGCCGGTGATGGACCGGCGCATGCTGATGGGCGTGATCAGCTTCTACGACGTGGCCAAGGCCGTGGTCGATGCGCAGAACTTCGAGAACAAGATGCTCAAGGCCTACATCCGCGACTGGCCGGCGGAAGACGAGAAGAACTGAAGCCGCCGCAACGCGGCGATCGGCGCGGTCAGTGGATGGCCGCGTACATGATCGCCTCCTGCGTCGCCTCGGTGGCGGAAAACTCCGTCACCACCTTGCCCTGCTTGGCCACGAGGATGCGGTCCGACAGCGCCATCACCTCGGGCAGGTAGGAAGAAATCACCACCACCGCCTTGCCGGCGTCGGCCAGCCGGTTGATCTCGGCGTGGATCTCGGCGATGGCGCCCACGTCGACCCCGCGCGTGGGCTCGTCGAAGATCACGATGTCGGGTTCCTGCACCAGCGACTTGGCGATCACCACCTTCTGCTGGTTGCCGCCCGACAGCTCGATCACCTTCACGTCCTTGCCGATCGCGCGCACATTGAGCAGCCGGCTCCAGTGTTCGCCCACCGAACGTGCCTTCGCGCCCGACACCAGCCCGCGCGCGCCGGCCAGCTTGCCCTGCAGCCCCATGTAGATGTTCTGCGCGATCGACATGGTCTCGAAGAAGCCCTCGAACTTGCGGTCCTCGGTGATGTAGGCGATGCCGTCGCGCACCGCCTGGCGCGCCACCCGGTAGCGAACCGGCCTGCCGCGCAGCAGGATCTCGCCGCCATGGAAGAAGTCGCGCTTGATCAGCCCGGCCACCACCTTGAAGGTCTCGGTGCGGCCCGCGCCCACCAGGCCGAACACGCCCGTGATCTGGCCCGCGAACACCGACAGCGAGTTGTTCTTGACCATCGCCGCCATGCGCAGGTTGCGCACCGACAGCAGGCACTCGCCCTGCGGCCGCACGTGGGTCTTCTTCTGCCCGTAGAGCGTCTGCGAGAGATCGCGTCCCACCATCGCCTGCACGATGCGCTCGCGGTCGAAGTTGGCCTTGTCGTCGGTCACCACGTGGCGGCCGTCGCGCAGCACCGTGATGCGGTCGGCCAGCAGCAGCGCCTCCTCGAGCGCGTGCGAGATGAAGATCACCGACACGCCGCGCGCCTTGAGGTCGAACACCAGGTCGAAGAAGTACTTCTTCTCCTCGGGCGTGAGGCTGGCCGTGGGCTCGTCGAAGATGATGATGCGCGCCTTGTGCAGCACCGCGCGCGCGATCTCCACCATCTGCTTCTTGGCCGCGCCGAGCATGCCCACGGTGGCGGTCGGGTCGACGTCGAAGTTCAGCGACTGCAGGAACTGCTGCGCCGAGATGTAGACGCCGCGCAGCCGGTTGAAGAAGGACTCCTGCCCCAGGAACAGGTTCTGCGCCACCGTCATCGTCGGCACCAGGCTGGTTTCCTGGAACACCATCGCGATGCCCTCGTGGCGCGCCTCCAGCGGCGTGCGCAGCTGCACCGGCCGGCCTTCCACCAGCATCTGGCCCGCGCTCAGCGGCACCACGCCGGCCATCACCTTGGTCAGCGTCGACTTGCCGGCGCCGTTCTCGCCGAGCAGCGCATGGATCTCGCCGCGGCGCAGCGTGAAGTCGACCGCCTCGATGGCGGGCACGCCCGCGTATTTCTTGGTCGCCTGGCGCAGTTCGAGCATGGTCTCGACCGCGGCCGGCGCGCCCGGCTCGGCGGCCACGGTGTCGGCGGTGGTATCGCGGGCATTCATCGCGCGGCTCCCTGTTCCTCGGCGGTCATGCGCACCCGCAGCAGCCGGCCGCCGCCCTTCGAGGCCGCGAACAGCGCGCCCCCATGCTCGGCCACCGCGGTGATGCCGTGGTGCCGGCCGTCGACCTGGCTGTGCAGCGAAGACACGACCTGGCCCTGCGCATTCACGCGCACCACCAGCCCGTAGGAGCGCGGCGGCGCCCAGGGCTTGAGCACGCCCATCTGCTTGACGCCCGCGCCCTGCAGCGGCTCGAGGAAGCTGTGGCCCGACGAGAGCGCCGGCGCGATCCAGTAGCGCGGATCGATCTCGGCCACCATGCGGCGCCGGTAGGCCTCCTCGCGCAGCACGAATTCAACCAGCTGCGTGCGGCAGACGAAGCAGCTGAGCCAGAAGCCGCCGCCGGCCGCCGCAGCCATGCGCGAGGGATAGCCGGGCAGGTCGGCCACGCGCGGCGCGCTGCCGTTCGGCCCCAGCGCGAGCACGCGGTGCGCCCAGCTCTCGCCGACCAGCACCGTGCCGCCGGCCTGCGGCAGCACGCCGAAGGCATGGCGCAGCCCGGCCGCGAGCTGCTGCGCGGCACCGCCGCCCGGCGCCCAGGCGCAGGCGCGGCCGCTTGCGCCGTGCGCCATCAGGTCGTGGCACCAGCGTTCGGGCGCATGCTCGGCCGAGCCCTCGGTCAGCAGCCAGCGCCGTCCGGCTTCGTCCCAGGCCAGCGCATTGACGCAGCGCAGCGCGCGGCCGCCGGCCTCCGCGAGCGTGTGGGCGGTGGCGCCGTCGGGCGCGAGCAGCAGCACCTGCGCGCCGCCGAGCGCCAGCGCGAGCCGTCCGCCGGGCGCCGCCGCCAGTGCGGTGATCGGGCGTTCGAAGCGCCGCACCTCGGCGGGCGCGCCACCGTCGAGCCGGTACAGCGCGTGTCCGGCCGCGATCCACAGCACGCCGTCGGCCACCGCGAGGTCATCGATGTCGGCGAGCTCGGCCACCACCTCGGCGTTGTCGAGCGCACGGTTGGGCTTGAGCACGCCGTCCATCACCGGCACCGTGATGGCGGCGCTGCCGCGCCCGAGCAGGCGGTCGGTGAAACCGCGAAGGGTGTCGAGCATCAGGCTGTCCTCCAGCGCCGTTCGTACTGCACGAAGTCGGGGTCGGCGCCCTCGAGCTTGTAGCGGCCGATGCGGTTGTTCGAGATGCCGCCCAGGTAGAGGTGGCCGCGGTGCTCGCGCATCGAGGTGATCATCGGGTGGTTCTCGCCGCCCAGGTCCCACAGCGTCTCGAGGATCTCGCCGGCCTCGCTGAACTTGAGCACGCAGCCGGTGTTGATGTTGGGGAACAGCCATTCGTCCACCGGCACGCGCGTGGCCATGCGGCGGCGAAAGCCCGGCATGCGCATCGCGAGGTCGTAGGCCGGGCAGCGCATGCCCACCAGCGCGAGCCAGTAGTGGCCGTCGGAGGCGAGGTTGATGTTGTCGGGATAGCCCGGCAGGTTGTCGATCACCATCTGCACCTGGCCGGCCTTCGGCCCGTCGAACCAGTAGCGCTTGATGCAGCAGCCCCAGGTCTCGGCGAACAGGATCGACTGGCCGTCGCTCGCGATCGCGATGCCGTTCGGAAAGCGCAGCCCGCGCAGCACGGTGCGCGTCGAGCCGTCGCGCGGATCGAAGCAGACGATGCGTCCGTTGCCGCGCGCCTCCAGCCCGTCGACCGGCCACTCGTGCATCTCGTAGCGCACCGTGGCCTCGCTGAAGAAGATGCGGCCGTCGTCGGCGATGTCGAGGTCGTCGGCCAGCCGCAGCCGGCTGTCGTCGTTGATCGAGGTCCAGCTGCGGTTGGTCTCGTCGGTCACGCGCTCGACCTTGCGCTCGGGCGTGACGCGGTACAGGCCCATGCCGCCCACGCACACGTGCAGGTTGTCCTCGCGGTCGAAGGCCAGGCCCAGCGGCTGGCCGCCGATGTGGGCATAGACCTCCATGCGCTCGTAGTCGGGCGCGAGGAAGCGGATCACGTCGCCATGGCGCGAGCCGGCATAGAGGTTGTCGTCGCGGTCGAGGATCACGTCCTCGGGCGATTCGATGCGGCCCAGGCCGATCAGCGTGACGTCGCGCAGCTTGTTGTTGACCGCGTAGACGCCCGCGCCATCGCCGCTGCTGGCCGGGGCCGGCGGCAGCGCGAAGTAGGTCGGGCTCACGTAGACCTTGCTGATGATGCGCTGGCGGTTCTTGAGCCAGCGCACGTCGATCACGGCCGCCAGCACCAGGATCGCGGCCAGCACCATGCGGATCACGCCGCCGGGCGCCGACATCGAGGTCAGGCCGTTGGTGATCAGCAGCACCAGCAGCGTGCCCACCAGCGCCTTGGCGACCGAGCCGCGCCCGCCGCCCAGGCTGATGCCGCCGAGCACCGCGGCCGTGAGCACCAGCACCTCCATGCCCACGCCGATGTCGGCACCGGCCGTGGCCAGCCGCGAGGCGAAGAAGCAGCCGGCCGCGCCGCACAGCGTGCCCGAGGCCACGTAGCACAGCGCCACCGTGCGCCGCACCGCGATGCCGCTGTTGTAGGCCGAGCGGCGCGAGCCGCCGATGGCCATGATGTGCCAGCCCGCGCGCAGCCGCGTGAGCAGCACATGGCCCGCGATCGCCACCGCCGCGTAGGCCCAGGCCACCGTCGGCAGGCCCAGCAAGGTGCCGTTGCCCAGGAAGTCCCAGGCCGGCGAATCGGGCAGCGAGCCCGCGATCGCGGTCGAGTACTGCAGGCTCAGGATCTCGTAGAACGAGCGGAAGATGATCAGCGTGATGAGCGTGGTGAGGAAGGCGCGCAGCCGCAGGTAGCCGATCAGCACGCCGTTGACCGTGCCCAGCAGCGCGCCGAAGGCCAGCGTGGCCAGCACCGACGCGCCCACCGGCCACTTCAGCACGTGCATGCACATCAGCGCGCAGAAGTTGGTGAGCGCGAAGATGGAACCCACCGACAGGTCGATGCCGCCCACGATCATCACCAGCGCCAGGCCGAGCACGATGAAGCCGATCTCGCCGGCCTGCCGCAGCGTGTCGGCCAGCACCACCGGCGACCAGAAGTTGCCGATGAGCTGGCCCGAGGCCAGCAGCACCGCCACCAGCAGCAGCACCGGGATCGCGGTCTCGGTCCAGCGCTTGGACAGGATCTCGCCGACCCAGTGGTCGGGCCACCAGCGGTAGCGCAGGCGCGTCAGGGTCTCGTTCATCGGTGCGGCTCCGGCGGGGCGGTCACTTGGCGGCGGTGAGCTTCCAGCAGGTGCCGTCGGCACCCGCGTTCTCCTTCGTGATCGGGATCAGCGTGGTGTAGATGTTCTGCTTGGCCGCGCCGGGCTTCATGCCGCCCTGCACCAGCCACTTGATCATCGCGGCCATGTTGGCGGCCTGCGTCGGCACGTCGTAGCTCACGTCGAGGTCGAAGGCGCCCGACTTGACCTGGTCGCAGGCGCCTTTCTGCTCGCCGCCGCCCGAGGTCGCGAGGTAGACCTTGCCGGTCAGGCCCGCTTCCTTGATGGCGGCCGCGGTGCCGATGTCCATGCCGTCCCAGAAGCCGACGATGCCACACAGGTCGGGGTTCTGCTTGAGCACCGTCTGCGTCAGGCCCTTGGCCTTGGCCGCGTCCCAGTCGGCGGCCTGGTTCGACACCACCTTGATCTGCGGGTTCTTCGCCAGCACGTTCTCCACGCCCTTGAGCGTGTAGGCGCTGGTGGCCGCGGTCGGCGCGCCCTGCACGATGGCGATCTTGTTCGACTTGCCCTTGCAGGCCTGCACCACGGCCTCGGCATTGCGCTCGCCCACGTCGACCCAGTCGGCGCCCACGAACACGGTCGAGGGCTGCACCGAGCGCATGTTGATCTGCACCACGTAGATGCCGTCTTCCTCGGCCTTCTTGATCAGCTTGGCGTAGGTCTGCACGTCGGGGTTGTGGATCACGATCACCGCGGGCTTCTCGGCCATCAGCGCGGTGAAGGCCTGCGCGCCGGCGTTGGTGTTCCAGTTGGGATCGCGCGCCACCACCTTCATGCCGGCGGGCTCGAGCTCCTTCTTGAGGCCGTTGTACCAGCCCTGCGCGAGGTCGAAGCCCATGGCCACCGGGATGTAGCCCACGGTCTTGCCGGCCAGCGCCTTCTTGTAGCCGTCGCGGAAGGGCTCGTCGAGGCCCTTGCCCTGGGCGGCCGCGTGTTGCGAGGCGGCCAGCGCCAGCGCGATGCCCGCGAGCTTCGCGGATGCGGCGAGTGTGCGAACGAAGTGCATTGCATGTCTCCTTTTTTCGGTGGTCTCGGATGACGCCAAAATCGCCTGGCGCCCGGCTTCGGAAAACAGGTGGGTCCGCTCGCGGACCCGGGGATCAGATGTCGCCCTGCTGCGCGGTCTCTTCGTTGCGCGGGTTGAGCATGGAGTCGATCAGGATCGCGGCCAGCAGCACCACGCCCTTGACGATGTTCTGCACGGAATAGGAGAGGTCCATGATCGTCATGCCGTTGAGCATGGTGCCGATCAGCAGCGTGCCGATCACGACGTTGAACACGCCGCCGCGGCCGCCCGACAGGCCGATGCCGCCGAGCACGACCACCAGCACCACGTCGTAGATCATGGTGGAGTTGAAGATCCGCGTCGGCATGCTGCTGACCGAGGCCGCCATCACCACGCCCGCGAACAGCCCGATCAGCGCCGCCAGCACGTACTGCAGCAGCACCATCGGCCGCGTCGGCAGGCCGGTGGCGCGCGCGGCGAAGGGGTTGTCGCCGATCGCGTAGACGAAGGCGCCCGCGCGCATGCGGCGCAGGAAGAAGGCCATGGCCGCGGCCGCCACGCCGAACATCACGACCGGTGTCGGCACCCCGGCCAGGGTGCCGCGGCCCAGCCAGGCCGCGGGGTCGAGCGCGGCCGGCCACTGCACCACCTCGAGCTGGAAGAAATAGGCCTGCCCCAGCCCCGCGAGAAAGAGGCCCGAGGCCAGCGTGGTGAACAGCGACGGCACCTCGGCATAGGCGATCAGCCAGCCGTTGACCAGCCCGAAGGCCAGCGCCAGGCCCAGCGCGATCGGGAAGGCCGAGCCGAGCGAATGGCCGTTCTGCACCAGCTGCAAGAGCAGGCCCGAGGGTACGGCCAGCGCGGCGATCATCGAGATGTCGATGCCGCGGCCGATCACCACCACCGCCATGCCCAGCCCCAGGATGCCGAGGAAGGCCACGTTCTGCACCAGCGTGAGCAGGTTGTCGATCTGCGCGAAGCCCGGCAGGAACGCCGCGAAGCCCGCGAACAGCAGCGCGAACAGCGCGGACACGATGCCCTGCTGCGTGGCCTTGAATTTCTTCGTCGTCATGGTGTGGCGCCCCGCTTCAGCTCAATGCCGCGTGCAGCGACTGGCGCAGCTCGCGCTTCATGACCTTGCCGTTGAGGTTGCGCGGCAGCGCCTCGGTGCCGATGGTCCAGGTCTCGGGCACCGCGTAGTCCGACAGCCGCTCGGCGCAGAAGGCCTGCAGGGCCGCGGCCTGGGTGCGCTCGTCGAGCTCGCTCACGCAGACGAAGGCATGCACGCGCTCGCCGAGCACCGCGCAGGGCACGCCCACCAGCGCGGCCTCGACGATCCGCGGATGCTCCATCAGCGTGTTCTCGACCGTGGCGCAGAAGATCTTGTAGCCGCCGCGGTTGATCACGTCCTTCTTGCGGTCGAGGATGCGTACGTAGCCGTCGGCGTCCATGCTGCCGATGTCGCCCGAGCGCCAGTAGCCGCCGCGGAACTCGCTGGCCGTGGCCTGCGGGTTGCGCCAGTAGCCGGGCACCACCATCGGGCCCGCGATCCAGATCTCGCCGACCTCGCCGCGCGCCACCTCGTTGCCGTTCTCGTCGACCACGCAGATCTCGCCGCAGGGCACGGCCAGGCCCACGCTGTCGCGGTGCTCGGCCGTCATGCCGGGCGGCATGATGGTTGCGGGCGAGCAGGTCTCGGTGGCGCCGTAGGCGTTCATCAGGGTGAGGCCCGGCAGCCGCGCCGCGATGCCCTCGATGGTGGCGGTGGGCATCGAGGCGCCGCCATAGGCGCCGATGCGCCAGGCCGAGAGGTCGTGCGCCTGCAGGTCCGGCAGCAGCAGGCACAGGTTGTACATGGCCGGCACCATGATCGTGTGCGTGATGCGCTCGGCCGCCGCCAGCCGCGCGAACTCGGCGGCCTTGAACTGCGTCATCAGCACCGCGCAGCCGCGCGCGTGCAGCATCGTGTAGAGCTGCGCCACCAGCCCGGTGACGTGGCTCAGCGGCACCGCCACGATGCTGCGGTCCGATTCGCCCAGGCTCATCGCGTGCACGAAGTGCATCACCGAGTGCGCGATGTTCAGGTGCGTGAGCATCGCGCCCTTGGGCTTGCCCGTGGTGCCCGAGGTGTAGAGCAGCACCGCGAGGTCTTCCTCGGCGGCCGCGTGCGCGGTGGCCAGCGGCTCGGCCTGCATCAGCGCCGTGAAGGATTCGAAGCCAGGCTGCGCGGCGCCGGTGCCGAAGCGCAGGCGCAGCAGCGGCAGCGCCTCGGGCGAAGGCACCAGCGCCTGCAGCTCCTGCGAGCAGACGATGGCCACCGCCTCGGCGTCGGCCAGCGAGAACTCGAGCTCGGCCGTGCGCGCCCGCGCGCTCACCGGCATCGCCACCGCGCCGAGCCAGGCGCAGGCGAACACCGCGATCGCGAACTCGGGCCCGTTCGAGAGGTAGAGCGCCACCCGGTCGCCCGGCCGCACGCCTCGCCGCGCGAGGCCGCCCGCGCACTTGGTGGTGGCGTGGTGCAGCTCGCGCCAGCTCAGGCGCAGCGTGTCGCAGACCAGCGCCTCGCCCTCGGGCGAGAGCCGCACCGCGTCGGCCAGCATCCGGGCCACGTTGGCGGGCCGCTCGGCGAAGCAGCGCACCACGCGCTCGTTGAAGTGCACTTCACGTCGCATCTTGGGCATGGAATCTCCCCACTGGGACCACGAGGACGCGGAGCTCTGCGAGGGCCGCAGCTCCGTCGGGGCGCTGAGCACGCCGTGCATGAGCATCTCGATGCAGTGCCGCACGGCATCCTGCAGGCTGCGCGCCGGGTGGCTGTCGGGCCGGTACCAGCGGCCGATGCCGCTGAGCGCGCCGACCACCGTGTAGGAGGCCATCGCCGCGTCGCCGCGTGCGATCCAGCCCTCGGCCATGCCGGCCTCGATCAGCGCGCGGAACTCGGTGTCGATCTCGCCCTTGAGCGCGCGCAGCTCGCGCCGCCTGGGCTCGGCCAGCGGGTCCTCGCCGACGCGGATCACGCACAGGCCGAAGTCGCTGGTCACGATGCCCGCGTAGTTCTCCATCGCCACGCGCAGCCGCTCGCGTGGCGGCAGCCCGCGCCGCGCCGCCTCGAGGATGCCCGCGCGCAGCGCCTCGAGCCCGCGCTGCACGCACTCGAACAGGATCTGTTCCTTGTTCTCGACGTAGTGGTAGACGGTGGGCTTGGTCACGCGCAGGCTGCGCGCGATGTCGTCGAGCGAGGTGCCCTGGAAGCCCTTGGTCGTGAACAGCCGCGCCGCCGCCAGCAGCACCGCGTCCTTCTTGGCATGGCGGTCCTGCTGCCGCTCTCCGCGGCTTTGCCAAGGCGATTCGACCAGCTCGGTAGACATTCGACTCCTGCGGCGACGACCAGGGACCGATGCCGCGCGGAGGCCGCGTGGCGCCAGGAAAACCGGGGGTTACTCGAAAGTACCCTGGTTGACTGGCGCGATTATTTGGAGCGACCGAGGAGGGTGGTTCGGGGAATTTCCCTTAGCTGCGGCGCACCAAAAAACCCGCGGGGTTCAGGCGCGTGAAGCGGACAAGCGGCCTCGCAGCCAGCGGTTCAGCGGCTCGCTGTAGCAGCGCGCGATCGCGTCGCACAGCGCCATCGACAGCAGCATGTAGCCACCGAGCAGCCACATCCTGTCGCCGCCGCCCGCGAGCGCGGGCGGGAACAGGGTCCGCAGCAGGCCGAGCACGATCAGGTGGAACAGGTAGAGCTCGTAGCTGCGCCGGCCGAACCATCCGAAGGCGGTGGAGAGCCTGCGAAGGCGTGCGGGCGCCGTGCCGTGCGTGGATCGATCGCTCATCGTCGCCAGCAGCACGGCCGTGCCCAGCGCCATCGCCGTGACGCCGAGCACGTGGCTCTGCGCGATCGGCCATCGCAGGTAGAGGAACGCCATGGCGATCGCCACGGTCCACGACAGCAGCGTCTTGAGTCGCGTGGAGAGAACGACCGAGTCCGCGAGCAACGCCGTGCAGCAGCCGATCGCGATGCCGTCGAAGGCCGCGAAGTAGGCATAGAGGTAGCCGCCTTCATCGTCCTGGCGATGGAAGCGGTAGACCGGTGCCAGCACCGCGATCGCGAGCCAGAAGGCGATCAGCCGGCGCTCCCGGCGCAGCAGCGTGCACAGGATCGGGAAGAAGAAATAGAAGACCTCCTCGACCGACAGCGACCACAGCACGCCGAGCGCGTAGTTGGTCCAGCCGTACTTGTCGACCACCACGTTCATCCAGAAGGTCAGCGAGGCGAGGTTGACCAGCCACAGCGGCAACGGGGTCGCGCCTGCCGGCGCCCGGTTCTGGAAGATGGCCACGCCCGCCCAGGCCAGCAGGTTGACCGCGACCAGCAGGAGCAGCAGGCACGGCACGATGCGCGCCACGCGCAGGCCGTAGAAGGCGCGCGCCTTCACGTCCTGCAGCGCGCCCCAGCGGTGCCGCGCGTTCGAGGTGATCAGGAAGCCCGAGATCACGAAGAACATCGTGACGCCGTAGTTGCCGTTGCGCGCCACCGCGCGCACCGCTTCCCAGCCGAAGAGTTGCGACAGCACGGTGCCGTCGAGACGGTAGGCGATGTTGAAGTGGTGGAACAGCACCAGCAGGATCGCGACGCCGCGCAGCACGTCGATGCGCATGCTGCGCGGCCCGAGGCTCGGTGCCGTCGTCATCTCGCGGCGGGACCGATCAGCGCGGGCAGGGCCGGCAGCAGTACGTCGCGCGTGCGGACGCCCGGTGTCGTCGCCTGCTTCCGGTCGTCCTGTGTCAGCCGCGCGAACACCACGGTGCGCTCGCCGCGCGTGGCCCAGCCGACATACCAGCCATAGCCATGGGCTTCATCGAGCGAGCCGTCGGCCTTCTTCGGGTAGGCGGCGCCGGTCTTGCCCTGCACCGTCCAGCCCTCGGGCAGCTCGGTCGTCTCCATCGAACGCCGCGTCATCTCGATCGCGTGCGGCGATACCGGCAGCCGGTTCGACAACAGCTTGCGCAGGAACTCGACCTGCTCGCGCGGCGAGATGCGCAGCGAGGACGCGACCCATGAACGCTCGAGCCCGTTGTTTTTGCCCGGGTCGCCCGACACGTCGGCGTTGCCGTAGCCGAAGTCCTTCGCATAACGCGCGAAGCGCTCGGCGCCCAGCGATTCGGTCACCCGCTGCGAGAACCAGAAGACCGAAAGCTTGAGCCAGCGCTGCGGATCGGTCGGCTGCTTCCAGCCTTCGACCCAGGCCGGATAGCCTTCCTTGAAGGGCAGCACGGGATCGTGCTCGTTCTTGAGGAAGCCCGCGTCGAAGCCCATCAGCGCGATCGCGATCTTGAAGGTGGAGGCGGGGGTGACGCGTTCGTCGCAGCGGCCTTGCTTCACGATGAACTGACCGGTAGTTGCGTCGGCGATGGCGGTGCAGAGGGTGCGGGCGTGGGTGGTGGCTGCGAGGGTGGTGAGCAGGGCGAACAGGGCGATGGGCAGGAGGCGAAGCGGACTTTTCATGGAAGGGACGGGGAATGGGTCGCCATCGTAGAAAAGACCGGCGTTCGTGTCCTCCGACTGGCAAGCGAGGGACGTCTCGGCCGTAACGCGTGTAACGCCGACGGGCCCTCGCTAGTTCGCCGGCCGCGAAAACACATTCACCAGGCTCCCATCCGGATCGCGAAGCAGCAGCGACCGGTTGCCCCACGGCATCGTGGTCGGCCGCATCACGACCTCGGCCGCTTCCGCCATGCGCGCCAGCGTGCCCTCGACATCGGCGACCTCGAACTCGAGGATTGCCGAGCGGTTCGATGCGGCCGTGGCGGCCCCGGCGTTGAAGCGCTGCACGAGATGCTCTTCGGAGATGGCCAGCGTCGCGCCCTCCAGCCGGATCTCCGCGAAGCCATCGGCCAGCCGGGTGGCCTCGGTGCCCGACAGGCGCGCGTAGAACGCAACGAGGGCTTCGAATTGTTGAGTGACTAGACGCACGGATGCAAACTTCACGCCGATCTCCTGATGAATGAACGATGGCGCGAGCTTAGGAAGAGGGTATGTCAGATTCCGGCAGTATCGTGCGGCCGCTTTCCTTCACGCGCTGCTGCCAGGCCTTGAGCAGCGCCTGGCGACGCTGGGGGTAGCGCGCATCGAGCATCTCGGCGGCGACGATGCGGTCGGCGCGGAAGTTGCGGAAGTCGTTGCGCAGTTCGCACCAGGCGCTGAGCACGCGCGACTGTTCGAAGTACACGAGCGCGAAGGGCCAGATGACGCGTTGCGACGCGGTTCCGCCGGGATCGCTGTAGCCGATGCGCAGCTTGTGCTCGGCACGGATGGCGGCGCGCAGCAGGTCGGGTTCGACCGCGGCCGGTGCGCGCTTCGCACCCGCGGCCACGAGCAGCGCGGAGGCCTCGAGCTCGCGCTTCAGTTCGGGCGGCAGCACGGCGGCGATCTTCGCCAGCGCATCGTGCGCGCCGCCGGACAAGGCCTTGTCGCCGCGGTCCGCCACCCAGCGCAGGCCCAGCGCGAGCGCCTCGATCTCCTCGGGGCCGAACATCAGCGGCGGCAGCACATAGCCCGGCTTGAGCACATAGCCGAGGCCGGGCGAGCCTTCGATCAGCGCGCCCTGGGACTGCAGGCTCGCGATGTCGCGGTACAGCGTGCGCAGGCTGACGCCGAGCTGCTCGGCCAGGGCCTGGCCGCTGATGGGCCGGCGATGGCGGCGCAGGGTCTGGAGCAGTGCGAGCAGGCGTTCGGAGCGGGACATGCGGGCATGGTAGTGGCCCGCTGCCCGGGTGCGGCGCGCGCCGGCTACAACTGGCTCTGCGGAATCAACGGCCCCAGCAGCCTCAGCTTGAAGCGCTGCCATGCCGTCGTCTCGGGCGGCACGTCGAACACGCGCGTGTCGTCGTCCTGGTCCACCCATTCGACGTTCCGGCCCTTGGCGTCGAGCCGCAGCCGGTAGAAGCTGCGCGTGTCGGCAAAGCTCTCGAGCTGGCGCGCCATGTCGGGGCTGTCGATGATCAGGCCGAGCTCGGTGTTCAGCCGCGCCGAGCGCGGGTCGAGGTTCATCGAGCCGAGGAAGACCTGGCGATGGTCGACGATGCCGTTCTTCATGTGCAGCGCGCCGGTGCCGTGGCCGAACAGGCCGAGCTTGCCGCGGTGCACGCTCAGCGAGGGGCTCAGCTCGTAGATATCGACGCCGGCCTCGAGCAGCCGGTGGATGTGCGGCCAGTAGCCGACATAGACCCAGGGCTCGTCGGTGGAGGCCAGCGAGTTGGTGATGAGCTCGACCTGCAGGCCCTCGGCGCGCGCTTCCGCGAGGCTGACGACGGCGGCGTCGGAAGGCACGAAGTAGGGCGACACCATCTTGATGGTGTGGCGCGCGGTCCGGAACCAGCGCACCACGGATTCGGTGACGGTGCCCTTGTTCGAGTTCTCGCGCTCGTTCCAGCCTTGGGTCTTGGTCAGCGGATCGAACAGCACGCGCGCGTCGGCCATGAGCAGCGGGCTCAGCCTGCGCTCGGCCAGCTCGAAGGGCAGGTTCATCATCGGCACCATCTCGAGCGGGATCGAGGCCGGCTCGCCCTCGGTCGCGTTGGGGATGATGCCGTCGTCGGGAATGCGCGGTGCCTGCGGCGGCCTGGCGGTGGCGGTGCGCTCCTCGAAGGCCTGCCGCAGCTGCGCCGGCGACAGGCTGCTGCGCGCGATGCGCTGCACGGGATAGACGGCCTCGCTGTTCCAGTAGTGGTCGAAGGCGTCGGAGAGTTCGCGCACCACCGGGCCCGCGGCGAACACGTCCATGTCGATGAAGTTGCTGGCACTGGCGTTCATCACGTACTCGTCGGCCATGTTGCGCCCGCCGGCCACGGCGGCGGCGTTGTCGGCCACGAACAGCTTGTTGTGCATGCGCCGGTTGATGCGCTCGAAATCCATGGCCGAGGCGGCGAAGCGCGTGAGGTCGCTGCCGCGGCCCGCCGGGAAGGGATTGAACAGGCGCACCTCCACGTTCGGATGGCTGGCCAGCCCGAGCAGCAGTTCGTCCTCGCCGGTGGTGTAGAGGTCGTCCACCAGCAGGCGCACGCGCACGCCGCGCGCGGCGGCATCGCGCAGCGCGCGCATCAACGCGCGGCCGGTGTTGTCGCCGGCCAGCAGGTAGTACTGCACGTCGAGGCTGCGGGTGGCGAGCTTCGCGAGCTCGATGCGGCTGGCGAAGGAGGTCGGGCCGTAGGGCAGCAGGCGAAAGCCGGACTGGGTGCCCGGTGCCAGTGCCCGCTGCGCGATGGCGTTCAGCGGCGTGGTGGCGTAGTCGGCGATCGCGGCGACGGGCGCCTGCGCCACGGGCGGCGGCAGGCTGGCGCAGGCGCCGAGCAGGGCCGGCAGCAGCAGGGCCGCGAGCAGCAGGCGAAGGCGCGGGAGCGAGGACGCGGTCGGCATGGGGTCGATCTCCGAAGGCCGGTGACGGTGCGGCGATCGATCATGCGCCATGGCGGCTGCGCCGCGCTCATTCCTTGATGTTGGCGGTCTGCACGATCTTCTGGTTGCGCGCGTACTCGGCCTGCACGAAGCGGCCGAAGGCTTCGGGCGTGCCGCTGCCCGGCAATGCGCCCTGCTCGGCGAGCTTGCTGCGCACGCCTTCTTCCTGCAGCACGGCCTCGAGTTCCTGGTTGAGGCGCGCGACGATGGCGGGTGGCGTCTTCGCGGGCGCGAAGATGCCGGACCAGCTCACCATGTCGAAGCCCTTGAGGCCGGGCATCTCGTCGAAGGTGGGCACGCCGGGCAGCGCGGGCAGGCGCTTGGCGCCGGTGATGCCCAGGGCCTGCAGCCGCTTGCCGTTGACGTGCGGGATGGCGCTGGTGCTCACGAGCATCGCGAGGTCGACCTGGTCGCCGATCACGTCGGTGGCGATCTGCGCGCCGCCGCGGTAGGGCACGTGGGTCACGAAGATGCCGCTGCGCTGCTTGAGCAGTTCCATCGCGAGCTGCAGCACGGTGCCCACGCCCGAGGTGGCGTAGTTGTACTTGCCGGGCGCGGCCTTGGCGAGCTGCACGAAGTCGGCGTAGCTCTTCGCGGGCAGGCCGGGGCGCGCCACCAGCACCATCGGCGCGGTGTTGAGCAGGCCGACCGGCGCCAGGTCCTTGAGCGGATCGAAGCGGAAGGCCGAGGGGTTGACCAGCCGGCCGATGGCGATCGCGCTGTCGGGACCGACCACCAGCGTGTAGCCGTCGGGCGCGGCGGCCACGGCCTTGGCCACGCCGATGGCGCCGCCGGCACCGGCCACGTTGTCGATCACCACCGACTGCTTGAGCCGTTCGGCCAGCCGCGTGGCGACCAGCCGCGCGTTGACGTCGACGCTGCCGCCCGCGGTGTAGGGAACGATCAGCGTGATCGGCTTGGCCGCGGGCCAGGCCGGCTGGGCCGAGGCCATGGTGGGCAGCAGGGCGGGCAACGCGGCGCAGAGCGTCGCGGCCACGAGCAGGGGACGGCGGAGGTGGTTCATGGCGGGCTTCAGGCGTGGGCTTGGGAAGAGGGCGGCGCATCGCCGAGGCGGCTGCGCAGGTGGTCGAAGGCGTCGCTCCATTGCGCGCGCCAGTCGCGGCGCTGCGTCTCGTCGATCCAGGCGCCGTCGAGGCCGTTGAGCATGAAGCCGCGCAGGTCGTCGAGGCCGAAGCCGAAGTCGCGCACCATCATCAGCCAGGCCTGCGTGGGCGTGACCTTGTGCAGGGTCGGGTCGTCGGTGTTGGGATGGATGCGCAGGCCCAGGCCCGGCATGCGGCGGATCGGATGGTCGAGCGCCCAGCGCTCGGGCGGCAGGGTGCGCAGGTAGTAGGAGTTGGTCGGCACCACGGTGAACAGCACGCCGCGCTCGGCGCATTCGCGCGCGAACTCCGGTGCGTCGACCACGGTGTAGCCATGGTCGATGCGTTCCACGCGCAGCACGTCGAGCGCGGTGCGCACGTTGGTCCAGGGCATGCCGAACTCGCCGGCATGCGCGGTGGTGCGCAGGCCGACCTGCCGCGCGCGCGCATAGGCCTCGGTGAAGAGCTCGGGCGGGCGGTCGACCTCGCGGTAGTCGATGCCGATGCCGATCGCTTCGTCGCAGCGGTTCGCGGCCATCCACTCGACCATCTCGAGCGCGGCCGCGGGCGAGGCCTCGCGGTCGATGGCGCCGATCAGCCGGCCGTCGATGCCGAACTGCTGCTTCGCATCGCGGATCGCGCGCACGATCGCGCCCTGCGCGAGCGCATAGGGGATGCCCGATACCTGCACGGTGCCGGTCGGGTTCCACGAGAACTCGGCATGGCGCACGTTGTGCTGCGCGGCGTCCTGCAGGTATTCGAGCGTGAGCTGGTGCAGGTCGTCGGGGCCGCGCACCAGCTCGGCGTCGAGCGCGCGCAGCACGCGCAGCACGCCCACTGGCTTCTCGCCGCGCGTGTAGAAGCCCTCGATCTCGTCGGCGGCCAGCGGCGAACCGGCGCGCAGGTTGAGCTGCTTGAAGGTGTCGTGGCGCACGGTGCCGAACAGGTGGCAGTGCAGCTCGACCTTGGGGATGGCGCGCAGCAGGGCTTCGAGGTCGAAGCCGTGGGCGGCGGAAGACGGGCTGGCGGAGGGGCTGGCGGTCATGCGGGCCAGTCTAGTGAGGGCGAGGCGATAAGGAAAATTTTGAATTTCTATAATTTGATTCGCCCGATCTATAAGCATGGCCACCTCCCCGCGCGCTCCCAAGCCCTTGCCGGCGCCCGAACCGGCCGCGTCCTCGCTGCCGCTGCGCGCGCTCACGCTGCGCCAGCTGCAGTGCTTCTCGGTGCTGGTCGAGGAGGCGCACTTCGGCCGCGCCGCGCGCCGGCTGGCCATCACCCAGCCCGCGCTCAGCAATGCGATCAAGCAGGTCGAGAAGCTGCTGGGCGCGCAGCTGCTCACGCGCTCCACGCACCGCGTCGAGCTCACGCCGCTGGGCGCCGAGGTGCTGGCGCGCACCGACTTCCTGGTCCACACGGTCGAGGTGGCGCTGCGCGACATCGAGAGCACGGTGCGGCGCGGCCGGGCCTTCGTGCGCATCGGCGTGATCCCCTCGGCCGCCGCGCGCGTGGCCGCGGCCGCGAGCGAGTTCGCGGCGGCGCACGCCGAGCGCCTCGGCGAGGTCGAGCTGTCGTGGCGCGACGCGCCCTCGACCGCGCTGCTGGCCGAACTGCGCAGCGGCCAGCTCGACATGGCGGTGGCCGCCATCACCGAGCCGCCGGGCGGGCTCGAATGCGTGGACCTGTTCCGCGACCCGCTGGTGCTGGTGGTGCGGCGCGACCATGCGCTGGCCGCGGCCGGCGAAACGGACTGGGAGCGCATCGGCCGCGAGCGGCTGGTGCTGTTCGAGAGCGGCAGCATGCCGGCCCTCGGCAATCCCGCGCGCGCCCAGTTCGCGCAGGGGCTCGAGCCCTTGCGCGTGAGCTATTCCGAAACCCTCTATGCGCTGGTGCGCGGCGGGCAGGCGCTGGGACTGATGCCGCGCCTGTACACGGCCTCGCTGCGCGATCCCGAACTGGTGGTGCTGGCGCTGTCGAAGCCGCGCATCGAGCGCCGCGTGGTGCTGGCCTACCTGCCGGGGCCGATGCGCAACGTGGCGGCGCAGGCGCTGATCGACTTCCTGCGCGAGCGCCTGCCGCAGGCCGGCGAACGGCCGGTGCGGCGGGTCGCCAAGGGTGCGAGAACCCACCGTAAACCGTAGTTCTCAGTGCGCCGAATACCTGCGTAAAGGTCAACGAATTGTTTCTTAGACAGGGTATCTGCCGCTAAGATTTCGCGGTCATGTCTCGCCCGCTCATCGCGCTCGTCCTCGCGGTCCTTCTGTGCTGTCAGGCCGTGGTGGTGTTCGCGCAGATCCTCGTCGAAGCCGGCCTGCATCACGACCTCGTCGCGCAGACGCTGTGGTCGGATGCCTCGGCCTCCAGCGATGACTTTCCGCGCGGCGCGGGCACCTCCGTCTCCGCCTCGGTGTCCAGCGACGACACGGACATCGGCCACGGCATCGAGGTCCCGTTCGAGAGCTACGCGCTCGAACTGATCGTGCTGTCCAGCGCGCTGCCGCGCTCCTTCGCCTCCTTCTCCTCCTCGACCTTCCTCGCGCCGCCCAAGCGGCCGCCACGGATTTCCGCCTTCCTCGCCTAGGTCCGGCCCCGTGCCCGGACCGCGCTGCCGCTTCGGCGTGCAGCGCCTGCGCAGCCATTGCGCATCGCCCGCCGCGCGCGGGCCGGCGCCATCGTCCGCGATGGCCATTCATCCAGAGGAACCGAGGAGAGAGAGCCGTGAACCAATCCAAGGACGTCATGTTCGCCCGGCTGGCGAACTTCAAGATCGACATCGACGCGCTGCGCGTCCACTTCGAACAGCACGTGCGCCAGCTGCCGTCGACGCAGTACCGCGACAACCGCGTCGACTACATCGGCTGGGCCGTCACCAGCCGCGACGGCACGCTGATCGACGGCATCCGCCGCATCAATCCCAATGCCTCCATGCCCAGCCGCGGCACGCAGCCCACCGATGCCTGCTCGGGCTGCCTGGCCGAGGTGATGGACGCGCTGTCGGCGCGCGGTCTCAAGCCCTTTCGCGCGCGCATCATGCAGCTCGAGAGCGAAGGCGACGAGATGCCGCTGCACACCGACGCCGTGCGCGAGGCCTGGCGCCTGCACGTGCCGATCGTCACCAACCCCAACTGCTTCTTCGAATGGCAGCGCGCCGACGGCAGCATCGAGAGCGTGCACCTGCCGGCCGACGGTTCGGCCTGGCTGGTGCGCGTGGACGTGCACCACCGTGCCGTCAACCGCAGCAACCAGCCGTCGAGCCGTGCCCACCTGCTGATGAGCCTCGAGACGCCGCCGCCGATCGGCATGCTGGCCGCCCCCTGGCTGCCGGTGGTGCGCGAGGCCGAAGCCGTCGCGCTGGCGGCCTGAGCGATGTGGCGGGAAGACGCACCGCTCGAAGCGATCGCTTCCGGGGCCTGGACCTCGGTCGCCGACATGGAGGCCGCGCTGGCGGCCTTCGCGCGCGCCGACCAGCATGAGCTGAGCCTGTACCGGCTGCGCCGCGCGCTCGGCGAGGGCCATGCGTTCGAGAAGGAGATCGTGCTGCGCTACCACGAGGCGCTGGTGCTGTCGGGCAACGTCGCGGCGGCGCTCGAGCTGCGCGGCGGCGAGATCTGGGCGCGCCACTTTCCCGCCCAGGGCGAGATGGACGCGGGCGCGGTGCAGATGATCGCGGGCCAGATCGATGGCCATGCGGCCCGGCTGGCCCAGGCCCTCGAGGCCTTTCCCTTCGCCTTCGCGAGCTTCCTCGCGGGCCTGAAGCGGCACCAGGGCGCGAGCTACCGCAGCCTGGCTGGCGTGGCACGGCCGCTGTTCGAGCACCGGGAGTTCGCCGACCCGCGCGACCGCACCGCGCTGATGCTCGCGGTCGAGGGCTTCCGCGGCTATGGCGACGACCTGCGGCGCGAGATGCTGGTCGAGCTGTTCCAGCGCTGCGACCACGAGACGCTGTGCCGCTTCTTCCAGAGCGTGCTGCCCGCGAACGGCGCGCTGCTGCGCGCCTTCGCGAACGACCTGCTGGAGGACGCGCAGGGCCTGCGCGGCCTGAGCGACGCGGCGATCTGCCGGCTGCTGATCCTCGGCTACGGCCTGTTCGACGAGGCGCTGTACGAGCGCATCCTCGCGCAGGTGCGCAGCCTGCCGCCGGCCGAGGGAGGCAAGCAGGCGAGGCAGGCACGCGCCAGCGCGAGGATCGCGCGCGCCTTCGAATCCGGCGCGGCGCGCTCCGATGCAACTGCGCCGGCCGCCGGCGCGCCGCTGCGCATCGCCGTCTGCGTGTCGGGCCAGATGCGCGGCTATGCGGCCGCCTTCCAGACCTGGAAGCACCTGGGGCTGGACGGCCACCAGGTGAAGTACTTCGTCCATACCTGGGAGGACACGGGCTGGCGCTTTCCCGATCCGATGTCGGGCAACGGCGTGGACCGGATCTTCAAGTTCGCGCCCTTCGCCGACGCCTACCGGCAGGCCGGCTTCCGCTACGGGCTGGCCGCGATGAAGAAGGCCTATCCGAACTTCTTCGCCCGGCTCGAGGTGTCGTCGACGCTCGGCGAAGCGGACCTGCGCGCGGTGTACGGCGCCGACGCGGTGGTGGCGATCGAGAACCACCGGCGGCCCGAGTTCGAGCACGACACGAACAACCAGCTCAAGATGTTCTACAAGATCCAGGAAGCGCACCGCCTGATGCTGCAGGACGGCGGCGACTACGACCTGGTGATCCGGATCCGGCCCGACCGCGCCTTCCGCGCCGGCACGGCCGCGCCCGACTGGGCCGGCATGGCCGAGGCCTGCCGCCGCCAGCGCGTGCTGTTCTTCAACCACCTCGCGGTGACCAAGACGCTGTATGCCGGCGACCAGTTCGCGGTCGGCTCGCCCGAAGCCATGGGCTGCTATGCCAACACGCTGGGGCTGCAGACCCAGGCGATCCGCGAGAACTGGTTCGGCTTTCCGAAGCGGCTGCGTTCGCACTGTTCGCTCGCGCATGCGCTGCTGTTCCAGGGCGTGCGGCGGCGGCCGCTCGAAAACATCCATGCCGTCGAGGCCGTGCCCGCCGCCGCCTATGGCCGCGGCGAGCTGCGCGCGATGCTGTCGGCCGACCTGCCCGCGGGCCCGGCCAGCGAGATGGACCGCCTGCTGTGGAACGCCCTGGCCGGCGCGGCGCCGCGGTGACACGGGTGCGTCGCATGCAGGCCGTGCTGGCCCTGTCGGTTCTGTGGGCCTTGTTCCTGGGCCTGCTGCCGGGCGCGGCGCGCGCGCAGGACCAGGCCGACCGCGAGCCGGGCCTGCAGCAGGGGCCCGAAGGCGCGGGCTGCCGCATCTCGAAGAACGCGCACCGGCTGGCGCTGACGCAGCGCCACGAGTTCAACGGCATCCGCGTCTTCTATGCGCTCGACGGGCCGCATGCGCTCTACACCGGCGTCGACCTCAACGGCAACGGCGTGCCCGACATGGTCGAGGACGCCGCGCTGCACCTGGACACCGTGCGCCGCATCTACCTGGCCAACGGCTTTCGCGATCCGCTGCGCAGTCCGCGCTTCAGGCAGGCCGAGACGATCGACATCGACCTGCTGAACTTCGATGCCTACAGCCCCGGCGTCGCGGACAAGCGCGGGCTCTCGTTCTCGGCCGTGATCCGCTACCCAGGCAGCCGCGCGCGCGCCGACCGCTGCACGCTTTCGATCGCCATCAATGCCGCGCTCGCGGGCAACCACGAGCGGGTGAAGGACTACCTGATCCCGCACGAGCTGTTCCACCTGTTCCAGTACGGCCACGCGATGTTCCGCGCCAGCTGGTACCTCGAGGGCATGGCGAAGTGGGCCGAGTGGGTGACGCTGGCCGAGAACCGGCGCAACCCCACCTTGTGGAGCACGCCGCTGCCGGCCACGCCCACCGAGCTGCGCGCGCGCGTGTTCGCCAATCCCAATCCCTACGACGTGCGCCATTTCTGGAACCGGCTGTCCGAGCTGGCCAAGGCCGGCGAGCCGCCGATGGCCATGCCCGACGAGCTGCGCGCGCGCCGCTTCGCCGACGGCAGCCCGGTGGTGCGCGACGAGATCTGGCGCGGCCATGCGCTGATGCTGCGCATCCTGCAGGCCTTCGGCGAGGAGACCGAGGCCGTCGCGCGCGAGCGCGGCCTGCCGCCCTACCAATGGCCCGACGCCGACCAGCGCGACACGGCGCACAACCCGCGGCTGATGCGCGTGGTGCAGCGCGCGGTGGCCGCCTCGGGCGTACGCAACAACGACGAAATCGCGCGCTTCCTGGCCATCGACCCGGCCGCCGCGAACCAGAATTAGAGGAGCCCCACTTGAAACGCCTGATCTTCGACCTGGACCACACGCTGTGCGTGGCGGAACAGAAGGACTACCCCAATGCCCGTCCGCGCGAGGACATGATCGAGCGGCTGCGCAGCTACCGCGAGCAGGGCTTCGCGATCTCGATCTACACCAGCCGCAACGTCAACAGCTTCGGCGGCAACGTCGGCCGCATCAACGCCCACACGCTGCCGATCATCATCGACTGGCTGGCCCGCCACGACGTGCCCTACGACGAGATCCACGTCGGCAAGCCCTGGTGCGGCGAGGAGGGCTTCTACGTCGACGACCGCGCGATCCGGCCCTCGGAGTTCCTCAAGTACAGCCGCGAGGAGATCGACCGGCTGCTGGAGCACGAGAAGTGATCGTCGTCACCTCGGCGGCCTACGTCGACTCCGAGCTGCAGTCGGAGTTCGGCCGCCTGCCGCCGGCCTTCCTGCCGGTGGCCAACCACCGGTTGTTCGTGCACCAGGCCGCGCTGCTGGCAAGGCACTTCCCGGGCGAGCCCATCTACCTCTCGCTGCCCGAGAGCCATGCCGTCTCGCACCGCGACGCGCAGGCGCTCGAGGCCCTTGCGATCCAGGTGCTGCGCGTGCCCGACGGGCTCACGCTGGCCGACTCGCTGCTGTTCTCGATCAACACGGTGGGCCGCTACGACGACGGCATGCGGCTGCTGCTGGGCGACACGCTGATCAACGACCTGCCGACCGGCTGGGACTGCCTCAGCGTGGCCGAGTCGGCCGACGACTACGACTGGCAGGTGGACCACGGCTCGGAGACCGCGGTGCGCGTGTGGTGCGGCTACTTCGCGTTCCAGTCGGTCAGCCGGCTCGCCAAATGCCTGGTGGCCGCGCGCGGCTCGTTCGAGCGCGCGGTCTCGGCCTACGACGAGGCCTGCTACCTGCAGCGCGTGCAGACCGCGCAGTGGTCGGACTTCGGCCACGTCAACACCTTCTACCGCTCGCGCGCGCGCATCACCACGCAGCGCGCCTTCAACGACCTCGCCATCGGCGACCGGCGCGTGCGCAAGACCGGCAGCCAGCCACGCAAGCTCGAGGCCGAGGCGCGCTGGTTCGAGGCGCTGCCGCCGCGGCTGCGCGTGTACGTCCCGCAACTGCTCGACCGCGGCGCGGTCGAGGACGGGGACGGTGGCTATGGCTACGAGCTCGAGTACCTGTGCATGGCGCCGCTCAACGAGCTCTACGTGCACGGCCGCAACTCCACCGCCTTCTGGTCGCGCGTGTTCCGGCACCTGGCCGACTGGCTCGCGGCCTGCCAGACGGCGGTACCGCTGGGCGAGCGCGAGCGCCAGGCGGTGGCGCAGGACAGCCGCGGCATGCTGGGCGACAAGACGCGCGCGCGGCTCGATGCCTATGCCACGGCGAGCGGCACGAGCCTGTCGGCGCCCACGCGGCTCAACGGGCGCGCGCTGCCCTCGCTGGCCGAGATCCTCGAGCGCTGCCTCGAGGCCGCGGCGCGCGTGCCGCTGGTGCCGGGCGTGATGCACGGCGATCTGTGCTTCAGCAACATCCTGTTCGACACCCGCTCGGACTGCATCAAGCTGATCGACCCGCGCGGCCTCAATTTCCGCGATGAGCCGCGGCTCGTCGGCGACCTGCGCTACGACCTCGCGAAGCTCGCGCATTCGGTGCTGGGGCTGTACGACTACATCGTGGCCGATGCCTTCGAGATCGACGACGGGACGGGGCTGGATTTCCGCCTGCGCATCCATGCCGACGAGGACGTGGCCGCGATCCAGAAGCTGTTCGCGGCGCTGCCGCTGCTCAACGGCATGACCGCGCGCCACGTGGCGCCGATCACGGTGCTCCTGTTCCTGTCGATGCTGCCGCTGCACCAGGACGCGCCGCGCCGCCAGCGCGCGATGCTGGCCAATGCGCTGCGCCTGTACGAACAGATGGAGCACTGAGCGATGTTCGTGATACCGATGATGGGCAGGAGCCGCCGCTTCACCGAGGCCGGCTATGCATTGCCGAAGTACCGGCTGCCGCTGCACGGGCGCACGGTGTTCTTCCATGTGGTGAAGTCCTTCGAGCGCTACTTCCAGGACGACCTGTTCCTGTTCGTGGTGCGGCGCGACCACGACGTGGTCGAGTTCCTGGTGCGCGAGCTCAAGGCGCTGGGCGTGAAGTCCTTCCACATCGTCGAGCTCGACGGCGACACGCTGGGGCAGGCCGACTCGGTGCACCGCGGGCTGCAGGCGCTGCGCAGCGAGGAGGCGCTCTACGTCTTCAACATCGACACCATCCGGCCCGGCTTCCGCAAGTCGGCGCTGGCCGACGGCGCCGCGGGCTACCTCGAGGTGTTCGAGGGCGAGGGCGAGCACTGGTCCTTCGTCGAGCCCGGGCCCGATCGCTCGGTGCTGCGCACCACCGAGAAGGAGCGCATCTCCAGCCTGTGCAGCGACGGCCTCTACCACTTCGCCGATGCGCGGGTCTTCGACGAAGCCTTCGCGCACCAGCAGCAGCATCAGTTGCTGATCCGCGGCGAGTACTACATCGCGCCCTGCTACAACGCGCTGATCGCGCGCGGCGCGCGCGTGGCCTACGAGCTGGTCGGGCAGGAGCAGATCGTCTTCTGCGGCACGCCGCAGGAGTACGAAGCCGCGGCCGCGCGGCCCTGGGAATGACGCCGGGACGAGGGACAATGCGCGCAGCCATCGCATCGCCAGCCGATGGAAGCCATGTGAGGAATCTTCGATGAGTCTGGGTGAACTGCTCGCGTGCGCGAAGCCCGCGGTGGCCGCGACGTGGGCCGAGTGCATGGAGGCCGCGGCGCCGGAAGGCGCGGGCGTGCTGTTCCTGTCGGCCTGCAACGGCAAGGAGCGCGCGCACGTGGTGACGGTGCGCGGCAGGAACTTCGACGAGGTGTGGCGCCGCGGCGCGCAACTGCTGCAGACCTGGCTGCGCAAGCAGAGCACGGCGCCGATCTGGCTGCGCGCGGACGTGGTCCACACGGTGCAGGCGATGCACTGGAAGGGGCTGCAGCAGGCCTTGCTGGCCACCAAGCGCAACTACTTCCGCAGCGGCATCGCCTTCGACGCCGACCTGTCGGTGGCCATGCTCGAGCAGGACATCGGCGCCCATGCCGTGCTCTACGACGGCAAGTTCGACGAGGCCACGCCCAACGCGGCGAACCTCCGGTTGTTCGGCCAGCACCGCTACGGGCGCGAACTGAGCTGGCCCACCGATCCGCAGCAGCCGGTGTGGGTGTTCGACACGCGCGCCGTGTTCACGGACGGCAAGGAGGCGCACCGCATCGAGCACGAGGGCGTGGGCCGCGGCTACCGCCGGCTGCCGGCCTGGGACGCGGCGCGCGTGCGCCAGATCGTCGAGACCAGCACCGCCTACCTCGCGCGCCAGGTCAAGAGCTCGGGCGCCTACCACTACGGCTGGTTCCCCTGCTTCGACCGCGCCATTCCCACCTACAACGCGCTGCGCCATGCGAGCTCGACCTATGCGCTGATCGAGGGCTGGGAGCTGACGCGCAAGCCCGAGCACAAGGCGGCGATCGACCGCGCGCTGGGCCACCTGACGGGCGAGCTGATCCGGCCCGCCACCTTGCCCGATGGGGCGCAGGCCGCGTTCCTGGTCGACATCGAGGACGAGATCAAGCTCGGCGGCAATGCCGTGTGCCTGCTCGCGATGGTCAAGTACACCGAGCTCACGGGCGACCGGAAGTACCTGCCGCTGATGGAGCAGCTCGCGCTCGGCATCCTGCACATGCAGGACCCGGCCAGCGGCCGCTTCGTGCACGTGCTCCACCATCCCGACCTGCGCGTGAAGGAGGAGAACCGCATCATCTACTACGACGGCGAGGCCGCCTTCGGACTGATGCGCCTCTACGGCCTGACGCGCGACGAGCGCTGGCTGCGCGCGGTCGAGAAGGCCTTCGCGCACTTCATCGAGGCGCGCCACTGGGAGGCGCACGACCACTGGCTCAGCTACTGCGTCAACGAGCTCACGCTGTACCGGCCGGAAGAGCGCTACTTCCGCTTCGGCCTGGACAACGTGCGCGACCACCTCGAGTTCGTGCTCAACCGCATCACCACCTTCCCGACCCTGCTCGAGCTGATGATGGCGGCGCAGAAGATGGTGACGCGGCTGCAGGCCGACCCCGCGCATGCGCACCTGCTCGAGGGCTTCGACATCGAGAAGTTCTACCGCGCGCTCGAGCAGCGCGCGCGCTACCTGCTGAGCGGGCACTTCTGGCCCGAGCTCGCGATGTTCTTCCGCAATCCGCAGCGCATCGTGGGCAGCTTCTTCATCCGCCACCACAGCTTCCGTGTGCGCATCGACGACGTGGAGCACTACCTCTCGGGGTACGTGGCGTACTGGAAATACCTGGAGGCGGGAGGGCGACCGGCGCAGCCGGCCGCGGTGGAGGCCGCGCTGCCGCAGCCGTAGCTCAGTGCAGCTCGGCGGCCGCGTGGATGGTTTCGCGCACGCGCGGATAGATCTGGGCGTTCCACTTGCTGCCGCTGAACACGCCGTAGTGCCCCACGCCGGCCTGCAGGTGGTGGGCCTTGAGGTAGGGCCGCACGCCGGTGCAGAGGTCCTGCGCCGCCACGGTCTGGCCCACCGCGCAGATGTCGTCGCGCTCGCCCTCGACCGTGAGCAGCGCGGTGCGGCGGATCGCGGCCGGGTTCACGGTGCGATCGCCCACGGTGAGCTGGCCGCGCGGCAGGTCGTAGGTCTGGAACACGCGCTCCACGGTCTCGAGGTAGAACTCCGCGGGCAGGTCGTTGACCGCCAGGTACTCGTCGTAGAAGTTGCCGATGGTGTGCGCCTTCTCGAGCTCGCCCTCGACCAGGTGGCGGTACATGTCCTCGAACTGCTTCTTGTGGCGCTCGGGGTTCATGCTCATGAAGGCCGCGAGCTGCAGGAAGCCCGGGTACACGCGCCGCATCGCGCCCGCGTGCGGCCAGGGCACGTGGCTGATGAGGTTGCGGCGGAACCAGTCGATGGGCCGGTCGGTCGCGAGGCGATTCACCGCGGTCGGGTTGATGCGGCAGTCGACCGGCCCGGCCATCAGCGTGAGGCTGCGCGGGGTGGCGGGGTTGTCGTCCTCGGCCATGAGCGCGGTGGCGGCCAGCGCGGCCACGCAGGGCTGGCACACCGCGACCATGTGGACGCCGGGGCCGACGGCCTCGAGGAAGGCCATGAGCTGCAGCGTGTAGTCGTCGAGGCCGAAGCGGCCTTGCCACAGCGGCACGTCGCGCGCGTTGTGCCAGTCGGTCAGGTAGACGTCGTGGTCGCGCAGCAGGGTGCGCACGGTTTCGCGCAACAAGGTGGCGAAATGGCCCGACAACGGTGCAACCAGCAGCACGGGCGGGTGCGTGGGATGGTCGCCGTCCTTCCTGAAATGCAGCAGGGTGCCGAAGGGCGCGCTCAGCGCCACCTCCTCGTGCACCGCGACCTCGTCGCCGTCGACCGGCACGCTGGCGATGCCGTAGGGCGGCCGGCTGTGGGTGAGCCGCATGCGCGAGAACACCTCGCACTGCGCCGCCAGCCGCCGCTGCATGGTGCGCTCGCTGCCGTCCTGCCAGAGCGCGCGCGCCATGTACTGGGAGGCGAGCCGCAGCGGGGAGAGCAGGTCGGCCTGGTTCTGGTAGACGCGGTAGAGCATGGTTGTGGTGCGTTGCAGTGGCAGAGGCAAGTTGCGGGCCAAGGCCGGGCGCACCGGGATGGAACGGGTGGCACAGGGCTTGCACGTCGCTGGCCACCGGCGGCGCTTGCCGGCACCAAGGAGCACACCCGATGGCCAAACCCGTTCTCACCATCAGCAGCAAGAACTACGGCGCGTGGTCGCTGCGCGGCTGGCTGATGTGCAGGCTGGCGGGCCTGGACTTCAGCGAGAAGATCATCCCGCCCGACGATCCGGCCATGAAGGCCGAGATGCTGCTGCTGTCGTCCTCGATGCTGGTGCCCTCGCTGCAGCATGGCTCGGTGAAGGTGTGGGACACGCTGGCGATCGGCGAGTACCTCAACGAGATCAAGCCCAAGGCCGGCCTGCTGCCCGCCGACGTGGCGGCCCGGGCCCACTGCCGCGCGATCTGCGGCGAGATGCATTCGGGCTTCGCGGCCATGCGCGGCGCGCTGCCGATGAACATCAAGGCCCGGTTCAAGAACTTCAAGGTGTGGTCGCGCGCGCAGGCCGACATCGACCGCATCGTGGCGATCTGGCGCGAATGCCTCAAGGCCTACGGCGGCCCCTACCTGTTCGGCGAGCAGCCGGGCATTGCCGATGCGATGTACGCGCCCGTGGTCACGCGCTTCCTGAGCTACGACGTGGCGCTCGACAGCGCCTGCACGGCCTACTGCAAGCGCGTGATGGAGCTGCCCGCGATGAAGGAATGGGTGGCGGCGGCGAAGCAGGAGCCCGACGAGATCGACGAGCTCGACGCGGAGTTCTGATTCAGCCCGTGGGCGGCGCCGGCTCGAAGCCGGCCTGCCGCAGCTTGCGCTCGATGCCCTGCGCGGCGGCCTGCAGGTCGGCCAGGTGCTGCGCCACCATCTCGCGCTCGCTGCGCACCGCGGGCAGCCAGGCGCAGCTGATGCAGCCGACCACGCGCTCGTCGAGTCGTACCGGCACCGAGATGGCGCCGAAGCGGTCGGGCGAATCCATGCTGGTGGCGGTGGGGTCGCGCGACACGTAGCCCTGGGCGCGCGCGTTCGCCACCATGCGGCGCACGTTCTCGGGCCGCCGCGCGTCGCGGTCGACCTGGTGCGGCGAACGTGCGAGCGCCGCGAGGAGCTGGCGCCGTTCGTCCTCGGGGCAGAAGGCGAGGTAGCAGCGCCCGAGCGATGACATCAGCATCGGCGGGCGAAAGCCCAGCACCCGGTAGTTCACGGCCAGCCCGTTGATCGGGCGGTGCGCATCGAGGATCAGCATCGCGCTGCCGTCGCGCACGCCGAGGTCGGTGGGCCAGGGCACCTTGCGCTGCAGCGTGGCGCGCGGTTGCGCCGCCAGCGCCGACAGTCGCGCGCGCCACTCGACGAGCGGGCCCGGGGCACCGGCGGCCGAGGTCGGCACGTAGCGCTTCTCGAGTTCGTTGCGCTCCACCCAGCCGGCCTGCTGCAGCGTCTTGAGGATGCGCAGCAGCGTGGCCTTCGACAGCCCGGTCTGGCGGCTGAGTTCCGACAGCGTGGCGGCCGAGGAGCGCTGGATCGCGAGCATCACCTCGAGCCCGCGGCGCAGCGCGTCGATGGATTTCACGCCCTGCGCGCCCTGGGTGTCCGACATGCCGCGGCCTCCGAAGTGGTTCACTCAGTGAAACTATATCTTCTGGCCCCGCGCCCGGCTTCCTACATTGCACTGGCCCCGATCCCGTGGCTCCACGCACAGGCAAGAAAGGAAAGCCCATGATGAATCCACTCCGGCGCCGGACGATGGCCGCCGCGACGCTGTTCTCGGCGCTGAGCGCGTTCGCCGCCACCGCCACCGCCGAGACCTGGCCCGCGCGGCCGATCACCATCGTCGTGGCCTACCCGGCCGGCGGCGACACCGACGCCATCGCGCGCACCTATGCCGAGAAGCTGTCGCAGCGCGTCGGTCAGCCGGTGCTGATCGACAACCGGCCCGGCGCGAGCGGCATGATCGGCAACGCCTGGGTGGCGAAGGCGCCGGCCGACGGCTACACGCTGCTGTTCACGCCCAGCACCTTCCCGATCGCGCAGCACGTGCTCAAGGCCGGCCCCGGCGTGGCGCACGACGTGGTCAGGGACTTCACGCCGATCGTGAAGACCGGCGACATCCCGCTGCTGCTGGTGACGGCGCCCGCGACCGGCCTGCAGAGCGCGACCCAGCTCGTGGCCGCCGCGAAGGCCGGGCGCGCGCTGACCTACGGCACGCCGGGCGCGGGCTCGCCGATGCATATCGCGGGCGAGCTGTTCAACCGCGACGCCGGCATCGCGCTCGTGCATGCGCCGTATCGCGGCGTGGCGCCGGTGGTCAACGACGCCCTGGGCGGCCATGTGAGCGTGGGCTGGATCACGCCCGGTGCCGTGGCCAGCCACATCGCGGCCGGCAAGCTGCTGCCGCTCGCGGTGGCGCAGCGCAAGCGCGCGGCGCTGCTGCCCACGGTGCCCACGCTGTACGAGCTCGGCTGGCGCGACGTGGACCTGAACGCCTGGATGGGCCTGCTCGGGCCGCGCGCGCTGCCCGAGGCGATCGTGCAGGCGCTCAACGCGCACTTCAACGAGATCCTCCGCATGCCCGAGGTGCAGGCGCGCATGGCCACGCTGGGCATCGAGCCGGTGGGCGGCGCGCCCGCCGTGCTGGCGCGGCAGATCGCGCAGGACGACCAGCGCTTCGGCCGGCTCGTGCGCGAGTTCGGCATCCGTGCGGATTGATCAGGAACCAGGAGACGACGATGTTGAGCGAAGAGAAGAACCGCCTGCTGACCGAAGTGGGCCCCGGCACGCCGATGGGCGACTACCTGCGCCGCTACTGGCACCCGGTCGCCGGTGCGAGCGAGTTCGATGCGCAGGCGGTCAAGCCGCTGCGCATCCTCGGCGAGGACCTGGTGCTCTACAAGGACCTCGGCGGCCGCTACGGGCTGGTCGACCGGCGCTGCCCGCACCGCAATGCCGACATGGCCTACGGCTACGTCGAGCAGTGCGGGCTGCGCTGCAGCTACCACGGCTGGCAGTACGACGCGGGCGGGCAGTGCGTGCACCAGCCCTTCGAAGAGACGCTGGACCCGGGCGCGCGCATGCGCCGCAGCACGCGGATCAAGGCCTACCCGGTGCAGGAGAAGGCCGGCCTGCTGTGGGCCTACATGGGGCCACAGCCCGCGCCGCTGCTGCCCGACTGGGAGCTGTTCAACTGCGCCAACGGCTTCGCGCAGGCGGTGTTCGCCGAGATCCCGTGCAACTGGTTCCAGTGCCAGGAGAACTCGATCGACCCGGTGCACTTCGAGTGGACGCACAACAACTGGACCACGCGGCTGCAGGGCGAGGAAGGTCCGTACGTGCCCACGCACCTGAAGCTCGCGTTCGAGGAGTTCGAGCACGGCTTCGTCTACCGGCGGCTGCGCGGCGGCGAGCGCGAGGACAACCCGATGTGGACCGCGGGGCGCGTCACGCTGTGGCCCAATGGCTTCTTCCTCGGCCATCACTTCGAATGGCGCGTGCCGATCGACGACCACCACACGCTGAGCGTGCTGTGGGTGCTGAGCCGCGTGCCGACCGAGCAGGAGCCCTATGTGCAGGAACGCATTCCGTCGTGGTACGGGCCCACCCGGGATCCGGTCACGGGCCGCTGGATCACCAGCCATGTCGCCAACCAGGATTTCGCCGTGTGGGTGGGGCAGGGTACCGTCACCGATCGCACGCGCGAGAAGCTCGGCCAGAGCGACAAGGGCATCGTGATGATGCGGCGTCGCTTCTTCGAGGAACTGGAGGCGATGCAGGCCGACCCGGCGCACGAGCCCAAGGGGCTGATCCGCGATCCGCAGAAGAACCGCGACGTGTTCCTGCCCTCGGCCTGTCGCGAGGAGATGGCCAAGGGCCTGCCGCGCCGGGAGCTCGCGGCGCATCCGTTGCTCGGCCCCTATCTCAAGGATTTCTTCGGCCAGGCCGGGCAGCCCGAGGCGGTGCGCGCGGCCTACGAGCAGGCGATCGGGCAGAAGGTGGAGGGGGCGCGCTTCTTCAAGGTGCACGGCGCGGCCGCCGACGGCGCGGCGGAGGACGCGCCGTCCCGGTCAGTGCCGGAACATCCTTAGGTCGAGCGCGCTCTCGTTGCCCAGCCACATCGCGTGATCGGTGTGGTCGGCGAGGTCGTTGCCGGTCACGCCGTGCACGAACACGTCGAGGCCGTCGCGGTGGCTGTCGAGCCAGCCGATGACCGCGTCGAACTCGGCCGCATCGAAGGCGAGCTGGCAGCTCCAGTGCGGATGCGGGCCGACCGGGCGCTCGTGCACCCGGCCCACCACCACCATCAGCTCGCGGCCCGCCCGCTCGCACAGCGCGCGGGCCTGGGCCACGGTGGTGGGGCCGAAATAGACGTGGGCGTGGTACTGCGGGTAGAGGTTCTCGGGGCGGCGCGGCATGGTGGGGCGATTGTGGCGCCGGCGCGGATCACCTGTCGCAGGGAAGGTCGTCGGGCAGGCGGAAGCTGCCGCTGTAGCGGAACACGTCGCCGAACCAGCGGTGGCGCAGCAGCATCCGCATGCTGAAGGCGTCGGGGTCGCGCGGGTCGGGCCGTTCCTCGACATAGGCCGTGCCCATCAGCAGGCCCAGCGGCAGCGGGATGCGCAGGCCGGCCACGCGCCAGATGTAGCCGCGGTCGCGGAACACCAGCGCACCGTCCTCGGCGCTCACCGCGAGGCGCATGCCGATGCCGAAGCGCACGTACTCGATCACCAGCGCGCCGTCGGCCGCGTCGTGCTCCATGTGCGAGCGGAAGTGGAAGGGCGCGCGGCCCGCGAAGCGGAAGATGCGGTCCCAGTAGAGGTGCGGGTCGTCGGGCCGGCAGCGGTAGTGGACCTCGATCGGCACCTCGCGCCCGGTGTAGGGCACGAGGGCGCCGAACAGCCGGCCGAAGGGCATCAGCAGCGCGGCCCAGGGCGCATGGTGGACCTCGTGCATGGTGCCGCGCACGCAGACGTGGTCGTTCGAATGCGGGGCCATCGTGTAGTGGCGGCGGATCGCGTCGCCCAGCCGGTCCCAGGCGGGGCCGAGCGCTTGCTGGAAGACCGGGCGGGTGTCCTTGTTCATGGACGGATCATGGCGCCTGCCGTGGCCGTGCCTTCGCTGCGGGCCTTGTAGAAGCGCAGGATGTTCTCGGACGCGTCGTCCAGCAGCAGGTGCATGACGCGGTCGGCATACCAGTTGAAGCTGGTGCTCAGCCGCCACGAGACCTCGACGCGCAGCTCGGTGCCGCCGTCGCGCGGCGTCAGCGTGTAGGTGGCGTCGCGCAGGTCGAAGTACTGGCCGCCGATCATCACGTGATCGTCGAGCGCGCCAGCCGGAAAGGAGTCGGGCGAGAAACGGAAGCGCCATTGCAGCCGGCGGTTGGGCTGCCAGTCGGTGATGACTTCCTCGAAGTGCACGTTCTTCTGCCACTGCACCTGGCGCACGCGGCCCTCGGGCGTGTCGACCGTGACGCCCGACACCGGCATCGGCACGCCGACCTGGTAGGCCCAGGCGCCATCGACCTCGGCGGGGCGGATGTCGCGCGCGGCGTTGAGCTCGTGCCACACGCGCTCGGCCGGCGCGGCGATGAAGAGCGTGCGCGAGGTGTTCGAGAACCGGTCGGGGTTGGGCAGGTTCGGCTCGATGGCACCGAGCACCAGCGGCAGCAGCGCGAAGCCGTAGAGGGTCTGCTTCGGCCAGTGGGTGATGCGGCACACGATGCCCATGGCCAGTCCGCCGATGCTGCCCATCACCGCGAACAGCGGCACGATGAAGGCGGCGCAGATCAGGCCCTCGATGAACACCGCCAGCGTGCCGCCGACGAACAGCGCGGTCGCCACCCAGGGCGCCCAGAGGTAGTAGCCCCAGCTGCGCCGCTCGATGCGCTCAGCCATGTAGACCGTGACCGCGCCGCACAGCGCGGGCGTCAGGTAGACGAAGGAGCCCAGCATGGCCGAGTAGAGCTGGCCGGGGCCGCCGCTGAAGATCAGGCGCAGCACCAGCGCCATCGCGGCGCCGATCCCCATCGGCCAGAACCAGCCGAAGGGCATGCCGTGCACGGGCTTCCTCGCCGGCGGCTCGTCGCTCGCGGCCGGCTCGATGGGCGCCAGCTCGGCCAGCCGGCTGTCTTCGGGATCGGTGTGCATGGAAATCCTCTTCTCCTCGGTGTGCTTGTTCGTGTGTTCAGTCGGCGCGCCGCGTGGCGCTGACCATGCAGTAGTCGAAGTCGCGCCAGAACAGGCCCAGCGCGAGCGCGCAGTAGCTGGCGACGATGTGCTTGCGGCGCCACGGGCTCAGGCGTCCGCGCGCCTTCCAGAGCTCGGCCAGCGTGAAGCGGGTGGCGAGCGCGGGGATGTGCAGCGCGCTCGGCGCGACGCGCCAGCGCAGCGAGCGCACCTCGATCTCCTCGAAGCCGTGTTCGCGCAGCGCGGCCACGAAGTCCGCGCGCACGGCCAGCGTCGGCACGGCCCAGCTGTCGGCCCACAGGCGGTGCAGCCAGCGCGCGAGGCGGCCGGGCTCGCGGCGCAGCAGGAAGCCGTCGACCACCACCAACCGCGCGCCGGGCTTGAGCAGGCGCGCGGCCTCGCGCACGAAGTCGGCCTTGGCGGTGCCCTCGGCATAGCAGGCGCTCTCGAGCGCCCAGGCGCCGTCGGCCTGCGCGGCCGGCAGGCCGGTGCGCGTGTAGTCGGCCTCGAGGTGCGCCATGCGGTCGGTCACGCCGGCCTGGGCGTCGAGGCGCGCGGCGATGCGGTTCTGCACCGGCACGTTGGTGACGGTCACGGCGTAGAGGCGGCGGTCGTCGCCCACCAGCGTGCGCGCGGTGGCGCCGGCGCCGCAGCCCAGGTCGAGCACGCAGTGGCGGCCGTCGTCCGTGGGGCGCTCGTCGAGTCGCAACGCGCGGCCGACCTCGCGGTTCATCTCGACCAGCATGCCTTCGCGGCGCAGTGGATTCAGGCCCGCGCGCCAGTAGCCGAAGTGCATGTTGTAGCTGGGGCTCCAGGCGCCGTAGTCGGTGGCGACCTCGGTGAAGTAGTCCTGCGTGTCGGCACGGCTGACCGGGGCCGAGGCCTCGGCGGTGTGCGGCAGGCGGAAATCGGGCTGGAAGACGCTGGGCATGCGGTGAACTCCTCGTGGGGAAGGCGGTGCGGATGTCAGAGCCGGCACTGGCCGTCGGCGCAGGTGCGCGAGGCCTTCGCGGCCGGGCCGGCGAGCAGGGTCACGAACCAGCCGGGCAGGCGCTGGCGGTTGCGCGCCAGCGCGGCATAGGCGCGATCGGCCAGCGGCGCGACCAGCGGCAGGTCGAGCAGGGCGCCGCCGTTGGGCAGGCCGACCGCCTCGCGGCAGGCGCGGATCGCGGGCACGCCGACCTGCACGCGGCCGGCGGCATCGACCACGTGGATCGCGGTCATCAGCGCCTCGCGCGGCGCCGGGCCGGCCTCGAAGTCGGGCGGCGAGCAGTCGACCAGAACGAGCCGCGCGGCCGCGTCGCGCGCCTTCATCGCGCCCATTTCGGCGCTGCACAGGCGGCAGGTGGCGTCGTAGTAGACGGTCAGCGGGTAGGTGATGGCGGTGGGACGGGGCATGGTGTTCTTTGTTCTCGATATTTCTGTCAAAACAGAAATTAATGGGCAAAAAAAGAGCCGGCCTCAGATCATCGGCAGGCTCGCATGGTGGGCGTCGGGATCGTCCTTGCCGGTGGCGGGCGCATCGCCGCGAACGAACTTCTGCACGCTCGCGCCCAGCGTCAGCACCTTGTCGAGCGTGCCGGGCGACAGCCGCAGCATCTCGTCGGCCCAGGTGGCGAGCTTGGCCATCAGGTCCATGGTGGAGCGGATGCGGTCCTGCGCATCGGCCGATTCCTTCTGGAAGTCGGGGCTCGCGACGATCTCGCGCAGCACGCGGATGGTGGGGTCGAACTCGCGTTCCTTGCGCTCGCGCACCACGGTGCGGAACAGTTCCCAGACGTCGACGCTGGTCTCGAAGTAGTCGCGCCGGTCGCCCAGCATGTGGGTGACGCGCACCAGGTTCCAGGCCTGCAGTTCCTTCAGGCTGTTGCTCACGTTGGAGCGCGCCACGCCCAGGGTGTCGGACAGCTCCTCGGCATGGATCGGCTTGCCGTGCACGAACAGCAGCGCATGGATCTGCGAGACGGTGCGGTTGACGCCCCACATGGAGCCCATCTCGCCCCAGTGGAGGACGAACTTGCGTTGGATGTCGGTGAGTTCCATGCGCTGGAGTCTAGGACTTCCGAAATTTCTGTCAAGAAAGAAATAGAAAAATCTCAGCGGCCCGGCGGAATGGTGAAATACTGTATGTTTAAACAGTTAACCGACCCGCGAAGGAGTTGCGCCATGCCACCCGCCGCCTACATCCCCATCCAGGCCATCAAGGGCCGCGGCGCTGCCACGCGGCTCGCGCACCGCTTCTCGAAGGACGAGCGCGATGCCTTCGACGACGGCTGGGGCACGCTCGAGGAGAACGCCGCCGAGGCCGACGAGCTCGAGCCCCTGGCCACCGAGGTGCGCTTCGAGGACGTGAAGTCGGCCATGAACGAGAACGACTCGCCCGACATCTACTTCGACCGCTCGATCAACCCCTACCGTGGCTGCGAGCACGGCTGCATCTACTGCTTCGCGCGGCCCACGCACAGCTACCTCAACCTCTCGCCGGGGCTGGACTTCGAGACCAAGCTGATCGCCAAGCGCAACCTGGTCGAGGTGCTGCGCCGCGAGCTGGGCCGCAAGAGCTACCGGCCCAGCCACATCGCGATCGGCACGGCCACCGACTGCTACCAGCCGATCGAGCGCGAGCTGCGCATCACGCGCTCGCTGATCGAGCTGCTGTCGGAGGTCAACCACCCCTTCGGGCTGGTGACCAAGTCCAGCGCGATCGAACGCGACCTCGACCTGATCGCGCCGGCCGCCGCGCGCGGCCTGGCGGCGGTGTACGTGACCGTGACCACGCTCGACGGCGAACTCGCGCGCAAGCTCGAGCCGCGCGCCGCGGCGCCGCACCGGCGGCTGCGCACCATCCGCACGCTGGCCGAGGCCGGCGTGCCGGTGGGCGTGAGCGTGGCGCCGCAGATTCCGTTCGTGACGGAAGACATGGAGCAGGTGCTCGAGGCGGCCTGGGAGGCCGGCGCGCGCAGCGCCTTCTACACCATGATCCGGCTGCCCTGGGAGGTGGCGCCGCTGTTCAAGCAGTGGCTGGCGCTGCACTACCCGCAGCGCGCGGACCGCATCATGGCGCGCATCCACGACGTGCGCGGCGGCAAGGACTACGACGCCGACTTCGCCACGCGCATGAAGGGCACCGGCCTGTGGGCCGACCTGCTGCGCCAGCGCTTCGAGAAGGCGACCGCGCGCATCGGCTTCAACCGCGAGCGCATCGCGCTCGACCTCAGCGCTTTTCGGCCACCTGGCGCGCCGGGGCAGGGCAGCCTGTTCTAGCGGCGAGCGCGGCGTCCGCGTTGCCGTCGCCGCACCAGTCGCCGCCCAGCGCCTTCACGAGGAACACCGAGGTCAGCAGGCGCTGCCCCTGCAGCTGCGCGGCCTGGCGTTCCACCGTCAGCAGCGACTGCTGCGCGGTGATCACGTCGAGGTAGGTCGAGGCACCGCCCTCGTAGCGGCTGTTGGCCATGTCGAGCACGCGCCGCGCGGCCGCCACGGCCGACTGCGCCTGGGCGGTGGCGCGCTCGAGCGCCGCGAGGCCGTCGATGCCGTCCTGCACCTCCTGCATCGCTGTCAGCACCACGCGGCGGTAGTTGCCGACGGTGGCGTCGTAGCCGGCCTTCGCGAAGTCCACGCCCGCGCGCACGCGGCCGCCGTCGAACAGCACCTGCGTGGCCGACACGCCGACCGACCACAACAGGCTGGGCGCATCGAACAGCGACTCGATCAGCCGGCTGTCGACGCCGACCGTGGGCGCGATCAGGATGCTCGGATAGAAGGCCGCGGTCGCCACGCCGATCTGCGCATTGGCCGCGGCCATCGCGCGCTCGGCCGAGGCCACGTCGGGCCGGCGCTCGAGCACGTCGGAGGGCACGCCCAGCGGCACCGCGGGCGGGCGGATCTCGCGCAGGTCGGTCGCCAGCGCGAACGAGGGCGCGGGGGTGCCGGTCAGGGTGGCGAGCGCGTGCTCGTACTGCGCGCGCTGCTTCTTGAGCACGTCGACCTGCGTCAGCGTGGTCTCGAGCAGCGCCTGCTGCTGCGCCACGTCGAGGCCCGAGACGGCGCCCAGGTCGTGCCGCGCCGTCACCAGCTCGAGCGCGCGCCGCTGCAGCGCGATCGAGCGCGTCAGCACATCGAGCTCGATGTCGGTGGAGCGCAGGTTGAAATAGCTGCTCGCCACGTCGGCCGACAGCAGCAGCCGCGTGTTGGCGAGGTCGGCCGCCGACTGCTCGGCCGAGGCGCTCGCGCCTTCCACGCTGCGCTGCACGCGGCCCGCGAGGTCGAGCTCGTAGCTGGCGTTGAGCGAGAGCGCGAAGTCGTTCTGCACCGTCGAGGCATTGGCGGTGTTGTAGTTGGTCAGCGGCCGGTTGGCCGAGATCTTGAGCCGCGAGGCACGCGTGCCCAGGCCGAGCTGCGGATACTGCGCGGCCGAGCTCGAGGCCAGCGTGGCGCGCGCCTGCGCGAGCCGCGCGCCGGCGATGGCGAGCGTGGGGCTGCCGGCCACGGCGCGGTCCTGCAGCGCGTCGAGCTGCGCGTCGCCGTAGCGCTTCCACCACGGGCCCTTGTCGGCGATGTCGTTGGGCGTGCCTTCGCGCCACGGCGCCTCGAGCTTCCAGCTCACGGGCAGCGGGGTTTCGGGCGCCTTGTAGTCGGGGCCGACCGCACAGCCCGCGGCCAGCATCACGGCGGCGAGCGCGATCGCCGCGAAGGCGGGACGGCGCATGCTCACGCGGGTTCCTTCTTGGCCGCCGCCGGTGCTGCAGCCGGTGCCGCGCCGGGCTTGGCGCCATCGGCCGGCGCATCGGGCGCCACCGCGACCACGTCGCCATCGGCCAGCGAGTCGGAGGGATTGAGCACCATGCGGTCGGTGCCCGCGAGCCCGTCGACCACCTCGACGTTCTCGCCGTAGTTGCGGCCCAAGGTCACGGGGCGCAGGCCGACGCGGCCCTGCGCGTCGACGATCGCCAGCCGCGTGCCCTCGGCACGGAACAGCAGCGCGTTGGCCGGCACCGTGAGCGTACCGCTCGCGGCCAGCGGCAGCTCGACCTGCACGTAGGCGCCCGGCAGCAGCGCGCCGTCGCGGTTGGGCAGCGAGACCTCGACCTGCATCATGCGCGTGGTGGTGTCGATGGCACCCGCGGTGCGCGCGACCTGGCCGCTGAACTTCTGGCCGCGCAGCTCGGCCTGCGTCACCACCACCGGCTGGCCGGCCTTCACGAGCTGGGCATAGGCCTGCGGCACGTTGATGTACACGCGCAGCGGATCGGTCTGCGCCAGCACGAACAGCGCGCGGCCCGCGCCGCCGCCGGCGCCGGCATCGATCAGGTCGCCGGTATCGACGTTGCGCCGCGTGATCACGCCGGCGAAGGGCGCGACCACGCGCTTGAAGCCCTCGGTCTGCCTGAGCCGCTGCACGTTGGCATCGGCGGCCGCCACGTTGGCGGTGGCCTGCGCGACGGCGCTGCGGCGCTCGTCGAGGTCCTGCTGCGAGACCACGTCCTTCTTGCGCAGGTTCTCCCAGCGCGCGGCCGTGCTCTGCGCGAGCTCGAGGCCCGAGGCCGCCTGGTTGCGCGCGGCGATGGCCTGCGACAGCTGCTGGTCGATCTCGGGCGTCTCGATCTCGGCCAGCAGCTCGCCCTTCTCGACGCGGCTGCCGATGTCCTTGGTCCAGCGCTTGAGGTAGCCGCTGGCGCGCGCCGAGATCGGCGACTGCACGTAGCCCTGCAGCGTGCCCGGCAGCGCCAGCTTCTGGCCCGCGGTGGGCGTGCGCGGCAGCGCGGTCTGCACATATTGCTTGGCATGCTCGACCGTGCTGGCCTGCAGTTCGCGCGCGTTGGCGATGCGCACGAACACCGTGCGCGCCGCGCCGAGCGCCAGCAGCACGAGCACGATCAGCACCAGCCAGCGGGTGCGCCGCACGATCTGGCGCCGCCGCAGCAGCTCGGGGCCGTCGCCGTCGTCGGCGGCGATGGGGTGGATGGCCAATGCCGAATGGCGTTGCTCTGTCATGCGCTATACGGCGCGGGGCCGTTTCCGTGGCGGGCCGCGCGGCCGTGGGAAGGCTGGGTGCGCGGCAGGTACAACAAGTCGAACATGGTCTCGAAACGGTCGGATGGCGCAGGCATCGCTCAGTGCTCCTGCGCGGTGGCGCCGGCCGGCGGATGGGCGCCGCCGCCGTGCGCGGCGCGCCGGTGCGCGAGCCAGCTGTGCACGCCCGCATAGACCGCGGGCACGAAGAACAGCGTCGACACCGTCGCGAACAGCAGGCCGCCGATCACGGCGCGGCCCAGCGGCGCGTTCTGCTCGGCGCCTTCGCCCAGGCCCAGCGCCATCGGGATCATGCCGATGATCATCGCCAGCGCCGTCATCAGCACCGGGCGGATGCGGGTGGCGCCGGCCTCGAGCGCGGCCGACAGCGGCGGAATGCCCGCGGCCAGCCGTTCGCGCGCGAAGGACACCATCAGGATCGAGTTGGCCGTGGCCACGCCCATGGTCATGATCGCGCCCGTGAGCGCCGGCACGCTCAGCGTGGTGCCGGTGATGAACAGCATCCAGGCGATGCCGGCCAGCGCGGCGGGCAGGGCGGTGATGATGATCGCGGCGTCGAGCCAGGACTGGAAGGTCACGACGATCAGCAGGTAGACCAGCACGATCGCCATCGCCAGGCCCACGCCCAGGCCGATGAACGAGGACTGCATGGTCTGCACCTGGCCGCGGATGTCGACGCGGCTGCCGCGCGAGAGCTTGGGCCGCATCTCGTCGACCAGCGCCTGCACCTTGCTCGCCACGCTCGCGAGGTCGGTGCCCTGCACGCTGACGTAGACGTCGATCACCGGCGCGATGTTGTAGCGCGACTGGATCGCCGGCTGGCGCGCCGCGCGCGCGTCGACCAGGTTGCCCAGCAGCTGCTGCGCCCCGCCGGCCGCGGCCGCGCCGCCCGCGCCCACCGGGATGTTGAGCAGCGAATCGAGCGAGTCGACGTTGTACTGCGGCGTCTGCACCGCGATGCTGTAGACCACGCCGTTCTGCGGATTGAGCCAGTAGGCCGGCGCGGTCTGCGAGCTGCCCGACAGCGCGATCAGCACGTTCTGCCCCACGTTGGAGGCGGTCAGGCCGTACTGCTGCAGCCGCGAGCGGTCCATCGTCAGGTCCACCGAGGGCCCGTCGAGGCGCTGGTGCACGTGGGCGTCGACCGCTCCGGGGATCTGCCGGATCGCCTTGGTGAGCTCGGCTGCGCGCGCCGCGTTGCCCGCGATGTCATTGCCGCTGAACTGCACGTCGATGGCCGCCGGCAGGCCGAAGTTGAGGATCTGCGTGACGATGTCGGCCGGCTGGAAGAAGAACTCGATGCCCGGGAAGCGCTTGGGCAGCTCGGCGCGCAGCGTGCTCACGAACTCTTCGGTCGGCCGGTGGCCGTCCTTCAGCGACATCAGGATCTCGGCGTCGAAGGTGCCGATGGTGCCGGCGTTGCTGTACGACAGGTTGATACCGCTGTTCGGCACGCCGAGGTTGTCGAGGATGGTCTCGAGCTGGTCGGGCGGCACCAGCTCGCGGATCGCGGCCTCCACCTGGTCGGTGAGGCGCGCGGTCTCCTCGATGCGGGTGCCGGTGGGCGCGCGCATGTGCAGCCGGATCTGGCCGGCGTCCACGGTCGGGAAGAAGTCGCGGCCCAGCGCCGGATAGAGCAGGCAGGACAGCAGGCAGAAGCCGAGGAATACCGCGATGAAGCCGCCGCGGCGCGACAGCAGGGCCGACAGCAGCAGCGTGTAGGCGCGGCGCACGCGCTCGAAGCGGCGGTCGAAGGCGCGGTACACGCGCTGCAGCGCGCTCGGTTTGGCGTTCTCGTCGGCCTGCTGGCCGTGCACGCCGCCCATCAGCAGCATCACCAGCGTGGGCACCAGCGTGCGCGACAGCAGGTAGGAGGCCAGCATCGCGAACACCACGGCCTCGGCCAGCGGCACGAACAGGAAGCGCGCCACGCCCGAGAGGAAGAACATCGGCACGAACACGATGCAGATGCACAGCGTGGAGATGAAGGCCGCGTTGCCGATCTCGCCGGCGCCGACCTCGATCGCCTCCTTGAGCGGCGTGCCCATGTGCAGATGGCGCTCGATGTTCTCGATGGTCACGATCGCCTGGTCGACCAATATGCCGACCGAGAGCGCGAGCCCGCCCAGGGTCATCAGGTTGAGCGTTTCGCCGAGGCCGTAGAGCACCAGGATCGAGGCCAGGATCGACAGCGGGATGGTCAGGCCGATGATCAGCGTGCTGCGCCAGTTGCCGAGGAACAGCAGCACCATCGCGGCGGTCAGCGCGGCGGCCAGGATGGCTTCGAACACCACGCCCTTGACGGCCGCCTTCACGAACACCGACTGGTCGAACAGCGGCGTGATCTTGATGTCCTGCGGCATGGTCTGCGCCGCCACCGGCAGCATCGCGCGCAGGTTGGCCACGATGTCCAGCGTGGAGGCGCCGCCGTTCTTGAGCACCGACAGCAGCACGCCGCGCACGCCGTCCTGGCGCACCACGTTGGTCTGCGGCGAGAAGCCGTCGCGCACGTAGGCCACGTCGCGCACGTAGACGGTGGCGCCGTTCACGGTGCGGATCGGCAGGTCGTTGAGGCCCGCGATCGCATCGGGCGAGCCGTTCATGCGCACGCCGTACTCGGTGGCGCCGAACTTGGCGGTGCCCGAGGGCAGGATCAGGTTCTGCGTGTTGATCGCGTTCACCACGTCCGACGGCGACAGGCCGCGTGCCTGCAGCGCCTGGGTGTCGAGGTCGACCGAGATCAGCCGGTTCTTGCCGCCGTAGGGAAAGGGGATCGCCGCGCCGGGCACCGTGATGAGCTGCGGGCGCAGCTGGTTCACGGTGGCGTCGAACAGGGAGTTCTCAGAGCGCGTCGGGCTCGACAGCGCGAGCTGGATCACGGGCACGCTCGAGGCCGAGTACTTGATCACCAGCGGCGGCGTGATGCCCGGCGGCAACTGCCGCACCTGGGCCTGCATCGAGGCCACCACCTGCGAGATCGCCATCTCGATGTTGGCGGTGGGCTGGAAGAACACCTTGATGATCGACACGCCCGCCAGCGACTGCGATTCGATGTGCTCGATGTCGCTGACGGTGGTGGTCAGGCCGCGCTCCACCTGGCCCGAGATGCGCTGGCCCATCTCCTGGGCCGGCAGGCCGGTGTAGTTCCAGATGACCGACACCACCGGGATATTGATCTCCGGAAAGATGTCGGTGGCCATCCGCAAGAGGACGAAGGGCGTGGCCAGCACGATCAGCATCGCCATGACGATGAAGGTGTACGGACGACGCAACGCGAGCTGAACCATGGACGGGTCTCTCTGCTTCCGGCGAAAAAAGGTTTCGCATCATAAGGAAGTAGTTTTAAGTTTGTTTAACTTAGTTACTTGGCCCTCTTCGGTGCGATTTTCGGGGTGGGACGGGCGACGCATGGAGCGTGCCGGATGGGGGTGTCGTGCCTGCATCTGTGATTGAGTTGTACTCATAAAATAGAATTGAAAGGTCGAGTTGGTGGCGGTTGATAGCTGATTTATGGCTGGTTTATGATTAAGTGATACTCAATTTTTGCTTCTTTCACTCGCCATGAGCCAGACCGATCCTTCTCCCGCCGCTGCCGCGCTGCCCGAGCGCTGCGTCATCGTCGTCGACGCCGCCTTGCCGCCGGGCCTGGCCGCCAATGCCGCGGCCGTGGTCGCGCTGACCGTCGGCCAGCGCCACCCGGGGCTGGTCGGCGCGCCGCTGGTCGATGCCTCGGGCCGCTCGCATCCGGGCCTGATCCCGATCGGCATCGCGGTGCTCGGTGCCTCGCAGGACGAACTCGTGGCGGTACGGCAGAAGGCGCTCGCCAACACCGAGTGCGACGTGATCGACTTCCCGGTGCAGGGCCAGCAGACCACCAACTACGCGGCCTTCCGCGAGGCGGTGGCGAGCGTGCCGGCCGAGGCGCTGCGCTACGTGGCGGTCGGCTTCGTCGGCGAGCGCAAGCCGCTGGGCAAGGTGGTGTCGAAGCTGGGGCTGCTCGGGCAGTAGGCGAGCTTCACACGGCGGCGTCGAGTGTGAGACGCAGCCGGCTGACGTTCGGATTGCCGGGATCGCGCTGCACCTTGAAGCCCAGCCTGCGCGCCAGCGCGATCATCGCGAGGTTGTCGTAGAGCGTGATGTCGGCCAGCTGGCGCACGCCCGCGTCGCGCGCCGCCGCGATCAGCACGCGCATCAATTTCTCGGCCAGGCCGTGGCGCTGCCAGGCATCGGCGATCACCACCGCGAACTCGGCCACCTCGGCCGTTTCGGGCGTGTCGCCGCGCACGTAGCGCACCACCCCCATCTGCTGCTCGGCGCCATCGACCTCGGTGGTGGCGATCAGCGCGAGCTCGCGCGCGTAGTCGATGTGGGTCATGCGCCAGAGCTCGTCGGGCTGCGGCTTGCGCGGCGAGAGCAGGCGGTGGTAGCCGGTGCGGTCCGACAGGCCCGCGACGAAGGCCGTGTGCATCGCCAGGTCGTCCGCATGGATCGGCCGGATGCGCACCGCGCGGCCATCGCGAAGCCGCCAGTCTTCGACGAGGTGCGCCGGGTAGGCGCCGGGTTCGGGCGGTGCTGCCATGGCCGGCGTTGTGCCATGCCGGCGGGCCATGGGTCAATCCGGGTTCAGCCGATGACTTCCGGCCACTCCGTGTGGAAGAACTGCCCCTCGGGCTTGTCCACGCGTTCGTAGGTGTGGGCGCCGAAGAAGTCGCGCTGGGCCTGCAGCAGGTTGGCGCTGAGGCGCTCGGTGCGGTAGCTGTCGTAGTAGGCCAGCGAGGCGCTGAAGGCCGGCACCGGGATGCCGTTGCTCACTGCCAGCGCCACCACTTCGCGCCAGTTCTGCTGGGTGCGGTTAAGCAGGTCCTTGAAGAAGGGATCGAGCATCAGGTTGGCCAGCGCCGGATCGGTGCGGAAGGCGTCGGTGATGCGGTTGAGGAAGCGCGCGCGGATGATGCAGCCGCCACGCCAGATCGCCGCGATGCGGCCGAGGTCGAGGCCCCAGCCCTTCTTGTCGCCCATGGTCTTGATGAGGTCGAAGCCCTGGGTGTAGCTGATGACCTTGGAGGCATAGAGCGCGTCGTGCACCTTGGCCACCAGTGCCTTCTTCTCGAGCGAGAGCTCGACCTTCGGGCCCTGCAGCAGCTTGCTCGCGCCCACGCGCGCCTTCTTCTGCGACGACAGCACGCGCGCCTCGACGGCGGCGTTGATGGTGCTGATGACCACCGCGTTCTCGGCCGCGTTGATCAGCGTCCACTGGCCCGTGCCCTTCTGGCCGGCCTTGTCGAGGATCACGTCGACGATCGGCTTGCCCGTTTCCGGGTCCTTCTGCTCGAGCGCCTTGGCGGTGATCTGGATCAGGTAGCTCTGCAGCTCGCCGTCGTTCCATTCGTTGAAGATCGCGGCCATCTCGTCGGTCGTGAAGCCGGCGGCCTTGAACAGGCTGTAGGCCTCGCAGATCAGCTGCATGTCGCCGTACTCGATGCCGTTGTGCACCATCTTCACGTAGTGGCCGGCGCCGCCCGGGCCGATGTGGATCACGCAGGGCTCGCCGTCGACCTTGGCCGCGATGCTCTCGAAGATCGGCTTCATCACCTCCCAGGTCGAGGCCGGGCCGCCCGGCATGATCGACGGCCCCTTGCGCGCGCCTTCCTCGCCGCCCGAGACGCCCGCGCCGATGAAGCGCAGGCCCTTGCTCGAGAGGTAGGCGTCGCGGCGCTCGGTGTCGGTGTAGAGGCTGTTGCCGCCGTCGATGACGATGTCGTCCTTGTCGAGCAGCGGGATGAGCTGCTCGATCACCTGGTCGACCGGCGCGCCGGCCTTGACCATGATCTGGATCTTGCGCGGCTTGGCGAGGCTCTGAACGAATTCCTCGAGCGTCTTCGCGCCCACCAGCTTCTTGCCGGGGTTGGCGGCGATGAAGGCCTCGGTGGTGGCTTCGGTGCGGTTGTAGACGCTGACCTGGAAGCCGCGGCTTTCCACGTTCAGCACGAGGTTCTGGCCCATCACGGCCAGGCCGATCAGTCCGAAGTCGCTTTTGTTGGTGGTGGTCATGGCCTGGGTGTTTCCTTCCTGGTGCGCACGCCGGCGGCGGCCGGTGCGCGGGGTTGATGCAGCAGGCCATTGTGCCGACCGCCCGCCGGCTGCGCCGTCAGCGGCCGCCTATAACCGGACCGCCTTCCCGGGCGAGCCCGCTTGGCAAGCCCGGCCGGCTTCGGTATGTTGCAGCCGACCCATCCACGGGGAGACCCCTCCATGCCCACCCAGCCCCTCGCCGAAGCCCACCGTTCGCCGGCCGCGATCGAGCGCTGGTCCACCGACGCGGTGCCGCCCGCGCAGCGGCTCGACTACTGGGTCGGCGCGGTCTGCGAGGGCTTCCTCGAGATGGAGGTGACCAGCCCGCAGGCGCGGCATTTCGACGCCACGCTCGAATCGGCCCCGCTGGGCACGCCGGAGCTCGGCATCGGCGTCAACCGCGTGCGCGGCAGTGCGCAGGACGTCTACCGCACGCGCCGCGCGATCGAGCGCAGCCGCAGCAACTTCTACTACCTGCTGTGCAAGACCGACACCGCCTGGAGCGTCGAGCAGGAAGGGCGCAGCGCGCGCATGCTGCCGGGCGACGCGGTGCTGGTCGATTCGCGGCGCAGCTATGCCTTCCACTTCGTGCAGTCGGCCGACACCGTCTCGCTCGAGCTGCCCACGGCCTGGGTCGAATCCTGGCTGCCCGACGCGCCGGGCCAGCTCGCCTGCCGCATCGACGGCAGCGCGGGCTGGGGCAGCGTGCTGAGCCGCTTCGTGCAGCAGCTCACGCCCGAGGCCGCGAGCGCGCCGCCGCTGCCGCCGCGCCTGCTGGCCGACCAGCTCGGCGGGCTGCTCGCGCTGGCCACCGGGCCGGGCGTGGCCGCGGCGGTGGAACCGGGCGCGCGCGCCGCGCTGCGCCGGCGCGTGCTCGAGGCCACGCGCGAGCGCCATGTCGAGCCCGGCCTCACGGCCGAGGCGGTGGCGCGCGAGCTCGGCATCTCGCAGCGCAGCCTGCACCGCTGCCTCGCTGAAGGTGGCGAGGGCGGCACCACCTTCGCCACCGCGCTGCTGGGCTTTCGCATGCAGGCCGCGCGCCGCATGCTGGGCGACGCGCGCTTCGACCGGCTCGCCGTGGCGGAGATCGGCTTTCGCGTCGGCCTGCGCGATGCCTCGCACTTCGTGCGCCTGTGCCGCCAGCAGCTGGGCGCCACGCCGGGCGCGCTGCGGCTGGCGCGAATCGGCCATCGCGCTGGCGGCTAGCGGCCAGCGGCGGCGCAGCGGGATTTCTACAGTCGCTGCGTTCGATCGCCAGCAACCCGCATCCACCCAACGAGGAGACCCCCATGTCCGACACCTATGTCCTGATCCACGGCGCCTGGCACACCGGTGCCGAAATGGAGGCCGTCGCGAACGGCCTGCGCGAGGCCGGCCACACCGTGCACTGCCCCACGCTCGCGGGCAACCGGCCCGGCGACGACCGCGCGAAGATCGGCCTGGCCGACGCGATCGATTCGGCGCTGCAGTACATCGAGGAGAAGAATCTCTCGCAGCTGCGGCTCGTGGGCCACAGCTATGGCGGCATGGTGATCACGGGCGTGGCCGACCGCCTCGCGCAGCAGCCGGGCCGGATCGCGCGGCTGGTCTACGTGAACGCCTTCGTGCCGCAGCCCGGCGAGTCGCTCAACGACATGGTGCCGCCGCACTACGTGGCGCTGTTCGACGCGGTGGCGGCCGCCAACGACCAGGCCGTGACCTTGCCGTTCGAGATCTGGCGCGATGCCTTCATCAACGACGCCGACATGGCGCTCGCGCGCTCGGCCTACGAGCAGCTCAACCCGCACCCGTACCGCACCTTCACCGACAAGATCGTGCTGAGCCAGCCGATGGCCGCGCTGCAGGTGGGCAAGTCCTACGTCAACTGCCAGCAGGACATCGCGCTGCCGCACAGCCTGCCGTGGCATCCGCGGCTGTCGGAGCGACTGGGGCTCTTCAGGCTGGTCGAATGCCCGGGCAGCCACGAGATGTTCTTCTCGAACCCGAAGCGGCTCGCGCAGGCGATCCTCGAGGCGGGGCGCGACTGATCAGTCGCGCGGCAGCAGCGCGTCGAACACGCGGATCGACGCATAGGCATCGTTGGCCGCATAGCGCAGCTGCGCCTCGCTGAGCCGGTGGCTGGCCCAGTTCGAGGTCGTGGCCTTGCGCGACTTGGTGAAGCGCTGGCCGAAGACCAGCGCCACGGCGGTCTTCACGCCGACCGAGCGGCGGTAGCCGCGGCGGCGGAACTCGTCGTCGATGTCGTAGACCGCGCGCGGCTCCACCTTGAGCTTCTGGCGGATCAGCGAGAGATCGCTCGAGAGGCCGAAGCCCACCTTCCGCAGCGCCTCGGAGCCGATCAGCGCGCCCAGCACCTCGTTGCAGTCGCTGCGATGCAGCTGGAACAGCCACGCGGTCTCGCGCGTGGCGAACTGCACCAGGTGCGGGCCGGTCGAGACCTCGTTCTTGGCGAAGGTGGGCTTGGACTCGGTGTCGAAGCCGACCACGCCCGCGGCCAGCAGCGCGGCGGCCGCGCGTTCGGCATCGTCGCGCGTGGCGACCAGCACGATGTCGTTCAGGCCCAGGCCCTCGAAGGGTTCGAGCAGCGCGATCTCCTCGCGTTCGGGCAGAGGGGGCAGGGGTGTGCGCGGTGCGTTCAACGGGGGGCCGCCTTCCGGGCCGTCTTCGCCGGGGCGGTCTTCTTCGCGGCGGTCTTCCTGGCCGGTGCTGCCTTCTTCGCGGCGGTTTTCTTCGCCGCCACCTTCCTGGCGGGCGCCTTCTTCGCCGCCGCCTTCTTCGCGGCGGCCGCCTTGCGCATCGCCTTCGGCACCGTGCCCGAGCGCAGCGCGGCCTCGTAGGCGCGCCGGCCCCACAGGGCCGCTTCCTCGCGGTCCTCGAACAGCTCGGGCGGCGCCTCGCGGTAGGACATCGGCATCTGCTGGCCCTGCCGTTCGTAGGTGAAGGGGGCGAGGTTCAGGCGGTCGAAATGCGCGGCGCTCTCGGCGTCGGATTTCAGGTAGAGGGTGTCGCGTATCACAAGCGCGAACATGCGGCCCTCGTGGTAGATGCCGAAGCCGCTGAACATGCGGCGGATGTCGATGCGGCCGAAGCGCTCGAAGGTCTCGTGCAGGCTGTCGGCGAAGGCGTTCTTCATGGCGTGCCGCCCGCGGCCGGCCGCACCGGCGTCGAGGCCTGCGCACCGACCACCGTGTTCCAGGCCTTCACGCGCCAGCCGGTCACGATGCCGTTCGTCACGTAGGGATCGGCCTTGGCGAAGGCTTCGGGCACCGCGGGCGAGGTGGCCTCGAACAGCAGCAGCGCGCCGTCGGGCGGGTTGCCGGTGGCGCCGCCGAGCAGCAGCTCGCCGCGCTCCACCGCCTGCCAGGCCAGCGCGAGGTGCGCATCGCGGAATTCGCCGCGGCGCTCGAGGTAGTCGGGCGCGGTGTCGTAGATCAGCAGGTAGTGCATGGGGTGTTCGTGGGGTTCAGGCCGTGATCTCGATGCGGTTGCCGTCGGGGTCGAGCACCACGCTCTCGTAGTAGCCGTCGCCGGTGCGGCGCGGGCCGTCGAGCAGCGGGTAGCCGTCGGCCTGCAGCCGGCGGCTCAGCGCGTCGACCGCTTCCTCCGAGCCCACGCTGATCGCGAGATGGGTCCAGCCCATGCGCTGCGCGCCGGGCTCGGCCGTCACCGGAGAGAGCGTGCTGGTGGTCATGGCCTCGATGCGGGCGCCGTCGCCCAGGCTCAGGAAGCAGGAGGCGAAGCCCTTCGCGGGATTGACGTAGCCCTCGCCCGCGGCGGCGCCGAAGTAGTCGACGTAGAAGCGCTTGCAGCGTTCGAGGTCGGTGGTCCAGAGGGCGATGTGGTCGATGCGCATGGTGAAGAAGACGGCGAATGGGTTCAGGCCTTGCGCCAGGGCGCGCGCGCCGGATACCAGTGGTAGCTGATGCGTTCGCGCCCGCTGGTCGGATGGCGGTCGACCGTGCCGCGCGCGAGGCCGTAGCGCTCGTAGAAGCGCTGGGCCGCGGTGTTGGTGAGCGCCACGTGCAGCCGCCAGCCGGTGGGCATGCGCACGCAGGCCTCGTCGAGCAGCGCCTGCCCCAGGCCCTGGTTGCGCAGGTGCGGATCGACGAACAGCTGCGCCACGTACTCGCGCCGGTCGTGCAGCACCATGAAGGCCAGTGCCTGCGCATCGCGCTCGGCGATCACCACCTCGGCCGGCGCCACGAACTCGGTGCGCACGCGCTGCAGCCAGTGAGAGATCGGCTCGATCACCGGCGTGCCCGGATGCGAGGCCGCCCAGGCCCGGCGCCAGATGCCGGCGAGCACCATGTTCTCCTCCGCCGCGCCATCGCGCAGTCGCAGGTGGAAGGCGGGCGTCTGGGCGTCGGACATGGCCGTTCGTTCAGCCGCGCAGCACCTGCGCGTGGTGCGCCAGGTGGTCGGCCATGAAGCTCTGGATGAAGTAGTAGCCGTGGTCGTAGCCCGCGTGGCGCCGCAGCGTGAGCGGCTGGCCGGCGGCGAAGCAGGCGGCCTCGAAGGCTTCGGGATGCAGCTGCTCGGCGAGGAATTTGTCGGCCAGGCCCTGGTCGACCAGGATGCCGTGCGGATAGGGCGCCGCGACCTGCGACTGCATCAGCGCGCTGGCATCGTGCGCGAGCCAGGCCGCGCGGTCGTCGCCGGGTTCGCCGAGGTAGCCGCGCAGCGCCTTGTCGCCCCAGGGGCACTGGGTGGGCGCGCAGATCGGCGCGAAGGCCGACAGCGAAAGGAAGCGCCCCGGATGGCGCAGCGCCAGCGTGAGCGCGCCGTGGCCGCCCATCGAGTGGCCGAAGATGCCCAGGCGCGCGGTGTCGATCGCGAACTGGCGGCCCACCAGCGGCAGCAGCTCCTGCACGATCCAGCTCTCCATGCGCCAGTGGGCGGCCCAGGGCGCCTCGGTGGCGTCGAGGTAGAAGCCGGCGCCGATGCCGAAGTCCCAGCTCGCGGTGGCGCCCGGCAGCGCTTCCACGGCCGCGCCGCGCGGGCTGGTGTCGGGCGCGATCAGCGCGAGGCCGAGGCTGGCGGCCATGCGCTGCGCGCCGGCCTTGATCGCGAAGGTCTCCTCGTTGCAGGTCAGGCCCGCGAGGTACAGCAGCGCCGGCACGCGCTCGTTCGCGGCCTGCGGCGGCAGGTAGACCGAGAAGCGCATCGGCAGGCCGATCTCGTGCGAGGCCTGTTCGTAGAAGCCCTGCACGCCGCCGAAGCAGTGGTGCTCGGACAAGGTCTTGAGCAGATCGGTCATGCGGCGCCCCGCACCAGTTCGAGCACCGCGTCGGCGAAGGCGCGCGGCGCCTCCTGCGGCAGGTTGTGGCCCACGCCCGGCACCAGCCGGTGCGAGCGCGGTCCGCTGAAGCGCGGCGCATGCGCCGATGCATCGGCCGGTGGCCGCACGCCATCGTCGATGCCGTCGAAGGTGATCGCGGGCACGCGGATGACCGGCTGCGCGGCCAGCTGGCGATCGATGTCGGCATAGGCCGGATCACCCGCCACCAGGCCGAAGCGGTGGCGGTACGAGTGGATCACCACCTCCACGAAGTCGGGATGGTCGAAGGCCGCGGCGCTGCGCTCGAAGGTGGCGTCGCCGAAGCGCCAGGTCGGCGACCACAGCTTCCACAGCAGCTTGGCGATGGCCTTGCGGTCCTTCTGCAGGCCGGCGTGGCCGCGTTCGCTGTGGAAGTAGTACTGGTACCAGAGGCTGTGTTCGTTCTCGGGCGTGTCGGGCTCCATCGCCTTGGCGATGTTCTGGATGTTGTAGCTGTTGAGCGATACCAGCCCCGCGCAGCGCTCGGGCCACAGGGCCGCCACCACGCAGGCGGCGCGGCCGCCCCAGTCGTAGCCGGCGAGCACGGCGCGATCGATCTCGAGCGCATCGAGCAGCGCCAGCAGGTCGGCGCCGAAGGCCGCCTGTTCGCCCGAGCGCGGCGTGTCGGCGCTCAGGAAGCGCGTGCCGCCGTAGCCGCGCATGTACGGCACGATGGTGCGGCAGCCCTCGGCCGCGAGCAGCGGCGCGACCTCGGCGTAGGTGTGGATGTCGTAGGGGAAGCCGTGCATCAGCAGCACGGGCGGCCCGTCGGCCGGGCCGCTCTCGTGGTAGGCGACCTCGAGCACGCCGGCTTCGATGCGGCGCAGGGGCTCCATGCGTTCCATGGTCGGCACCCGCGGCGTCAGTAGAGCACCACGCCGCGGATCGACTCGCCGCGCTTCATGAGGTCGAAGCCGTCGTTGATCTTCTCGAGCGGCATGGTGTGGGTGATCAGGTCGTCGATGTTGATCTTGCCTTCCATGTACCAGTCGACGATCTTCGGCACGTCGGTGCGGCCGCGCGCGCCGCCGAAGGCCGAGCCTTCCCACTTGCGGCCGGTGACCAGCTGGAACGGGCGCGTGCTGATCTCGGCGCCGGCCTCGGCCACGCCGATGATGATGCTGCGGCCCCAGCCCTTGTGCGTGCACTCGAGCGCCTGGCGCATCACCTTGGTGTTGCCGATGCACTCGAAGCTGTAGTCGGCGCCGCCGTCGGTCAGCTGCACGATGGCGTCGACCACGTTCTCGGTGTCCTTGGGGTTGATGAAGTGCGTCATGCCGAACTTGCGCGCCATGGCTTCGCGCTCGGGGTTCAGGTCGACGCCGATGATCTTGTCGGCGCCCACCATCTTCGCGCCCTGGATCACGTTCAGGCCGATGCCGCCGAGGCCGAACACCACCACGTTGGCGCCGGCTTCCACCTTGGCCGTGAAGATCACCGCGCCGATGCCGGTGGTGACGCCGCAGCCGATGTAGCAGACCTTGTCGAAGGGCGCGTCCTCGCGGATCTTGGCCAGCGAGATCTCGGGTGCGACCGTGTAGTTGCTGAAGGTGGAGGTGCCCATGTAGTGGGCGATGGGCTTGCCGTCGAGGCTGAAGCGGCTGGTGCCGTCGGGCATCAGGCCCTTGCCCTGCGTGCCGCGGATCAGCTGGCACAGGTTGGTCTTGCGCGACAGGCAGAACTTGCACTGGCGGCATTCGGGCGTGTAGAGCGGGATGACGTGGTCTCCCTTCTTGAGGGTGGTGACGCCGGGGCCGACGTCGACCACGATGCCCGCGCCTTCATGGCCGAGGATGGCGGGGAAGATGCCTTCGGGGTCGGCGCCCGACAGGGTGTAGTAGTCGGTGTGGCAGATGCCGGTGGCCTTGATCTCGACGAGCACTTCGCCGAACCGGGGGCCGTCGAGGTCCACGGTTTCGATGGTCAGGGGGGCTCCGGATTTCCAGGCGACGGCGGCTTTGGTTTTCATGGCGTGTTCGGGGGGAAAGGGGGGAGGAGGGAGGGAATGGGGGCCGGAAGACGGCGCGAGGCCTCAAGGATACTCAGGCGGGGCCAGCGGGGAAGATACCCGACATGCCGATGAACCCGGGCAGGTGTCGGAAATCCCAGACCCAGTGTCGCAGGGCGGGAAACTCGTCGAGCGAAATGCCGCCTTCGCCGGCCAGCGCCACGTAGGGGAAGCAGGCCAGGTCGGCGATCGTCGGCTCGGCCGCCGCGGCCAGCCAGCGCAGGCCGGCGCTGGCCTGCTCGGCCAGGTGGTCGTCGAGCACGCGGAACACGGCGCGCGCACCGGCGCGGCAGGCCTCGATGTCGAGGTGGCGGTAGCCCAGCGCGTCGTGCAGCCGCGCGGCCGAGGCGGTGCGCGTGATCTCGTCGGCCGTGGCGAGCCACATCGCGACCTGGCCGCGCAGCTTCGGCTCGTCGGGGTACCAGCGCCGCCGGGCGTCGTGGCGGCTCGCGAGGTAGACCAGGATGGCCTGCGCGTCGCGCAGCACGAAGCCCTCGTCCTCGAGCACCGGGATCTGGCCGAGCGGGTTGAGCTGCGCGAGGAACGCGGCCGACTTGTGCGCGCGCCCGGGGTAGAAGTCGACCGGCACGGCCTCGTAGGGAACGGCCAGCCAGGCCAGCAGCTGCCGTACCTTGAAGCAGTTGCCCGAGAGCGGGTAGTCGTGGAGCCTGAGCAGCGTCGTCATGCGGCGGCCCTCGTGCCGAAGCGCATGCCGCGCTCGCGCAGCCAGCGGCGGTAGGTGACGGAGGTGGTGTCGCCGCGCGTCGGCGTCTCGGCGCGGCCTTCGAGCGGCATGCGCTTGAAGGCATGGTTCTCGAGGATCGGCTTGTCCTGGCCGAAGATGGTGTGCTGGAACGCGATGAGCTCGGCGTCGCTCGACACATCGTCGAAGTAGGCCAGCACCGTGTGGGCGATCACGTGCTCGTCGTCGAGCGGCTGCAGGAACAGGCCGATGGCGTCCTGCGCCTCGGGCCGCAGGCTCGACTTGTAGAGCATGGCCGAGAAGGGCTGCATCACGCGGTAGGTGTAGCGCACGTCGGCGCCGCTGTCGTGCGCGGCCGAGGCACGCGGCTGCCAGAAGCGGCAGTCGGTGGCCCAGATCTCGCCGGTGGCGGGCTCGATCGCCACCTCGTACCGGGCGACCTCGGTGTGCGGCACCTTGCCGAGGTAGTCGGCATGCACGAAGGGAAAGTGCGCCATGTCGAGGAAGTTCTCGATCACGCGCAGCCCCGACACCGCGACGCCGATGCCGCCGCAGTCGACGAGGCGGCGCCCGGGCTCGGTGTATTCCGGAAACTCGAACAGCGGGCGCGCGGGCCGGCCGCTGGGGCAGACCCAGAGGTAGCCGTGGCGCGATTGCACGGAAAGCGGCTGCGTGCCGAGCCGGCATTGCGGCGTGCCGTCGGCCTCGGCCCACAGCGAGAGCGTGGCGCCGAGCAGGCAGGTGCCGTAGGGCTGCCGCTGCGAGCGGCCGTCGAGCGCGCTCGCGGGGCCGACGACCAGCCAGTCGTCGAGCATGTTGGGATCGTCGGTGACGAAGGGCATCGTGCGTCCTTCCTTCAGGCGTTGGGTTGTTCGATGTCGCCGCGCAGGGTTCGCGCGGCCGCGTGCAGGGTCTTCATGGCCTCGGCGCCCGGGGCGGCCTCGGTCCACAGGTGGACGAAAGCCAGTTGCGCTTGCGCGTCGAGCAGCAGCGCGACGGTCGGCGTGCCGCCGAGCGTGCCGCGCCAGGCGCCCGGGGCGGCGTCGGCCGCGAAGCCCAGCCGTGGGAGTGCCTCGCGCACCAGTTGCGCACCGGCGCGCAAGGTCAGCGTGCGGCAGAAGTGCCAGCCGGCCGGCACGGCATCGGCCAGTGCCTGCGGCGTGGGCGGCGGCGCGCCGCCCTCGTGCGCCAGGTTCACCCACAGCATGCCCGCCGCGTCGACCGCGCCGAACACCCTGGCGCAGACGTTGCGCGGCGCGGGCATCGCCGGGTGGGCGGGAATGCCGACGCACTGCCCGTTGCCCGCGGCGTACTGCCAGCCGTGGTAGGCGCAGGAGAGGCGGTTCTCGACCACCTGGCCCAGCGTGAAGCGCACGCTGCGGTGCGGGCAGCGGTTCTCCCAGGCCTGGGCCGCGCCGTCGGCCGAGCGCCAGAGCGCGAGCTCCTGGCCCTCGGCGAAGCCGGCGACGATGTTGGCGCCGGGGCGCAGCCCGGCCGAAGGGGCGACGGGATGCCAGGGGGCGGTAGCAGGATGCGTCATGGGGTTCTCCATGGCCTTCAACGCGAGCCGCCCACCACGCCCTCGGCGAACCAGTCCATCCGGCCGAGGTCCGCGTCGGCGACGCGGGCGCCCGCCGCCACGCGGACCGCGCCCTTCTGGTCCTTGATGGGGCCGGCGAACACCTGCAGCTTGCCGCTGGCGATGTCGCGTTCCTTCGCCTGCACGAGTTCGGCGACGTCCTTCGGCACCCGCGGGCCCATCGGCGCCATCTTCACCACGCCGTCGCCGATGCCGCCGAGGTAGAGGCCGGGCTTCCAGCTGCCGGCCATCACCTCGCGCGCCACCCGGGTGTAGAAGCCGCCCCAGTGGTGGGTGACGCCGGTGAGGTAGTTCCTGGGCGCGTGGCTGCGCATGTCGGAGTGGAACGAGATGGCGCCCACGCCGCGCGCCTCGGTGGCGGTGGCGACGGCGGGCGTGTCGGTGAAATGCGTGAGCACGTCGGCGCCCTGGTTCATCAGCGCGACCGCGGCGTCGCGCTCCTTCGGCGGGTCGAACCACGAATTGACGAACACCACGTGCACCATCGCCTTCGGATTGACGCTGCGCGCGCCGAGCGCGAAGGCGTTGAGATACCACATCACGTCGGGCACCGGGTGGGCGCCGACGAGGCCGATGATGTTCGAGCGCGTGGTCCGGCCCGCCACGATGCCCGCGAGGTAGCCGCCCTCGTGCCAGCGCGCGTTGTAGCCGCCGAAGTTCTTCGCGGTCTGGTAGCCGCTCGCGATCAGGTACTGGACGCCGGGGTTGTCGTTGGCGACCGTGAGCATCGGCTTCATGTAGCCGAAGGAGGCGCCGAAGATCAGCTGGCAGCCGTCGGCCGACAGCTCGCGCGCCACGCGTTCGGAGTCCGGGCCTTCGTTGGTGTCGGGCACGGTGCGCACGCTGACCTGGGCGCCGAGGTTCTTCTCGAGCTCGCGCCGGCCGAGGTCGTGCTGGTAGGTCCAGCCCGTGTCGCCGACCGGGCCCAGGAAGACAAAGCCGATCTTGAGCGGGCCGGCGGCCCAGGCGCTGCGCAACGGCAGCAGGGAGGCGGCAACGCCGGCGGAAAGCAGGGTGCGGCGGGCAGGGCTGTGCATCGGGGGTTCTCCTGTCGTGGGGAGTGGGGCTCGGGCCTCCAGGGCTCGAAGGCTCGAGGTCTCGGCGGGGCATGGCATAGCATTCGCTACGCCCGCGCAGACCGTACCGTTTCCCGCCCTCCGATGAAAGCCACATGCCGAGACGCAACTTTTCATTTCTGAAACGGCCGACCCTCGCCGACAGGGAGCGCGCGTGACCGGCATCGACCTGGCGCTGGTGCAGGCCTTCGTGCTCGTCGTGCAAAGCGGCAGCCTCACGCGGGCCGAGAGCCTGTCGGGGGTTTCGAAGGCCACGCTGAGCCGGCAGCTCACGCGGCTGGAGGAACTGCTGGGCGCGCAGCTGCTGATGCGCAGCTCGCGCCGCATCACCGCGACCGAGGCGGGCCGCGCCTTCTTCGTGCGCTGCGAGGACCTGCTCGGCGAGGTCACGGGCCGGCTCGAGACGGCGCGCACCGAGATCCAGGAGATCACCACCGGCGTGTCGGGCAGCCTCTCGCTGCTGTCGGACACCCAGTTCGGCACCTCCTTCGTCTGCCACGTGGTGAAGCTGTTCCTGGAGTCGCATCCCAACGTGCGCTGCCAGCTCGACGTGGCGAGCCGGCCGAACGCGCCGGGCATCGGCGACGTGGACTGCTACGTGTGCTCGGAGCCGCCCGACGCGCCGAACCTCGTCGCCAAGCTGCTGGGCCAGCTCAACTATGGCCTCTATGCGAGCCCGCAGTACCTCGAGCGCCAGGGCACGCCGCGCTCGCCCGACGACCTGGCGGCGCACCGCGCGATCGTGATGAAGGAGGCCGCGGGGCCGTCGCAGGTGCTGCTGGTGTCGGGCGCGTCGGGCCGCCATGCCTACCGGCCCGAACCCGCCTTCGAGACCAACGACCATTGGGTGATGAAGACCTTCTGCATCGACGGCCTGGGCATCGCGCTGCTGCCGGCCTTCTTCGTGCGGCCCGAGCTGGCGCAGGGCGTGCTGGTGCCGGTGCTGCCGCAGTGGCAGCCGCAGCCGCGGCGCATCTACTGCGCCTACCAGCGGCAGCGCTACATGGGGCAGAAGCTGCGCGCCTTCGTCGACCTGATGGCGCGCTGCGTGGTCGACATCGACTCGTACAACTACTACGTCGGCTCGTCGGCGGCCCGGCGGGGCAGGGCGGGTGCCAGACCATAATGGCGGCCCGTCCGACGCGTGCTGCCAGCCCGATCCATCATGAAGAAAATCCTCGTCCTCAACGGCCCCAACCTCAACCTCCTGGGCACGCGCGAGCCCGAACAGTACGGCCGCGACACGCTGGCCGACGTGGAGCGCCTGTGCCATGAAACGGGCGCAAAGCTCGGCGTGGCGATCGAGTGCCGCCAGACCAACCACGAAGGCGTGCTGGTCGACTGGATCCAGGAAGCGGGCCGCGAGGTGGCGGCCGGCACCATGCTCGGCGTGGTGATGAACCCGGGGGCCTACACCCACACCTCGATCGCGCTGCACGACGCCATCAAGGGCGCGAGCGTGCCGCTGATCGAGCTGCACATCTCGAACGTGCACGCGCGCGAGGAATTCCGCCACCGCTCGTACATCTCGCCGGCGGCGCGCGGGATCATCGTGGGGCTGGGCGTGAAGGGCTACACGCTGGCGATCGCCGCGCTCGTGCCCTGAACCTCGGCTAGTACAGCGCCCGCGGCGCCGAGGCCTTCCAGCTGCGGCTGATGCGGCCCTGCGCATCGACGCTCTCGAGGTGCACGTCGAAGCCCCACAGCCGCGCCACGTGCTTGAGCACCTCCTCGGCATCGTCGTGCAGCGGCAGGCTGTTGCGCTGGGTGTGGCGCAGCGTCAGCGAGCGGTCGCCGCGCATGTTGACGTTCCAGACCTGGATGTCGGGCTCGCGGCTGCCGAGGTCGTACTGGCGCGACAGTGATTCGCGCAACGCCTGGTAGCCGCTGTCGTCGTGGATCGCCGAGACCTCGAGCTCGGACTCGCTCTGGTGGTCGCGGATCGCGAACAGGCGGAAGTCGCGCATGGTCTTCGGGCTCAGGAACTGGCCCACGAAGCTCTCGTCCTTGAAGTTGCGCATCGCGTAGTCGAGCGTGGCCACCCAGTCGCTGCCCGCGAAGTCGGGGAACCAGCGCCGGTCCTCGTCGGTGGGCTTCTCGCAGATGCGGCGCAGCTCGGTGTACATCGCGAAGCCGAGCGCGTAGGGATTGATGCCGCTGTAGGCGCGGTGGCCCACGGGCGGCTGGAAGATCACGCCGGTGTGCGAACTCAGCCACTCCATCATGAAGCCGTCGTCGAGCTGGCCGCGGTCGTACATGGTGTTGAGCAGCGTGTAGTGCCAGAAGGTGGCCCAGCCCTCGTTCATGACCTGGGTCTGGCGCTGCGGATAGAAGTACTGCGCGATCTTGCGCACGATGCGCACCACCTCGCGCTGCCAGGGTTCGAGCAGCGCGGCGTTCTTCTCGATGAAGTAGAGCAGGTTCTCCTGTGGCTCGAGCGGAAAGCGCGGCGCCGATTCCGAGCCGGCGTTCTGCTCGCTGCGCCGCGGCAGGGTGCGCCAGAGGTCGTTGACCTGCTGCTGCATGTGGCGCTCGCGCTCGGCGCGCTGGGCGCTCTCCTGCGCCAGCGAGCGCTTCTGCGGCCGGCGATAGCGGTCCACGCCGTAGTTCATCAGCGCATGGCAGGAGTCGAGCAGCTTCTCGACTTCATCGACGCCATGGCGCTCCTCGCATTCGGCGATGTAGTGCCGCGCATAGACCAGGTAGTCGATGATCGAGGACGCATCGGTCCACATCCGGAACAGGTAGTTGCCCTTGAAGAAGCTGTTGTGGCCGTAGGCCGCGTGCGCGATCACCAGGGCCTGCATGGCCATGGTGTTCTCCTCCATCAGGTAGGCGATGCAGGGATCGGAGTTGATCACGATCTCGTAGGCCAGCCCCATGTGGCCGCGGCGGTAGTTCTTCTCGGTGGCGATGAACTGCTTGCCGTACGACCAGTGCCTGTAGATCATCGGCATGCCCACGCTGGCGTAGGCATCCATCATCTGTTCGGCCGTGATGATCTCGAGCTGGTTCGGGTAGACGTCGAGGCCGTAGCCGCGCGCGGTGCGCGCGATCTCGGTGTGGTAGCGCTCGATCAGGTCGAAGGTCCAGTCCGAGGGGCTGGGCAAGCGCTCGAGCTTGCCTTGCGGGATGGTGGCGGCGGTCGGCAGCGGAGGTGCCGAAGGAGGGCGGTCGGCGGGGGTCATGCGCTGGCTCCTTCCTTCTTGAACAGGTCGCGGAACACGGGGTAGATGTCGCTGGCCTCGGACACCTTGCGCATCGCGAAGTTGGGCTCGATGCCCTCGAGCTGCGCGTATTCCTGCCACAGGTTCTGCTCGGTCTCGGCCACCTGCACATAGGCGTAGTAGCGCACCTTCGGCAGGATGTTCTCCTCGAGCAGCTGGCGGCAGCGCCCGCTGTCCTGGTGCCAGTTGTCGCCGTCGCTGGCCTGCGCGCCGTAGATGTTCCATTCGCCGCTGGGGTAGCGCGCGCGCACGATCTCGTCCATCAGCACCAGCGCGCTCGACACCACGGTGCCGCCGGTCTCGGTGGCGTGGAAGAACTCGTCCTCGCTGACCTCCTGCGCCTGCGTGTGATGGCGCAGGAACACCAGGTCGATGGTCTCGTAGTGCCGCGTGAGGAACATGTACAGAAGCATGAAGAAGCGCTTGGCCATGTCCTTGCGCGCCTCGTCCATCGAGCCCGAGACGTCCATCAGGCAGAACATCACGGCCTTGGCGCTGGGCACCGGCGTCTTCACGCGGTTGCGGTAGCGCAGGTCGATCGGATCGATGTAGGGCACGTGGCGCGCGGTGCGGCGCAGTTCCTCGATGCGTGCCTCGGTCTCGGCGATCTCGTTCTGGATGAAGGGCTGCGTGGCCTGCGGATGCGCCCTCAGGTGCAGCAGGTGCGCCTCGAGCCGGCGCAGTTCCTTGCGCGGTTCGCCGCCGAGCGCGATGCGCCGGGCCAGCGCGCCGCGCATCGAACGCACCACGTGCAGGTTGTTGGGCGTGCCGTCGCTGGTGAAGCCCGCGCGGTGGCTCTTCCATTCGGGCACGTCGGCGATCTGCGTGCGGATCAGGTGCGGCAGCGCGAGATCGTCGAAGAACACGCGCATGAACTCCTCGCGCGTGAGGTGGAACACGAAGTCGTCGTTGCCCTCGCCGCTGTCGCTGGCCTCTCCGCTGCCCGAGCCGCCGCCCTGGCCGCCCTCGGGGCGCTTGATGCGGTCGCCGCGCACGTACTCCTGGTTGCCCGGGTGCACGTACTCGCGGTCGCCGCCGCGCGCATGGCCGAACACCGGCTCCGACACATCGTGGCGCGGCAGCGTCACATCCTCGCCCTGTTCCAGTTCGCGGATGTTGCGGCCGCTCACGGCCCGCCGCACCGCCTCCTGGATCTGGCCGCGGTAGCGCCGGAGAAAGCGCTCGCGGTTGCCGATGGACTTGTTCTTGCCCGAGAGCCGGCGGTCGATGATCTGCTGCAGGATGGCCACGATGGTTTCAAAGCTCCTTGCAAAACGATGGGCGTTGGCGTGCTCCGTTGATGGTGCGCGCTACGAGCTCTTGCGCACGCGCAGGTACCACTCGCACAGCAGGCGCACCTGCTTGGCGGTGTAGCCCTTCTCGACCATGCGCGTGACGAAGTCCTCGTGCTTCTTCTGCTCGTCGGCGCTGCTCTTGGTGTTGAAGCTGATCACCGGCAGCAGCTCCTCGGTGTTGGAGAACATCTTCTTCTCGATCACCGCGCGCAGCTTCTCGTAGCTGGTCCATGCCGGGTTGCGGCCGTTGTTGCCGGCTCGCGCGCGCAGCACGAAGTTGACGATCTCGTTGCGGAAGTCCTTCGGGTTGCCGATGCCGGCCGGCCGCTCGATCTTCTCGAGCTCGCCGTTGAGCGAGGCGCGGTCGAAGACCTCGCCGGTGTCGACGTCGCGGAACTCCTGGTCCTGGATCCAGTAGTCGGCATAGGTCACGTAGCGGTCGAAGATGTTCTGGCCGTACTCGCTGTAGCTCTCGAGGTAGGCGGTCTGGATCTCCTTGCCGATGAACTCGGCATAGCGCGGCGCCAGCAGCTCCTTGATGTAGCTGATGTACTTCTGCTCGACCTCCTGCGGGAACTGCTCGCGCTCGATCTGCTGCTCGAGCACGTACATCAGGTGCACCGGGTTGGCGGCCACCTCGGAGCTGTCGAAGTTGAAGACCTTGGAGATGATCTTGAAGGCGAAGCGTGTGGAGACGCCGCTCATGCCCTCGTCGACGCCCGCGTAGTCGCGGTACTCCTGGATCGACTTGGCCTTGGGATCGGTGTCCTTGAGGTTGTCGCCGTCGTAGACCTGCGACTTGCTGAAGATGCTCGAGTTCTCGGGTTCCTTGAGCCGCGTGAGCACCGACAGCTGCGCCATCATGCGCAAGGTTCCGGGTGCGCAGGGCGCCTGGGCCAGCGAGGAGTTGCGCACCAGCTTCTCGTAAATCTTGATCTCCTCGGACACCCGCAGGCAGTAGGGCACCTTGACGATGTAGATCCGGTCGAGGAAAGCCTCGTTGTTCTTGTTGTTGCGGAAGGCCTTCCACTCGCTCTCGTTGCTGTGGGCCAGCACGATGCCGTCGAAGGGGATCGCGCCGAAGCCCTCGGTGCCCTTGAAGTTGCTTTCCTGCGTGGCGGTCAAGAGCGGGTGCAACACCTTGATCGGCGCCTTGAACATTTCCACGAACTCGAGCAGGCCCTGGTTCGCGAGGCACAGGCCGCCCGAGTAGGCGTAGGCGTCCGGGTCGTCCTGGGCATAGGTCTCGAGCTTGCGGATGTCGACCTTGCCGACCAGCGAGGAGATGTCCTGGTTGTTCTCGTCGCCCGGTTCGGTCTTGGCCACCGCGATCTGGCGCAGCACCGACGGGTAGCGCTTCACCACCTTGAACTGGCGGATGTCGCCGCCGTACTCCTCGAGCCGCTTGACGGCCCAGGGCGACAGGATGCGCTGCAGGTAGCGGCGCGGGATGTTGAATTCCTTCTCGAGGATCTCGCCGTCCTCGGCCGCGTCGAACAGGCCCAGCGGCGATTCGTTCACGGGCGAGCCGTGGATCGCGTAGAAGGGCACGTGCTCCATGAGCTGCTTGAGGCGCTCGGCGATCGAGCTCTTGCCGCCGCCGACCGGGCCCAGCAGGTAGAGGATCTGCTTCTTTTCCTCCAGGCCCTGCGCGGCGTGGCGGAAATAGGACACCACCTGCTCGATGGCCTCCTCCATCCCGTAGAACTCCTTGAACGCCGGGTAGATCTTGATGACCTTGTTGGCGAAGATGCGCGAAAGGCGGGAGTCGTTGCGGGTGTCGACCAGTTCGGGGTCGCCGATGGCCTTGAGCATGCGCTCGGAAGCCGTGGCGTAGGCCATCGGATCCCGTTTGCAGAGTTCCAGGTAGTCCTGCAGTGAAAGGACCTCTTCGCGAGTGCGCTCGTAACGCGCTGCAAAGTTGCTGATCACATCCATGGTCACGCCTCCGTCAAGTCAGCGGGCCTTTAAAGCCCGAAATCCTGCAGTCCGAAAGCGTCGCATCTTTTGAAAAAGGTGTGGCCGCCCAGGGCTGCATGCCTTGGAAAACTCCCTTAAACACAATCTGCACAATCAGCATAAAGCAAAGAGTGCACCCAGGAAATAGTTGTTAATTCAGAACCACAGTCACGAGTAAAGTTCAACAAAAAATTCGTGCACGAGTTTGCGAATTCCAGCTAAATTCCCAGGTTCCGCAAACGGGTTCGGGTAAACCAGTTTGCCAGTGAAAATACCTATGGCAATCGACATATGCGTCCTTTGCGTGTTTTAACGGCAAGCACCTCCTATTGAGCCCACTGACTCAAAAAAACAACGCTGTCCTTCAATAACGCGGCAGCTCCCGTTTGGGTTTATTGCACATTCAAAAAATATCTAAAAGCAATCTACGCGCCATCTTTTGATGAGCGGCGCGCGCGCCGCGGCGTGGGAAAGCGCGCCAGTTGCGAGTCGGAGGGAAGCGGGAGAAGGCGCCGTTGTGGTGCGTGGCACCGAAGGCGTTCGAGGAGCACCGTTTGCGTGCGCGGCCGCAAACCAAAGGGTTACGAGGCTCAGGCCAGCGGCAGGACGCGGCGCGCCACGGTGTAGCCCAGCGAAATCTCCTCGCCGGGCGCGTGCTCGCAGAAGTCGGGGTCGTGCCAGGCGCTCGCGAGCGGCAGCCAGCCCGAGAGAAAACCGGCGCCGCCGCAGATGGCGCAGCCGCCATCGCCGCCGCGGGTGAGGCCGCGTTGCGCGGTCAGCTCGTACTTGTAGGGGTCGGCCGCGATCTGCAGGCCCCAGGCGTTGGGCAGGCGGTGGAATTCCCAGTCGCTGGCGAAGCCCGCCGCCGGTTTCTCGAGCTGGCCCGCGGCCCGCACCCATTGGCGGCGCCATTCGGCTTCCTCGGGGCTGATGTCGGTGGGGTAGCGGTCCATCGGCGCCTCGTCACCCCAGCGGAAGAAGCCGCGCGCGCCGGCCGCGCACAGGTGCTCCCATTCGTCGGGGCTCGGCAGGCGCAAGCCCTGCGCGGCGAAGCCGTCGGCGATGAGCGCATGGCCGAGCGCCTCCTCGTCGGCTTGCCAGGCGCTGACGCGGCCATCGGGCGCGACCTCGACCCGGGTCACGATGTCCGCATGCTCGATCACGCCGCGCGGGTGCTCGGCGAGCAGCGCCCGTACCTTCTCACTCGCGGGATCGATGGGCTGCCAGCCGACCTCGGCATGGCGCGTCTCGGCCAGCAGCGGCGGCAGCGCCACCTCGCGCACACGGGTGCTGCGCGCGGCCACGTAGTCGGCCAGGCTTTCCTCGAGGCCGTATTCCTCCGCCATGCCCTGCCAGCTCTCGTGCATCGCGGGCGTGGGCCGCCAGCCGCCGACATCGAAGCCCAGCGTGGCCGGTCCACCCGGAATCAGGGAGAAGAGGGCGTAGCCGGCCGTGTACTGCGCCACCTCGTGCGCGACGCCGCCGAGCGCGAAGCGCCGGATGCCGTCGAAGGCGAAGCCCGTGGGCAGGCGTAGCGCGAGGTCGCGCGCGGCGGCTTCACGCTGCGCCGCGGTGGCGCCGCGCCAGGCCGCGAGTTCGTCGAACAGGGCCATGGATCGGAACGCGCGCCGCGCGCCCTCAGCTGAAGAATTCCTTGGCCTTGTCGAACCAGCCCTTGTCGGTGGGGCTGTGCTTCTCGCCGCCCTTCTTGAGCGACTCGTCGAGTTCCTTCAGCAGCTTGCGCTGGTGCTCGGTGAGCTTGACCGGCGTCTCGACGCGCACGTGGCAGTACAGGTCGCCCGGGTAGCTCGAGCGCACGCCCTTGATGCCCTTGCCGCGCAGGCGGAACTGCTTGCCGCTCTGCGTGCCGTCGGGAATGTCGATGGCCGCGTTGCCCTTGAGCGTGGGCACGTTGATCTCGCCGCCGAGCGCCGCGGTGGTGACGCTGACCGGCACCACGCAGTGCAGGTCGTCGCCGTCGCGCTCGAACAGCTCGTGCTTCTTGAGCCGGATCTCGATGTAGAGGTCGCCGGGCGGCCCGCCGTTGGTGCCGGGTTCGCCGTTGCCGGTGCTGCGGATGCGCATGCCGTCGTCGATGCCGGCCGGGATCTTCACTTCCAGCGTCTTGTTGTTCTTGATCTTGCCCTGGCCGTGGCAGGTCGCGCAGGGCTCGGGAATGATCTTGCCGCTGCCGTGGCAGGTCGGGCAGGTCTGCTGCACGCTGAAGAAGCCCTGGCGCATCTGCACCGCGCCCGCGCCGTGGCAGGTGGTGCAGGTGATCGGCTTGGTGCCCGGCTTGGCGCCGGTGCCCTTGCAGGTGCCGCAGTCGTCCCAGCTCGGAATGCGGATCTGGGCTTCCTTGCCCTCGGCCGCTTCCTCGAGCGTGATCTCCATCGCGTAGCTCAGGTCGCTGCCGCGGAACACCTGGCGGCCACCGCCGGCACGGCCGCGGCCACCGCCGCCGAACACGTCGCCGAAGATGTCGCCGAAGGCTTCCGCGAAGCCGCCGAAGCCTTCCGCGCCCGGGCCGCCGCGCATGTTGGGATCGACGCCGGCGTGGCCGTACTGGTCGTAGGCCGCGCGTTTCTGGCCGTCCGACAGCATTTCATAGGCTTCCTTCACCTCCTTGAACTTGGCCTCGGCGTCCTTGCTGGTGTCGCCGTGGTTGCGGTCCGGGTGGTGCTTCATCGCGAGCTTGCGATAAGCCTTCTTGATTTCGTCGTCGCTCGCGTTCTTGGGAACGCCGAGGGTTTCGTAGTAGTCGCGTTTGGTGGCCATGGCAGGTTCGATCGGGCGGCGGGGCGGTCTTCAGGTCTCTTCGGGAACGGGGATCGATCGAAGCGAGAAAGGCTGGAGCACCCTTTCAGGTGTTCCAGCCCCGTTCGACCGAGCGGACGCTCAGTCCTTCTTCTTGACTTCCTTGACCTCGGCATCGACCACGTTGTCGTCGGCCGGGGCGCTGCTCGCAGCTTCCGCGCCAGCCGAGGCACCCGGGCCGCCGGCGGCACCGGCCGCGGCCTGCGCGTCGGCGTACATCTTCTCGCCGAGCTTCTGGCTCGCGGTCATCAGCGTGTTGGTCTTCTCTTCGATCGCGGCCTTGTCTTCGCCCTTGACCACGTCCTCGAGTTCCTTGATCGCGGTCTCGATCTTTTCCTTCTCGCCGGCGTCCAGGCTGTCGCCGTGCTCGCCCAGCGACTTGCGCACGCTGTGGACCATGGCCTCGCCCTGGTTGCGGGCCTGCACCAGCTCGACCTTCTTCTTGTCTTCGGCCGCGTTGAGCTCGGCGTCCTTCACCATGTTCTGGATCTCGTCCTCCGACAGGCCCGAGTTCGCCTTGATGGTGATCTTGTTTTCCTTGCCGGTGCCCTTGTCCTTGGCGCCGACGTGCAGGATGCCGTTGGCGTCGATGTCGAAGCTCACCTCGATCTGCGGCGTGCCGCGCGATGCCGGCGGGATGCCCTCGAGGTTGAACTCGCCGAGCAGCTTGTTGCCCGCGGCCACTTCGCGTTCGCCCTGGAACACCTTGATCGTCACGGCCGGCTGGTTGTCCTCGGCGGTCGAGAAGGTCTGCGCGAACTTGGTCGGGATCGTGGTGTTCTTCGTGATCATCTTGGTCATCACGCCACCCATGGTCTCGATGCCCAGCGACAGCGGGGTCACGTCGAGCAGCAGCACGTCCTTGCGGTCGCCCGAGAGCACCTGGCCCTGGATGGCGGCGCCGACGGCCACGGCCTCGTCGGGGTTCACGTCCTTGCGCGGGTCCTTGCCGAAGAAGGCCTTGACCTTGTCCTGCACCTTGGGCATGCGGGTCATGCCGCCGACCAGGATCACGTCGTTGATGTCGCTCACGCTGATGCCGGCATCCTTGATGGCCAGGCGGCAGGGCGCGATGGTGCGCTCGATCAGCTCGTCGACCAGGCTCTCGAGCTTGGCGCGCGTGAGCTTGATGTTCAGGTGCTTCGGACCGGTGGCATCGGCCGTGATGTAGGGCAGGTTGACGTCGGTCTGGGCGCTGTTCGACAGCTCGATCTTGGCCTTCTCGGCCGCTTCCTTCAGGCGCTGCAGCGCGAGCACGTCCTTGCTGAGGTCGACGCCCTGTTCCTTTTTGAACTCGCCGATGATGTAGTCGATGATGCGCTGGTCGAAGTCCTCGCCGCCGAGGAAGGTGTCGCCGTTGGTCGACAGCACTTCGAACTGCTTCTCGCCGTCCACGTCGGCGATCTCGATGATCGAGACGTCGAAGGTGCCGCCGCCGAGGTCGTACACGGCGATCTTGCGGTCGCCCTTGTCCTGCTTGTCGAGGCCGAAGGCCAGCGCCGCGGCGGTGGGTTCGTTGATGATGCGCTTGACGTCGAGGCCCGCGATGCGGCCGGCGTCCTTGGTGGCCTGGCGCTGGGCGTCGTTGAAGTAAGCCGGCACCGTGATCACGGCTTCGGTCACGGCTTCGCCGAGGTAGTCTTCGGCGGTCTTCTTCATCTTGCGCAGGATGTCGGCGCTGACCTGCTGCGGCGCCATCTTCTTGCCGCGCACTTCCACCCATGCGTCGCCGTTGTCGGCCTTGGCGATGGTGTAGGGCATCAGGTCGATGTCCTTCTGCACTTCCTTTTCCTCGAACTTGCGGCCGATCAGGCGCTTGATCGCGTACAGCGTGTTCTTGGGGTTGGTGACGGCCTGGCGCTTGGCCGAGGCACCGACCAGCACTTCACCGTCTTCCTGGTACGCGACGATCGAAGGCGTGGTGCGCGCGCCTTCCGAGTTCTCGATCACGCGCGTGGTGTTGCCTTCCATGATCGACACGCACGAGTTGGTGGTGCCGAGGTCGATGCCGATGATCTTTGCCATGTTCTGTACTCCTGAAACCTGAAAAATATGTTGTTATGAACTTGTGGATAACCCGGGTCTATTCAAGGGAAGAGACGGGGTTTTCCTGTGGAATTCGTGTGGACGGGGAGAAGGGCGCAGCGGCTTACTTCGGGGCGCTGACGGTGACCAGCGCGGGGCGCAGCACGCGCTCGGCGATGGTGTAGCCCTTCTGCAGCACGCCCACCACGGTGTTCGGTTCCTGGTCGGCGGGCACCACCGAGATCGCCTGGTGCTGGTGCGGATCGAACTTGCTGCCGGGAGCCGGCGCGATCTCGATCACCTTGTTGCGCTCGAGCGCGCTCTTGAGCTGGCGCAGCGTGGCTTCGGCGCCTTCGCGGATCTGCTCGGGGGTGGCGTCCTTGATGGCGAGACCGGCCTCGAGGCTGTCGGTCACCGGCAGCAGGCTCTCGGCGAAGGCTTCGACCGCGAACTTGCGGGCCTTGGAAATCTCGTCGTCGGCGCGGCGGCGGGCGTTCTGCACGTCGGCCTGCGCGCGCAGGTACTGGTCGGCCAGTTCGGCGTTCTTGGCCTGCAGGGCGGCGAGCTCGCCCTGGGCCGCGGCCAGCGCGTCCGCCTCGTTGGCGGCTTGCGCGGCCTCCAGCTCTTCAGGGCTGGGTTCGCCGTGCAGGGTTTGCGAATTCGGGGCGGATTGTTGCGGATCGGACATCTTTTGAAGCGGATTGATCGATGGGCTGGAAACAAACGATTGCGGGCCAGTTGGGGCCCTCCGGAGGCTTTTCAAGCGAAAAAATGCGGCCGAAAAGGCCGCACGGGCATGAAAGATGGCTCCCGAGCTCCCTCACTCCGTGAGGTCGCTGCCCCCATGGGGGGCGTTTTCCATCTTGGGGCGGCCCGGCGATGAAAAAGGCCCTTCGCAGGGCCTTCGAGCCGAGGGCCCGCGCTCGATCAGTGGGTGTCGAGCAGCTCGACGTCGAACTTCAGGGTGGCGTTCGGCGGGATCACGCCGCCGGCGCCGCGGGCACCGTAGCCCAGCGAGGCCGGGATGATCAGCGTGCGCTGGCCGCCGATCTTCATGCCGGCCACGCCTTCGTCCCAGCCCTTGATGACCTGGCCGGCGCCGAGCGAGAACGCGAACGGGTCGTTGCGGTCGCGGCTCGAGTCGAACTTGGCGCCCTGCACGCCGTCGTTGTAGAGCCAGCCGGTGTAGTGCACGTGCACGTGGTGGCCGGGCTTGGCTTCCGCGCCGTCGCCGACGACGGTGTCTTCGTATTGCAGGCCGGAGGGGGTGGTGGGCATGGTGAACGCTCCTTGCGTCGGTATGTTCGCGAGATGAAAGAAGGGCATCGATCCGGGGATCGAAGGCGCGGAGTTTACCGAGGCCGGCGGACGGCGTTTGCCGGACGGGGCGCCGCCGGGTTCAGTCCGAGATCGGCGGAGGGATCGGCGAGGAAGGCGGGGAGGGCGGCGGCGAGGCGGGCGCAGGCAGCGGTGGCGAGGCCGGCTGCGGCGCGGGCGCGACCGATGGCGCCGAGGCGGATGCCGCAGGCGGCACCGCGGCGGCCGGTTGCGCCGCCGCCTTCTTGGCCTGGCCGAGCTGCCACTTGCTCGCGAAGGCCTGCAGGTCGGACAGCCGCTTGAGCAGGTCCTGGCCGCTGAGCGTGAGGCTGTAGCCGTCACCGCCGTGGCTCACCACGCCGGCTTCGCGCAGTTCCTTGATCCGGGTGTTGAGGGTGTTGGGAGTGATGCCGCCGACGCTGTCCTGCAGCAGCCGGAAGGTCTGGGCATGGCCGTCGCGCAGGGCCCAGAGCACACGCAGCGCATAGCGGGCCTCGAGCAGCGCGAGCAACTGGCTGATGGCTGCGTTTTCCTTGGAACTCATCGTCATCATCTCCTCTGCGATCTGTGCTGCGCGGGAGGCCGGCCCGTGGGCAGTGCCTCGGCCTCGCTCTTTTTTGATGGTTGGCGGACCGCTGTCCGGCCTTCGCTCCGGCCGGGGACTATAGCTCAAATGATTACGATGCTACTAGTTTTATAGCTGTGGGCGTACGCTGCATGCGGCTCCAGAGACAAAGCGTCACATCTTTGAAAAATTCGCCATGGCTTCGCCCAGCCGGATGGGGCGCGTGGGCGCCCATTCGGAATTGAAGGCCACCGCGGGTGCGGGGAATAGCATGACGACGGTCGAACCCAGCAAGAAACGGCCCATCTCCTCGCCCTTGCGCAGTTCGATCCGACGGTCGTCGTAGCGCCATTCGCGCAGCTCGCCCCCGCGCGGCGGGTTGACCACGCCGTGCCACACGGTCGCCATGCTGCCGACGATGGTGGCGCCGACCAGCACCAGCACGAAGGGGCCGTGGGCCGATTCGAAGACGCAGACCACGCGCTCGTTGCGCGCGAACAGGCCCGGCACGCCGCGCGCGGTGGTCGGGTTGACCGAAAACAGCTCGCCCGGCACGTGGATCATGCGCAGCAGCCGCCCGTCGCAGGGCATGTGGATGCGGTGGTAGTCGCGCGGGCTCAGGTACAGCGTGGCGAAGCTGCCGTGCGCGAACTGCGCCGCGAGCGCCGCGTCGCCGCCGACCAGGGCCGTGGTGCTGTAGTTGTGGCCCTTGGCCTGGAAGATCTGGTCGCCCTCGATCGCACCGAACTGGCTGATCGCACCATCGACGGGACAGATCAGGTCGGCGTCGGCGAGCGGGCGCACGCCGGGCTTGAGCTCGCGCGTGAAGAACTGGTTGAAGCTCTTGTAGTGCGCGATATCGGGCTCGAGCGCCTCGTTCATGTCGACGCCGTATTTGTCGACGAAGCGCCGGATGATCCAGGTGGTGACCGCTCCCCGCTCCTTGCCCGCGACCCAGCCGGCGAAATTGGTCAGTGCCTGCTTGGGGAACAGGTATTGGGGCAGGACAGCGGAGCGATCAGACACGTGCGGAGCTTGGTTCTTGGATGGGAGGGGCATTCTATAAAGCGGGCCCGGCCCGGGGCGTAGGAAACTTCCCTCGGGATTTCGCGGGGGCGAATTGCGCGGAATTTCCCGGCCGCGCGGCCGCTGGGCGTTTTTCCGCTACTCGGCCTTGATCCCCGCCGCCTTGATCACCTGCGCCCATTTCTCGACCTCGGCCTTCTGGAAGGCCGCGATCTGCGCCGTGCCCAGGTCGGTGGGCTCCATGCCGAAGCCCTTGAGCTTGTCCTGCATCTCCGGGGTCGCGAGGATGGTGCGGATCTCCGTGTGCAGCCGCTGCACCACCGGCGCGGGCGTGCCCGCGGGCATGAAGATCGCCTGCCACGACACCACCTCGAAGTCCTGCAGTCCCGCGATGCCCGACTCGGCCACCGTCGGTACGTCGGGCATCGAGGCCAGCCGCTTCGCCGAGGTGACGGCGATCGCGCGCAGCTTGCCGCTCTGGATGTGCGGGCCGGCCACCACCGTGGTGTCGAACATCATGTCGACCTGGCCGCCGATCACGTCCTGGATCGCCGGGCCGCTGCCCTTGTAGGGGATGTGCGTGAACTTCACGCCCGACTTGTAGGCCAGCAGTTCCAGCGCCAGGTGCTGCGAGGTGCCGGTGCCGGCCGAGGCCGACGAGAGCCCGCCCGCCTTGGCCTTGCTCGCTTCGAGCACGTCCTTGAGCGTCTTGTGCGGGCTCGCCTGGTTCACCACCAGCACCACCGGGTTGGTGCCGATCAGCGTGACCGGCGCGAAGGACTTCTGCGGGTCGTAGCCGAGCTTCGGATAGAGGCTCACGTTGATCGCATGCGAGCTGATGGTGCCGCCCACCAGCGTGTAGCCGTCGGGCGCGGCGCGCGCGCCGATCTCCGAGCCCACGCTGCCGCCGGCGCCGCCCTTGTTGTCGATGATGACGCTGGTGTTGAGCACCGGGCCGAGCTTCTGGCCGATCAGCCGGCCCAGCACGTCGGTGGTGCCGCCGGCCGGGAAGGGCACGAGGTAGGTGATGGCCTTGCCCGTCGGCCAGTTGCCCTGGGCGAAGGCGTGGGGCAGGGCGGCGAGCAGCGGCGTGGCGAAGGCGCTGCGGATCAGGGTGCGGCGTTGCATGGCGATGTCTCCTTATGGTTGTGGCGAAGTCGTGGCGAAGGTCAGGGCAGATCGACGATCTCGATCCAGTTCGGGTTCTTGCCCACCGCGAGCCGCTGCGCGGTGCCGAGCGCGCCGGTCGCGGGATCGATGGTGTGCAAGGTCAGGCCGTGCGATTCCTGCCCGGCCGCGATCAGGTAGCGTCCGCTCGCGTCGATCGCGAAGCCGCGCGGCGTCTTCTCGGTCGGCGTCTGGCCCAGCGGCTGCAGCCGGCCGCTGGCCGCATCGACCCGGAACGCCGACAGCGTGCTCGAGGTGCGCTCCGAGGCGTAGAGATGGCGGCCGTCGGGCGTGAGGTGCAGGTCGGCGGCCCATGGCTTGCCGGCGAAACCCGCGGGCAGCGTCGTCGTGCTCTGCTCGAGCTTCAGCGTGCCGCGCTCGGCATCCCAGGCGTACACGTGCAGCGCCGCATCGAGCTCGTCGAGCAGGTACAGGTGGCGCTGCGCCTTGTCCCAAACGAAGTGGCGCGGCCCGGCCTGCGCCGCGGTGCGCGTGAGCGGCGGGTCGTTCGGCGAGAGCAGGCCCCGCTCGGCATCGAAGCGCCAGGCCGAGAGGTTGTCGCCGCCCAGGCTGGTCGCGAGCACGAAGCGGTTGTTGGCGTCGGCATGGATCGCGTGCGCGTTCGGCGCGGTCTGCACCAGCTGCTGGATCGCGCCCACCGTGCCGTCCTTGCCGATCGCGTTGACCGAGATCTTGCCGCCCTGGTAGGAGGCCGCGAACAGCCAGCGGCCGCTGGCGTCGAGATCGATGTTGGCCATGCTGTCGGCCAGCGGCGCCTCGCCGAGCTTCTGCAGCCGGCCGGTGGCGGCGTCGATCGCCAGCGTGGCCACGCGGAACGGCTGCGAGCGCAGCGCTGCGTAGAGCAGGCGCTTGTCGTGGCTCACCGCCATCGGCATCACCGTGCCGCCGACGGCGAGCGTCTGCACCGGCGCCAGCGTGCCCTTGTCGCGGTCGAGCGTGAGCACCGAGATCTCCTGGCTGTCGGCGTTCGCCACGTAGACCCAGGTCGCGGCCTGGGCCTGCCACGCGGCCGCCGACAGCAGCGCGGCCGCCGCGACGCGCCGCGCGAGATGCGTCGCGAAGCTCATGGCTTGATGTTGAGCTTGGTGATCAACGCCTTGAAATAGGCGTTGTCCTTGGCCAGCGTCTCCTTGAAGGCCGCGCCGTCGGTGTAGACGTAGCCGAGGTTCTGCTTGTCCATCACCTCGTGCATCAGCGGCTCGGCCGCGGTCTTGGCCGTGATCTCGCGCAGCCGCGCCATCACCTCGGGCGGCGTGTTCTTCGGCGCGCCCAGACCGCGCCAAGTGCCGATCGTGAGGTCGATGCCGCGCTCCTTCGCGGTCGGCACCTTCTCGAAACCCTTCACGCGCTGGTCGGCCATCACCATCAGCACCTTGAGCTTGCCGCCCTGCACGTGGGTCGTCACCTCGGCCGGGCTCACGGCCACGGCGTCGATGTGGCCGCCGAGCAGCGCGAGCACCGCGGGCGCGGCGCCCTGGAACGGGATGTGGCCGAACTTCGTGCCGGTCTTGTCCTCGAGCGCGGCTGCCGCCAGGTGCCAGATCGAGCCATTGCCCGAGTTGCCGACGTTCACCTTGCCCGGGTCCTTCTTCGCGGCCGCGAGGAAGTCCTCGATCGTGTTCCAGGGCGAGTCGGCCTTCACCGTGATCGCGGCCGGGTCGGCATTGAGCTGCGCGATCGGCTGGAAGTCGTCGTAGTTGAACTTCGCCAGGCCCAGGTGCGGCAGCGTGAGCAGCTCGACCGTGAGCACCGCGAGCTTGTAGCCGTCGGGCTTGGAATTGATCACCTCGGTCCAGCCGATGGCGCCGCCCGCGCCGGGGCGGTTGACGATCACGATGGGCTGCGAGATGTGCTTGCGGCTCGCGTCCGCGAAGGCGCGCGCCAGGCCGTCGGTGCCGCCGCCGGGCTGGTAGGGCACCAGCAGCTCGATGGTGCGGTTCGGATAGTCGCTGGCCTGCGCCGAGGCCGTGGCGGCCAGGCCCAGCGAGAGCGCGGCCGTCGCCGAGAGGGCGGCGAGGCCGCGGAGGAAGTCGTTTCTGTTCATGTTGTCTCCAGTGGTTGTTGTCTCAAAAAACTCAGGGCATGTACTGCCCGCCGTTCACCTCGATGACCTGCCCCGTGACATAGCCCGAGAGCTGTTCGGAGGCGAGGAAGAGAAAGGCGCCCACGCACTCTTCGGGCTCGCCGAGGCGTCCCATCGGGATGCCGGCCTTGAAGTTCTCGAGCATCGCGGGGGTGGAGAAGCGGTCCTGGAACGGCGTCTGGATCACGCCGGGCGCCACCGCGTTGACGCGGATGCGGTCGCCCACCAGTTCCTTGGCCAGCCCGTGGGTGGCCGTGCTCACGAAGCCCTTGGCGCCCGCGTAGAGGTAGGCGGCGGGGCCGCCGCCGGTGCGCGCCGCGACCGAGGTCACGTTGATGATGTTGCCGCCGCCCTGCTGGCGCATCAGCGGCACCGTCTCGCGGCAGAAGGCGAGCACCGAGCGCGCGTTGACATGCAGCACCTCGTCGAACAGCGCGTCGTCGAACTCGGCGATCGGCACCCGCTTGACCAGGCTGCCGGCGTTGTTCACCAGCACGTCGATGCGGCCGAACTCGCCGGCGGTGCGCTGCACGCAGTCGCGGATCGCGGCCGTGTCGCGCACGTCGGCCTGCACCGCGAAGGCGCTGCCGCCGGCGGCGCGGATGGTCTCGACCACCTGGTTCGCGGCGTCGGCCGAACTGTTGTAGTGCACCGCCACGCGCATGCCGCGCGCGGCGAAGGCGATGGCCACCGCGGCACCGATGCCGGTGCTGGCGCCGGTCACGAGGGCGGTCTTGTTCCTGAGGTCTTCCATGGGGCTTGTCGTCGTTGGAGAAAAAAAAGCCCGGCCGTCTCGCGGCGGCCGGGCGGTGGGTCACTTGGGTGCGATGCCCGCCACGCTCGGCGAGCGGTACTCGAGCACCCACTTGATCGTGAGCGGCGCGGCCAGGCTGAAGGCCGGCGTGCTGCAGCGGATGCTGGTCTTCAGCGCGCCGGTCGGCGTGTTGTAGTCGACGTTCTCGCGCACGTCGACCGCCGCGCAGTCCTGCAGGCCCTCGACCTCGAAGCCCTGCACGTCGCCGTTCGCGAAGGCGAAGCGGTTGCCGCCGAGCGCGCTGGCACCGTCGGAGTAGCTGCCGAACTCGAGCTCGAGCTTCGCGATGTCGAGCGCGGCCGCGGGCGTGTAGGTGTCGACGCGCGTGATCCGGCCGGGCTCGAAGGTGTAGCGCGTGCGCGAGGTGATGCGCGTGTCCTTGATCGGGTCGTTGCCCGAGGTGGCGCGGTCCATCGCATCCTGGTCGTAGCTCACCGTGAGCACCTGGCCGGCCTCGGCGATCTTCAGGTTCTTCTGGTAGGCCGCGGGAATCAGCGGCTGCGAACCCGCAGCCACGGTAAAGCGCGGCTGCAGCTGCGGCCACTGCGTGTCGGCCACGCCCGAGAGCATGTTGTAGGAGTGGGGGATCGCGAAGTAGGGGTTGGTGTGGTGGTAGGTCTTCGCACCGTTGACCACCGGCAGGCTGATCACGCGCAGGCCGTCGCGGTAGGTCACCAGGCCGCGGTCGTAGGTCGAGGCACCGCCGTCGAAGCCCGCGAACTTCGTGAGCGTGGCGCGCGGCTGCTTGTCGAGGTAGGCCAGGAAGGTCTGCGTCGACACCGGCGCCTTCTGCGCGTAGCCGGCCGACTTCCAGAGGTTGTTGGTGTAGATCAGCTGGTGCGACAGGCTCAGGTTCTCGCCGAGCACGCGGTCGATGCCGCGGTAGCTGTCGACGCGCCGGCCCTTCTGCCACATGTTGAGCGAGCCGAGCTCGGCGTCGTACCAGAACTCCACGTACTTGGCCGTGACGCGCGTGGCGAAGGCATAGGCGATCTGCTTCTCCTCCTCGTTCAGCACGTTCATGTGCTCGGCCGCCGACAGCACCTCGGCGAAGGCCGTGTCGGCATAGCCCGCGAGGCTGCGGCCGTAGTCCACGCCGTTGCCGGCCGGGTTCAGCCGCACCTTGATCACGTCCACCGACTGGCGCAGCCAGCCCTTGAGCGAGGCCTCGTCCTCGGTCGACACCGTCATGCCGGTCTCGATCAGCCGCTGCATGATCTCGCCGATCAGCAGCACGCTGTAGCGGTCGAAGCGGCCGCTGCCGTCGGTCTCGTCGGAGAAGCCGAAGGCCGAGAAGGTCTTGTAGTGGTTGATCATCTTCTGCAGCAGCGCCTCGCTGGCCTCGGGACCTTCCCAGCCCATGAGGTGGCGCAGGCGCGCGATGCTGAAGGCCACGCCGTAGTAGTTGGTCGGCAGCCCGATCAGCGAATAGTCGGCCGGGTTGACGAAGGCGGTCCAGTTGAGCTTGGTCTTGAGCTTGTCGAGCGTGGCCGGCGAGATCGCGGCGCCACTGCCCTCGAGCAGCCCGGCCTTCTTGAGCTTCCACAGCGCCGACATGTAGTAGTAGATGCCCCAGCTGTCGTTGGTCACGTCGATGGTCGCGTCGGCGATCTCGCGGTAGCCGTCGATGTACTCGCGGTACTTGGGGTCGGAGCTGGGCGTGTTCAGCAGGATGTACGAAAAGCCGATCGCCACCTTGCCGGGCAGGAACTTGTCCTTGCTGCCGGGCGCGAACACCTTCTGCCCCAGCAGCACGGTGTCGAGCTTCTGCGTGCGCACCTGCGCGAACAGGCGCTCGATGGTGGGCAGCAGGTGGCTGCTCACGATCTCGTCCATCGGCGTGTTCGACAGCTTCGGCTGGGCTGCCTGCACCTCGGGCGGCACGGGTGTTTCGGGCGGCGGGTTGTTCGCCGCGGACGGCAGCGGCACGAAGCTCGCGCCACCACCACCGCCGCCGCCACACGCGGCCAGCAGGGCGGCGCCTGCGATCATGCTCGCCACCAAACGGGTTCTTTGCATCCTCGGTCTCCTCTCTCGGTTGAAAGAAGGACGCCCGGCCCCCTTTGCCGGGTCGTCCGGAATACCCGCGCCTGCCTCTTTTTTTTCAGGTCACGGGAGCCGGGTTGAAGAGCACCAGCGCGTTGTGCAGCTGCCAGTGCTCGGCCCAGGTTTTCTTCCGGCCGCTGGCGACGTCGAGCATCAGGCGGAACAGCTCCCAGCCCACCTCCTCGATCGTGGCGTCGCCATCGGCGATGCGGCCCGCGTTCACGTCCATCAGGTCGTGCCAGCGGCGCGCGAGGTCGCTGCGCGTGGCGACCTTGATGACTGGCACCTCGGCCAGCCCGTAGGGCGTGCCGCGGCCCGTGGTGAACACGTGCAGGTTGATGCCGGCCGCGAGCTGCAAGGTGCCGCAGATGAAGTCGCTGGCCGGCGTGGCGGTGTAGATCAGGCCCTTGTGCGTGGCCTTCTCGCCGGGCGCGAGCACGCCCGAGATCGGCGCCGAGCCCGACTTCACGATCGAACCCATCGCCTTCTCGACGATGTTCGACAGGCCGCCCTTCTTGTTGCCGGGCGTGGTGTTGGCGCTGCGGTCGACGCGGCCCTTGCGCAGGTAGTCGTCGTACCAGGCCATCTCGCGGATCATGGCCTCGGCCACCGCGGGCGTGCTGGCGCGCGCGGTGAGCTGGTCGATGCCGTCGCGCACCTCGGTGGTCTCGGAGAACATCACGGTGGCGCCCGCGCGCACCAGCAGGTCGGTGCAGAAGCCCACGGCCGGGTTGGCGGTGACGCCCGAGAAGGCGTCGCTGCCGCCGCACTGCACGCCCACCACGAGCTCGCTCGCGGGCACGGTCTCGCGCCGGCGCGCGTTCAGCCGCGCGAGGTGCTGCTCGGCCTGCCGCATGACCGAGTCGATCATCGACATGAAGCCCACGTGTTCGTCGTCCTGCAGGCAGACCACGTCGAGGTCCGCATCGCGGCCATCGGCGATCGGGATGCTGCCAGGCGGCAGCAGGCGCTCGGGCTGCAGCTTCTCGCAGCCCAGGCTCACCACCATCACCTCGCCGCCGAAGTTCGGATTGAGGCTGATGTTGCGCAGGGTGCGGATCGGCACGATCGCGTCGGGCGCGTCGATCGCCACGCCGCAGCCGTAGCCGTGCGCGAGCGCGACCACGTCGTCGACGTTCGGGTACTTGGGCAGCAGCTCGCGCTTGATGCGCTGCAGCGCGAATTCGGTGACGCCGGCCACGCACTGCACCGTCTGCGTGATCGCGAGGATGTTGCGCGTGCCCACCGAGCCGTCGGCATTGCGGTAGCCCTCGAAGCTGAAGCCCTCGAGCGGCGCCATCGGCGGCGGCTTGACGGTGGCGATCGGCAGGCCGTCGAGCTCGGGCGCGGTCGGCATGCGCATCACGCGCTCGTGCACCCAACTGCCGCGCGGCAGCGCCTTCTGCGCATAGCCGATCACCACGTCGTAGCGCCGGATCGCATCGCCCTCGGCGAGGTCGGCCAGCGCCACCTTGTGGCCCTGCGGCACGTTGTCCACCAGCGCGAGGCCGTCGGCGAACACCGCGCCGGCCTTCAGGCCGCCGTCGTTGGCGACGATGGCGACGTTGTCCGCCGGATGGATGCGGATGTACAGCGGCGGACGCACGGGCTCGGTCATCAGCGCACGACCATGAACATGCTGGGCAGCCAGGTCGAGAAGGCCGGCACGAAGGTCACGACACCGAGCGCGAAGATCAGCGCGCCGTAGAACGGCCAGATGGTGCGCATCACCTGGCCCACCGACACGCCGCCGATCGCGCAGCCCACGAACTGGGTGGTGCCCACGGGCGGGGTGTTGAGGCCGAGCGCGCAGTTGATCAGCATCACCACGCCGAACTGCACCGAGCTCATGCCGTAGTGCTGCGCGATCGGCAGGAAGATCGGCGTGCACAGCAGGATGGTGGCCGCCATGTCGAGGAAGGTGCCGAGCACGAACAGGATGATGTTGATCAGCAGGAAGATCATCCACGGCGTGGTCGTGACCTGCGACAGCATCTGGCCCGTGAGCTCGGCCACGCCGTAGAGGCTGATCAGGTAGCCGAAGGTGCTCGAGATGCCGATCAGCAGCAGGATCACGCCGGTGGTGCGCACCGCCTTCGAGGCCGCCTTGATGAAGTGCTCCCACTTCAGCGTGCGGTAGACGAAGATCGTGAGCGCCAGCGCATAGAGCACCGCCACGGCGGCCGACTCGGTCGCGGTGAAAACGCCCGAGAGGATGCCGCCCAGGATCAGCACCACGATGAACAGGCCCGGCAGCGCCGCGGCGAGCGAGCGCCAGACGATGTCCCAGCCCGGGAAGGTGCCCGCGGGATAGCCGCGCTTGACCGCCACCAGGTAGGCGGCCGCGAGGTTGCTGAGCGTGAGCACCGCGGCCGGCAGCAGCGCCGCGAGGATCAGCGCCGCGATCGACACCTTGCCGCCCGCGGCCAGCGAATAGATGATCAGGTTGTGGCTGGTGGGCATCAGCGCGCCGACCAGGGCCGCATGGGTCGTCACGTTGACCGCGTAGTCGGCGTGGTAGCCCTCCTTCTTCATCATCGGGATCATCACGGCGCCCATGGCCGAGACGTCGGCCACGGGCGAGCCCGAGACGCCGCCGAACAGCGTGCAGGCCACCACGTTCGACATGCCGAGGCCGCCGCGCACGTGGCCCACCAGCGCGCGCGCGAAGTTGACGATGCGGTCGGCGATGCCGCCGTACAGCATGAGTTCGCCCGCGAAGATGAAGAAGGGGATCGCGAGGAACGAGAAGATGCCCATGCCCGAGGTCATCTGCTGGAAGCCGACCGCCAGCGGCAGGCCTTCGTAGAGCAGGGTGGCGAGCGCGGACAGGCCGATGGAGAAGGCCACCGGCACGCCGAGCAGCAGGAACAGCGTGAACGAGAGGCAGAGGATGAGGAGCGGGATCGTCATGATGGCGGCTTATCCCCAGGCGGGTTCGACTTCGCGGCCCTGTGCGAGCGCGATGAGGTGTTCGATGGAAAACAGGACGATCAGCACGCCCGAGACGGTGGCGGGAACGTACTTCCAGCCTTCGGAGATCCACAGCGTGGGCAGGCGGTAGTCCCAGACCGAGGCGGCCAGCTCGGCGCAGTTCCAGGCCATGGCGGCGCCGAAGATCAGGATCAGCGCATGGATCAGGTATTCCATCTTCAGCCGCAGCCAGTCGGGCGCGAGCACGAGGAAGGATTCGAGGCCGATGTGGCCGGCGTCGCGCACGCCCACGGCCACGCCGAGCATGGTGACGTAGAGCACCAGCAGCAGCGCCAGGCTCTCGGCCCAGGTCGGCGTGTTGTTGAGCACGTAGCGGCCGAACACCTGCCAGCTCACCGCGCAGATCACCGCGACGAGTCCGAGGATGCCCAGCCACATGCAGGCACGCGCGAGCGTGCGGCAGAGTTTGGTGTACATGAGGTCTTCCTTCTTTCTCCCTCCCCCTCTGGGGGAGGGCAGGGGAGGGGGCAGGCGGCGCTTGCGTCGGGCGCCGCCGTGCCCCCATCCCGGCCTTCCCCCAGCGGAGGAAGGAGCCGATCAACAGGCCGATGCCGCGAGGCCGGTTACTTCGTGTCCTGCACGCGCTTCACGAGGTCCTTGAGCTTCGCGTCGGTGATGAACTTGTCGTAGACCGGCTTCATCGCGGCCTGGAACGGGGCCTTGTCGACCTCGATGATCTCGGCGCCGCCAGCCTTCACGGTGGCCAGCGACTTCACCTCGCGCTCTTCCCACTGCTTGCGCATGTAGGGCACCGACTCCTTCGCGGCCTGGCGGATCCAGCCCTGCTCCTCGGCCGAGAGCTTGTCCCACACGCGCTTGGAGAACAGCAGCATCTCGGGCGCCATCGAGTGCTCGGTCTTGCTGTAGTACTTGGCCACCTCGAAGGCGCGCGCGCTCTCGTAGGTGGGGTAGTTGTTCTCGGCGGCGTCGATCAGGCCGGTCTTCAGGCCGGTGTAGACCTCGCCCATGGGCATCGGCGTGGCGTTGGCACCCATCGCCTCGAGCATCGAGACCCACAGGTCCGACTGCTGCACGCGCACCTTCAGGCCCTTCATGTCGGCGAAGCTGCGCACCGGCTTCTTGGCCGTGAACATCGAGCGCGCGCCGCTGTCGTAGTAGGCCAGGCCGACGAAGCCCTGCTTCTCGCAGGACTTGAGGATCTCCTCGCCGATCGGGCCGTCGAGCACCTTGTGCAGGTGGTCGACCGAGCGGAACAGGAAGGGCATGGTGGGCACCTGCGTCTCGGCGCAGATGTTGTTCATCGGCGCGATGTTCACGCGCACCATCTGCAGCGCGCCGATCTTGGTCTGCTCGATGGTGTCCTTCTCGCTGCCGAGCGCGCTGTTGTTGAAGACCTTGATGCTGTGCTTGCCGCCCGACAGCGCCTTGAGGCGCTCGCTCATGAACTTGACGGCGGTGACGGTGGGGTAGTCGTCGGGATGGATGTCGGCCGAGCGGAACTCGGTGGCGCTGGCGGCCAGGGTGGTCAGCATGGCCGCGGCGCCGACTGCAAGTGCGATGAGTGTCTTCTGGAGTTTCATGTCTGTCTCGTCCTCTGATCGTTGGTTGTCGTGAAAATGAAAGCGCAAAGACTCAGGTACCCAATCAAGTGCCGTACATCGGCTCGGGAAACCCCGTGACGCCCGGCCGCAGCGCGAACACCCCGCCGGCCAGCGGCTGATCCGACAGGTCGGTGTTGCCCGGCCGGATCGAGGTGACGAACAGGGTGTCGAGGCCCGCGCCGCCGAAGGCGCACATCGCGGGCTTCTTCACCGGCACCGCGAGCGAGCGGTCGAGCCGGCCCCCGGGCGTGAATCGGTGGACCAGGCCGGCATCGTTGCCGCAGATCCAGTAGCAGCCCTCGGCATCGATCGCGGCGCCATCGGGGCGGCCGGGCAGGGGCTTCATGTCGACGAACAGGCGGCGGTTCGACGGCGTGCCGCTGGCGGTGTCGTAGTCGAAGGCCCAGACGGCCTGCACGCTCGGGTGCGAATCGGAGAGGTACATCGTGCGGCCGTCGGGGCTCCAGGCCAGGCCGTTGGGCACGATCAGGTCGTCGAGGCGCAGGGCGGCGTTCGCATCGCCTTGGCCATGGCTGTAGAGGCGGCCGACGCGCGCGCCGGCGGCCATGTCCAGCAGCATGGTGCCGGCCCAGAAGCGGCCCTGGCGGTCGCAGCGGCCGTCGTTGAAACGCATCGCGGGAGCCGCGTGCTCGACCGGTGCGACCGACGTGGCGGCCAGCGTGCCGTCGGCCCGTGGCTCGAGCGAGAACAGGCCGCTCTCCAGGCCCGCGATCCAGGTGCCGGGCCGGTCGGCGCGCGGCGCGATGCAGGCGATCATCTCGGGCGCGGTCCAGCTGGCATGGCCCTCGATGGCATGCCAGCGGTGCAGCGCGCGCGCCGGGATGTCGACCCAGTAGAGCGCCTGTTCGGCCGCCTGCCAGACCGGACTTTCGCCGGTGCCGTTGCGCGCGTCGAGAACGAGTTCGGCCTGCATGCTGGGCGTGCCGCTCAATCGCCGAACGGGCCCTGCGCCGTGAAGGCGCCGCCCTGGTAGATCGCGTTGGGATCGGTGGGGGCCACCGGCGCCTGCTGCTCGATCTTGTCGCGGAACACCTCGGAGCCGTCCTGCGGCACGAAGCCCAGGTGCGCGGCCGCCGAGTTGTCCCACCACACGTCGCGGTTGGCCGACATGCCGTAGACCACCGTGTGCTTCACGCCGGGCGTGAACAGCGACTTCTCGATCAGCGTGGTGAGGTCGCGGTAGCTGAGCCAGGTGCTCATCATGCGGCGGTTCGCCGGCTCGGGGAACGAGGAGCCGATGCGGATGCTCACGGTCTCGATGCCCCAGCGGTCGAAGTAGAACTGCGCCATGTCCTCGCCGAAGGACTTCGACAGGCCGTAGTAGCCGTCGGGCCGGCGCGCGGCATGGGCGTCGATGTGCTCGTCCTGCCGGTAGAAGCCGATCACGTGGTTCGAGCTCGCGAACACCACGCGCTTCACGCCGTGGCGGCGCGCGGCCTCGTAGACGTTGAAGATGCCCTTGATGTTCGCCTCGAGGATCTCCTCGAACGGCCGCTCGACCGACACGCCACCCAGGTGGACGATGGCATCGCAGCCCTCGACCAGCGCATGCACCGCGGCCTTGTCCGCGAGGTCGCAGGGCACCACTTCCTCGCTCGCGTCGGCGGCCGGCGCGAGCGCCGCGATGTCGGACACGCGCAGCACGCCCGCATAGGGCTTGAGCCGTTCGCGCAGCACCTTGCCGAGGCCGCCGGCCGCGCCGGTCAGGAGCAGCCGGTCGAGTTTCTTGTTCGATTCCATCCGTCGCTCGTCCTTACAGCTTGGTGATGCGCTCGGGCAGGTCGCGGCCGTGGTACTTCTTGTAGATCGCGTTGAGCTTGCCGTTCTTCTGGTTCGTCACGACCCAGTTGTTGATCCACTCCTTGAGCTTGGGCTGCTCCTTGTTGAGCGCGATGCCCAGGTCGAAGTCCTTCTGGGAGAACTTCAGCTCGAGGTTCTTGGCCGGGGCCTGCTTGATCATTTCGCTGAGGTTCGAGGGCGTGCTCGAGAACAGGTCGATCTGGCCCGTGACCATCGAGGTGATCAGCGTGGCGTCGTCCTCGTAGCGCACGATCTCTGCGCCCTTGGCCTGTTGCGTGGTCAGCGTGTCGTTGACGGTGGCGCGCGTCAGGCCGATGCGCTTGCCGTTGAGGTCGGCGTAGTCGGCGACCTTGATGCTCTTGGGGCCGCCCACGATGATGCTGATGACGGCGTAGGGCGTCGAGAAGTCGACCACCTTCTCGCGCTCGGGCGTGATCGACAGGTCGGCCACCACGATGTCGGCGCGCTGCGCCTGCAGCGTGGGCACGCGCGCGGCGTTGGTGACCGAGACGATCTCGAGCTTCACGCCCAGGTCCTTGGCCAGTTGCGTGGCGGTGTCGACGTCGGAGCCGGTGGGCTGCAGGTTGGCGTCGGCGAAGCTGAACAGCGGCGTGCCCATGGCGATCGCGACGCGGATCTTGCCGGCCTTCTTGATGTCGTCGAGCTGGTCGGCCATGGCGGCCTGTGCCACGCCGGCCACGAGGGCCAGCGCGATGCAGCTGCGGGTGAAGGCTTTGCCGAGTTTCATGAATATCTCCTGGTGTGGTTTGGTATGGGAGTAAAGAGAAGAACCCGGGCTGCCTGTTTACAGCCCGTTGTTCAGGAAGGCATGCAGCTCCGGCGTGCGGGGCGCGTCGAGCATCTCGCCGGGGCCGGTTTCCCACACGGTGCCCTGGTGCATGTAGATGATCCGGTCGGCCACGCGCTTGGCGAAGGCCATCTCATGCGTCACCAGCAGCATGGTCATGCCGCCGGCCGCGAGGTCCTCCATCACGCGCAGCACCTCGCCGGTGAGCTGGGGGTCGAGCGCCGAGGTCACCTCGTCGAACAGCATGACCTTGGGCGACATCGCGAGCGAGCGCGCGATGGCCACGCGCTGCTGCTGGCCGCCCGAGAGCTGCTCGGGATAGGCGTCGGCCTTCTGCTTGAGGCCCACCTGGTCGAGCACGCGGATCGCCACCTCGGCGGCCTCGCCGCGCGAGAGCTTCTTCACGTGGCGCAGCGCCAGCATGATGTTCTCCTGCACCGTGAGGTGGGGGAACAGGTTGTAGCTCTGGAACACGATGCCGACCTCGAGCCGCAGGCGCTTGAGGTCGACCGCGGGATCGTCGACGCGGATGCCGCAGACCTCGATGCTGCCGCGGTCGATCACCTCGAGGCGGTCGATGCAGCGCAGCGCCGTGCTCTTGCCCGAGCCGCTGGCGCCGATGATGGCGATCATCTCGCCCTTGGCGACCTCGAACGAGACGCCCTTGAGCACCTGGTTCGCGCCGAAGCTCTTGTAGACCTGGTCCAGGCGCACGATGGGCGAGGAGCCCGGGACCTGCGCGGCACCGCCGCCGGCCGTGCCGACGCTGGCGTCCATGTGGGGGGTGCGCAGGGATTCAACGATTGGCGACATTGAGCTTCTTCTCCATCGCTTCGCTCCAGCGCGACAGCGGATAACACAGGGCGAAATAGAAAGCGCCGACCAGGAGGAAGACCAGGAAGGGCTGGAAGATGGTGTTGTTGATGATCTGGCCGGCGCGCGTGAGCTCGACGAAGCCGATCACCGAGGCCAGCGAGGTCATCTTGATGATCTGCACCAGGAAGCCGACCGTGGGTGGCAGCGACAGGCGCACCGCCTGCGGGATGATCACCAGGCGCAAGGTCTGCCAGCGTGTGAAGGCCAGGCATTCGGAGGCTTCCCACTGTGGCTTGGGCATGGCCTCGACGCAGCCGCGCCAGATGTCGCCGAGGTAGGCGCTGACGTAGATCATCATCGCGATGCCGGCCGCGATCAGCGAGGGCAGCGCGAGGCCGTAGACCGAGAGGCCGAAGTAGACGATGAACAGCAGGATCAGCAGCGGGATGCCCTGGATGCACTCGATGTAGACCAGCGCGAGCCAGCGCAGCCAGGGCCGTGGCGAGATGCGCGCGAGCATCAGGCCGAAGCCGCCGATGGCGCCGAGCGCGAAGGCGATGGCCGAGAGCACCAGGGTCCAGCCGATGGACTGCACCAGGTACATCAGGTGCGTGAAGGTGAAGTTTCCAATGCTCATGCCGCGCCTCCGTGGATTGCGACGGCGGCCGCTGCGGCCGGCTGCGCCTTGCCGGCCTGCGCGGCCGCGCGGCGCACCACGCGACGGCGGCGGAACATGTATTCGCCGAGTGCCCAGGTCACGAGCTTGATGAACAGCGACAGCACCAGGTAGAGGGCAGCGACCACGATGTAGGTCTCGAGCGAGCGGAAGGTGTCGGACTGCACGGTGTTGGCGATCGCCGTGAGCTCCTCGGCCGAGATCTGCGAGGCCATCGCCGAGGCCTGCATCATCAGCAGGAACTGGCTCGTGAGGGCGGGGTAGACCTTCTCGATCGAAGGCTGCAGCATCACGTGCCAGCCGATGCGCCACTTCGACAGGCCCAGGCACTCGGCGGCCTCGATCTGCCCGCGCGGCACCGACTCGAGGCCGGCGCGGATGATCTCGGCCGCGTAGGCCGCGATGTTGATCACCATCGCCAGCACCGCGGCCGCGAAGGTCGGCATGCGCAGGCCGAAGCTCGCGAGGCCGAAGTACAGCAGGAAGATCTGGACCAGGAACGGCGTGTTGCGCACCACCTCGATGTAGATCGAGCAGGCGCGCGACAGGGGCCGGATGCGGCTGCGCTTGGCGAAAGCCACCAGCGTGCCCACGCAGACGCCGATCAGCACGGCCAGCGCGGTCATCTTCAGGGTCAGCCATGCCCCGTTGACGAACACGGGCCAGTACGATGCCAGCGGAGAGAAATCGAGCGAATACTTCATGTGAATGCCGCTTCGACGAGAACACCCGCAGAGGTGCGAAGGCGGCGATCTGGCAGGTTTTGAGTGATAGGTTATCTGTTGTCGTACAACTAATGGGAGATTATGATCGTGGGTATGGACCAGACGACTGCGGGTAATCCCTTGGTTTCCGATGCGCCGGAAGCCGGTGTTTCCGCCCCGAAGGGCGGCAGCGCCTTCGTGGGGCGGCCGCGCCAGCGCGCGCGCGGACTGGCGCACGGGCTGGTGGAAGACCTGGGCGAGAAGATCCGCAGCCAGGTGCTGCGGCCGGGCGACAAGCTGCCGACCGAGTCGGCCATCATGCAGGCCTATGGCGTGAGCCGCACCGTGGTGCGCGAGGCGCTGTCCAAGCTGCAGGCCGGCGGGCTGGTGGAGACCCTGCACGGCGTCGGCACCTTCGTGCTGCAGCCGCGCCCGGGCGGGGTGTTCCGGCTCGAGCCGGGCGAGATCGCGACCTCGGTCGACGTGCTGGCCGTGCTCGAGCTGCGCATCAGCCTCGAGACCGAATCGGCCGGGCTGGCCGCGAGCCGCCGCACCGAGGAGCAGCTGGTCGCGATGCGCCAGGCGCTCGACGATTTCGAGCACAACGTGACGGTCTCGGGCGACACCGTGGCGCCCGACTTCCGCTTCCACCTGCAGATCGCCCAGTCGACCGGCAACCCCTATTTCGCCGACATCATGCGGCACCTGGGCACGACGATCATTCCGCGCACCCGCATCAGCGCGATCCGCCACCAGGAGGGCGGGGCCTACCTCAGCCGCGTCAACCGCGAGCACGAAGAGATCTATGCGGCGATCGCGCGGCGCGACCCCGAGTCGGCCCGCGCCGCGATGCGCATCCACCTGACCAACAGCCGCGAACGGCTGCGCATGGCGCAGGAAGCGGCGCAGAAGAAGGCCGAAGCGGCCAAGTCCTCCGATAACTAGTCCATTGAACCCCTTTTGGGGTTCGTGATGCTGGACAACTTGTTTTTCTAGTTGTACGATGACTGATAACTCGCAAGACCAACGAGCGAGGCATCGACCATCGAGACAACTGGAGGCAGAGGATGACCATCAAACGCCGCGGCGCGCTCAGCGCCGCACTGGCCACGACGTTGGCCGCAAGCCTGCCGGGGTTCGCCCTGGCGCAAGCCGGCACCGCCGGCTGGCCCGCGAAGCCGCTGCGCATCGTGGTGCCGTACCCGCCCGGCGGTTCGTCGGACATCATCGCGCGCGCCATCAGCCAGCCCTTGTCGGAAGCGCTGAAGCAGCCGGTGATCGTCGAGAACAAGCCCGGCGCCAACGGCAACCTGGGCGCCGACTTCGTCGCCAAGTCCGCGCCCGACGGCTACACGCTGCTGTTGTGCGACGTGGGCGCGCTGGCGATCAGCCCCTCGGTCTACACCAGGCTGTCCTTCGATCCGTCGAAGGACCTGCGCGGCGTGACCATGCTGGCCTATTCGCCGCACCTGCTGGTGGTGCATCCATCGGTGAAGGCCAACAACCTCAAGGAACTGGTCGCGCTCTCGAAGACCTCCGAGCTCAATTTCGCCGTGACCGCCACCGGCAGCGCGCCGCACCTGGCCGGCGTGGCGCTCGAGCGCGCCAGCGGCGCGAAGTGGACCTACGTGCCCTACAAGGGCGGCGTGCAGGCGGTGCAGGACACCGTCTCGGGCCAGACCCAGGTGCTGATGAACGGCATGCTCGCCACCCTGCCGCAGGTGCAGGGCGGCCGCCTCAAGGTGCTGGGCGTGTCCAAGGCCACGCGCATGCCGCTGATCGGAGACGTGCCGACCATCGCCGAGCAGGGCGTGCCCGGCTACGAATCGGGCACCTGGCAGGGCGTGCGCGTCGCGCGCGGCACGCCCGAGGCGATCGTGCAGCGCCTCAACAAGGAACTGATCGCCGTCATCCGCACGGCCGACATCCGCTCGCGGCTCGCGGGGCAGGGCGCCGAGGTGGTGACCATGACCCCGGCCGAGGAGGAGCGCTTCTTCGACAAGGAACGCGCGCGCTGGGCCAAGGTGGTGGCCGACGCCAGCATCAAGCTCGACTGAACGCGCTCGCCGCTTCGAACCCTTTCTTCATTTCTTTCACTGGACGTTTTCTTCGATGAACCCGCAAGAACTCAAAAACATCATGGGCTCCGGCCTGCTCTCGTTCCCGCTGACCGACTTCGATGCCAACGGCGACTTCGACAGGAAGGGCTACATCGAGCGCCTCGAATGGCTCGCGCCCTACGGCGCCAGCGCGCTGTTCGCGGCCGGCGGCACGGGAGAGTTCTTCTCGCTGACCGGCGAGGAGTACCCCGGCATCATCCAGACCGCGGTCGACACCTGCCGCGGCAAGGTGCCGATCATCGCGGGCGCCGGCGGTCCCACGCGCTTCGCGATCCAGTGCGCGCAGGCGGCCGAGAAGGCCGGCGCGCACGGCATCCTGCTGCTGCCGCACTACCTGACCGAAGCCGGCCAGGACGGCATCGCCGCGCACGTCGAGGCCGTGTGCAAGAGCGTGAAGTTCGGCGTGATCGTCTACAACCGCGCCACCAGCCGCCTCAAGCCCGACACGCTGGCGCGCCTGGCCGAACGCAACCCGAACCTGGTGGGCTTCAAGGACGGCGTGGGCGACATCGAGGCGATGGTCGCCATCTACCAGAAGATGGGCGACCGCTTCGCCTACCTGGGCGGCCTGCCCACGGCCGAGGTCTATGCCGCGGCCTACAAGGCCATGGGCACGCCGGTGTATTCGTCGGCCGTCTTCAACTTCATCCCGAAGACCGCGATGGACTTCTACAAGGCCGTCGCCAACGACGATCTGCCGACCCAGCACCGCCTGCTGAAGGACTTCTTCATGCCCTACCTCGAGCTGCGCAACCGCGTGCCGGGCTACGCGGTGAGCATCGTGAAGGCCGGCGCCAAGATCGTCGGCCACGACGCCGGCCCGGTGCGCGCGCCGCTGACCGACCTCAAGCCCGACGAGGTCGCGCAGCTCGCCGCGCTGATCGAGAAGCTGGGCCCGCAGTAAGCGGCGCGGCTGTCGAACAAGAAACACACACAACACCGGAGATGACGACATGCTGAAGAAACTGTTCCTCGTTGCCGCCGCCGCGGCACTGTTCTCGGGCTGCGCCAACGTCATGCCCACGGGCGGTGGCAGCGCCTCCGATGCGGCCGACGTGGCCGCGGCCGCCGAGCGGCTGCGCATCGCGATGGTCGACCCGACCCGTCCCGCGCTGTCGGCGCTGGTGGCCGACGAGCTCAGCTACGGCCACTCGGGCGGCAAGGTCGACACCAAGGAAAGCTTCATCGCCGACCTGCTCGACGGCAAGTCCGACTTCGTGACCATCACCATCACCGAGCAGACCGTGAAGGTGGTCGATGCCCGCACCGCCATCGTGCGCCATGCGCTGGCCGCCGACACCAACGACTCGGGCAAGCCCGGCAAGGTGGCGCTGAAGATCCTCGGCGTGTGGCAGAAGCAGGGCGGCGACTGGAAGCTGCTCGCGCGCCAGGCCGTGCGCGCTTCCTGATTTGCGGAAGGCACGCATGAAGCGCAGAGCATTGCTCGCGGCCGGCCTGGTCGGCCTGGCCGGTGCGGCCTGGCTGCCGATGGCCGCGTCCGCACAGGGCGACTGGCCGCTGCAGAAGCCCGTGACCATCATCGTGCCGTTCCCCGCGGGCGGCTCCACCGACATGGTGGCGCGCGCGCTGGCGTTGCAGTTGCAGACGAAGCTCGGCGGCAGCTTCGTGGTCGACAACCGGCCCGGTGCCACCGGCACCATCGGCACCGGCTTCGTCAAGCGCGCGGCACCCGACGGCTACACCCTGCTGGTGTCCTCGCTCGGCGCCTTCGTCGTCACGCCGCACCTGCAGAAGAGCGTGCCCTACGACGCGACGAAAGACTTCGACTACATCAGCGTGCCGGTGCAGGCGCCCAACGTGCTGGTGGCCAATGTCGCGCGGCCCGAGAAGACGGTAGCCGAGGTGCTCGCGCTGCTGCGCAAGACACCGGGCAAGGTCTCGTTCGCGAGCTCGGGCAACGGCTCCTCCGATCACCTGTCGGCCGAACTGTTCTGGCAACAGACGAAGACCGAGGGCGTGCACGTGCCCTACAAGGGCGGTGCGCCGGCGGTCAACGACCTGCTCGGCAACCAGGTCGACTTCTCGTTCCAGAACGTCAATGCCGTGCTGCCGCACATCCGTGCCGGCAAGCTGCGCGCCATCGCCGTCACCGGCGACAAGCGCTCGCCCGTGCTGCCCGAGGTGCCAACGCTGGCCGAGGCCGGCGTGAAGGGCGCCGACGTCTATTCGTGGCAGGGCGTGGCCGCGCCACGCGGGCTGCCGCCGGCCACGAAGAAGAAGCTGGCCGATGCCGTGGTGGCCGCGATGCAGGATCCCGAGACCAGGAAGCGCATGCTCGAGCAGGGCCTCGAGATCGTCGCGAGCACGCCCGAGGAATTCACCGCCTTCCAGGCGCGCGAATGGACGCGCTGGAAGACCCTGATCGAAACCCGGCACATCACCGCCGATTGATCACGCCGATTGACAAGGGCCCCGCGGGCCCGCAGCCTTCAGAACCGACGCCAAAGCCATGACGCTCCCGGACTCCCGTTCCTCCACCCCCGTCGTCACCGAGATGCAGGTGATCCCGGTCGCGGGCCGCGACAGCATGCTGATGAACCTCAGCGGCGCGCACGGTCCCTTCTTCACGCGCAACCTGCTGATCCTCACCGACAGCACCGGGCGCACCGGCGTGGGCGAGGTGCCCGGCGGCGAGAAGATCCGCCAGACGCTCGAGGACGCGCGCGCGCTGGTCGTGGGCCAGCCCATCGGCAACCACAACGCGGTGCTCAACGCCATGCGCCGCGAGTTCGCCGCGCGCGACAGCGGCGGGCGCGGCCTGCAGACCTTCGACCTGCGCGTGACCATCCATGCGGTCACGGCCGTCGAGGCCGCGCTGCTCGACCTGCTGGGCCAGTTCCTCGAGGTGCCGGTGGCGGCGCTGCTCGGCGAGGGCCAGCAGCGCGACGCGGTGCAGATGCTCGGCTACCTGTTCTACGTGGGCGACCGCGCGAAGACCGACCTGCCCTACGACAGCGACCCAGGCGCCGATAACGACTGGTTCCGCCTGCGCCACGAGGAGGCCATGACCCCCGAGGCCATCGTGCGCCTGGCCGAGGCCGCGCATGCGCGCTACGGCTTCACCGACTTCAAGCTCAAGGGCGGCGTGCTGCGCGGCGAGGAGGAGGTGGAGGCGATCCGCGCGCTGCACGAGCGCTTTCCGCAAGCGCGCGTCACGCTCGATCCCAACGGCGGCTGGCTGCTGGCCGACGCGGTGCGGCTGTGCCGCGACCTGCATGGCGTGATGGCCTATGCCGAGGACCCGTGCGGCGCCGAGGGCGTGTTCTCGGGCCGCGAGGTGATGGCCGAGTTCCGCCGCGCCACCGGCCTGCCCACGGCCACCAACATGGTCGCCACCGACTGGCGCGAGATGGTGCACAGCCTGTCGCTGCAGTCGGTCGACATCCCGCTGGCCGACCCGCATTTCTGGACCCTGGCCGGTTCGGTGCGCGTGGCCCAGCTGTGCCAGGCCTGGGGCCTGACCTGGGGCTCGCATTCGAACAACCACTTCGACGTTTCGCTGGCCATGTTCACGCACGTGGCGGCGGCCGCGCCGGGCAAGGTCACGGCCATCGACACGCACTGGATCTGGCAGGACGGCCAGCGCCTGACCAGGGAGCCGCTGCGCATCGAGGGCGGCTTCGTGAAGGTGCCCACGCGCGGCGGCCTCGGCGTGGAGCTCGACATGGACGAAGTCAAAAAAGCTCACGCGCTCTACTTGAAGCATGGCCTGGGCGCGCGCGATGATGCGCAGGCGATGCAGTACCTGATTCCCGGCTGGCGCTTCGACAACAAACGGCCCTGCATGGTCCGCTGAGACCGCCGGCCTCACCCCTCATTCCGTTCTTTACGCAGCAACAAGGATGCATTCCATGCAGAACCACGACAACCTGATCGGCGGCGAATGGCGCGCCGGCGCGAGCTACAGCCCCAACGTCAACCCCAGCAACCTCGGCGACGTGCTGGGCCACTACACCCAGGGCGATGCGAGCCATGTCGAAGCGGCCGTGGCGGCCGCCACCGCCGCCTTCCCGGCCTGGGCCACGGGCAGCGTGCAGGCACGCTCCGACGCGCTCGACAAGATCGGCAACGAGATCCTCGCGCGCAAGGAGGAGCTCGGCACGCTGCTCGCGCGCGAGGAAGGCAAGACCAAGGCCGAGGGCATCGGCGAGGCCACGCGCGCCGGCCAGATCTTCAAGTTCTTCGCGGGCGAGTGCCTGCGCCTGTCGGGCGAGCTGCTGCCCTCGGTGCGCCCCAACATCGGCGTGGAGATCACGCGCGAGCCCGTGGGCGTGGTCGGCCTGATCACGCCGTGGAACTTCCCGATCGCCATTCCCGCCTGGAAGATCGCGCCCGCGCTGGCGTTCGGCAACTGCGTGGTGCTCAAGCCCGCCGACCTGGTGCCGGGCTGCGCCTGGGCGCTGGCCGAGATCATCAGCCGCTCGGGCATTCCGGCCGGTGTGTTCAACCTCGTGATGGGCCGCGGCAGCGTGATCGGCGATGCGCTGGTCAACCACCCGGGCATCCATGCGATCAGCTTCACCGGCTCGGTGGGCGTGGGCCGCAACATCGCGGTGCAGTGCGTGAAGAACGGCAAGAAGGTGCAGCTCGAGATGGGCGGCAAGAACCCGCAGGTGGTGCTCGACGATGCCGACCTCGCGCAGGCGGTGGAACTGAGCACGCAGAGCGCCTTCTATTCGACCGGCCAGCGCTGCACGGCCTCGAGCCGGCTGATCGTCACCGAGGGCATCTACCCGAAGTTCATCGCGGCGATGAAGGAACGCATGGCCAAGATCAAGGTCGGCGACGCGCTCGCGCAGGGCACCGATGTGGGCCCGGTGTCCTCGAAGTCGCAGCTCGAGCAGGACCTGGAGTACGTCGACATCGGCAAGGCCGAGGGCGCGGTGCTGGCCGCCGGCGGCGAACGCCTGAAGCTCGACACCGACGGCTACTACATGTCGCCCGCGCTGTTCAGCGAATCGGCCGCGGCGATGCGCATCAACAAGGAAGAGATCTTCGGCCCGGTGGCGAGCGTGATTCGCGTGAAGAACTACGAGGAGGCGCTGGCCACGGCCAACGACACCGAGTTCGGCCTGTCGGCGGGCATCGCGACCACGTCGCTGAAGTACGCCACGCACTTCAAGCGCCACAGCCAGGCCGGCATGGTGATGGTGAACCTGCCGACCGCGGGCGTGGACTACCACGTGCCCTTCGGCGGTCGCAAGGGATCGAGCTACGGTCCGCGCGAGCAGGGGCGTTATGCGCAGGAGTTCTTCACCACGGTGAAGACGGCCTACACCTTGGCCTGAATCGCCGTTGCCCGCCGCGCCGGCCGTGAAGGCTTCGGTGGCGGCGGTCGAGCCAGCGCGCCGCGCTCCGTGAAAACCCCGGGGCTCCGGCCTGCGGGAAATGGATAGCGCGGCGGTCGATGGATAGCGCGCATGGGCGCCGATCCCAACAATGCCGAGACACGCCGCGTCGCGATCCGTCGCACGGAGACCGACGCGCGGAACCCTTCCATTTCAAGGAACTCGACATGGGCAACGACGCCACCGCAGGTATCGCCGGCATCGGCATGGAGCGCAATCCGACGACACTGATCTCGGCGAACAGGCGGCGCCTGGTTCGGGCGGCCGGAATCTTCGGGGCGGGCACCGTCGCGGCGGCGTTTTCCTCCGTCGACGCCCACGCCGCGGGCGGAGTTGCCGCGCCGGACGGTGGCTTCGTGGCGCAGCGCAACGGTCGGCCCGTGAGCGCCGAGGCGCTGGTGCCGCTCGCCTTCGCGGGCTTTGCGCATTTCACCGCCATGCAGGTTCGGCGGAAGAAGGTCCGTGGGCTCGACCTGCACCTGGAGCGTCTGCGTGTTGCGTCGATCGAGCTGTTCGGCCAGGCCTTGCCGCAGGAGCAGCTGAGGTCCGCCCTGCGCGCCGCACTGGACGCGGGCCCGCCCGATCTGTCGCTGATGGCCACCGTGTATTCGCCCGCGGGCGAATTCACCGTGGCCGGTCCCGAGGCGACACCGCAGGTGCTGGTGCGCACCGGTGCGCCATCGTCGGGCCCGGCGGGGCCGTTGTCCCTGGCGGTCGTCGAGTACGAGCGGGTGTTGCCAGGGATCAAGCACGTGGGCGAGGTGGCCAAGACCTACTACCTGCGCCAGGCTGTCAGCCAGGGCTTCGACGATGCGGCCTTCGTCGATCGCCACGGTCGGCTCAGCGAGGCAACGATCTGGAACCTGGCCTTCTGGGACGGCCGGGCGGTCGTCTGGCCCGAGGCCGAGGTGCTTGGGGGAACCACGATGGGCATCCTGCGGCGGCAACTGGCGCGCATGAACGTGCCGCAACGGTCCCAGGAGGTGACCGTCGCCAATCTGCCGACGCTGTCCGGCGCGGTGGTCATGAACTCGTGGACACCGGGCATCGCCGTGCGACGGATCGGCAGCGTGCCGGTTCCGGCTGCCCCGGAGTTCGTGGCATTGCTGCACAAGGCTTTCCAGGAGGAAGCGCCGGTCGCGCCGTGACGCGAGTTCAGGCGGGCCCCCGGGCTCGGTGATCGCTTCCGCTCTCAGCGCAAGCCGCGCAACCCCATCGCCACCCACAGCCCCGCCACGCTCGCGAGCGCCACGATCGCGGCGGCGGCCGGCCAGCCCAGCGCCTCGACCGCGCCGCCGACCAGTACCGGTCCAATCATCTGGCCGACGTTGTTGCCGGTCATCAGCAGGCCGACCGTGAGCGGCGCGAGTCGCGATTCCGGCGCGGCCCGTTCGGCCGAGGCCAGGAGGGTCGCTGGCAGCAGCCCGCCGGCGCCCGAGAACAGCAGGCACAGCACGAAGGTCGGCAGCGCCGCCAGCAGCGGCAGGAAGATGCCGAGCGCGGCGATGCCCATGGTGGCGGTCGCGATCGCCACCAGCAGCCAGCGCGGCGTGCCGCGCGCCAGCAGCAGGCCGGCCGCGAGGTTGCCGCCCACGTTCGCGAGGCAGGCCAGCGCGCTCAGCAGCCCGGCCGTGGCCACGCTCGCGCCCATGCGCTCGATCAGCAGCACCGGCAGGAAGTTGAACAGCGCGAAGAACTGCAGGCTGTAGATCGCGAAGGACAGCGCGAGCCGCAGCGGCGCGGGCGCCGCGAGCGTGCGGGTCGTGTCGCCCGCGATGTCGCGCCACGACAGCCGGCGCGCGTCGCGCTCCCCGCGGGGCACGGCCGCCAGCACCAGCGCCAGCAGCACCAGCGCGAGCAGGCCGTTCGCGAGCCAGAAGCCGCGCCAGCCCTCGAGCACCGAGCCGACGAAGAAGGCGATCGCGATGCCGACCGGCATGAAGCAGCTCCAGATCGCGAAGGCCAGGTCCTTCGCGGCGGGCGCGACGATGCGTTGCAGCAGCGCGGGCCCGGCGATCACGATCAGCAGGAAGCCCAGGCCCTCGACCACGCGCGCGAACAACAGCGCGGCCAGGCTTCCAGCCAGGGCGCCGATGGTGCTGCCGACGGCCAGCGCCAGCAGGCCGGCCGCGAGCAGCCGACGGTCGCCCGCGCGCGCGATCCAGGCGCCGACCGGAATGGCGCCGAGCACGCCGAGCAGCGAGAACACCGCCATCAGCCAGCCGATCGCCGACAGGCCGAGCCCGAAGTCCTCGCGCAATTGCGGCACCGCGATCGCGACCTTGCCGACCTGCAGCGCGGCGATCACGCCCGCGGCGACGACCAGGGCGACGCCGGTCCAGGCGGTGGTGGCGGTGGAGGAGGGCAGCGGCGCGGACGTGGAGTGCATGGGCGCCAGTCTGGCCGTGGAGGCCCATCGATGAAAGCAAATAATATCGGTCGACTTCATCGATCGAACCGATCGACTCGCATTGCCCGAAAGAGGAGAAGCCCATGCTGGATGCGCTCACGCTGTCCCAGATGCAGATGTTCGTGGTGGTGGCCGAGGCCGGCAGCTTTCGCGCGGGCGCGGACCGGCTGCACCGCGTGCAGTCGGCCGTGAGCCAGGCCGTCGCCAACCTCGAGCAGCAGCTGCAGGTGCTGCTGTTCGACCGCTCGGGCCACAAGCCCGTGCTCACGCCCGCGGGCCAGGCGCTGCTGGGCGACGTGCGGCAGATCCTCGCGAAGGTCGATGCCTTGCGCGCCCGCGCGCAGGGGATCGAGCAGGGCATCGAGCTCGGCCTCTCGATCGCGGTCGACACGCTGTTCCCGATTGAGCTCGTGGCCGCCGCCATCCGCGGCGTTCACGCGGTGCATCCGGGCATCGCGATGCGCATCGAGTACGGCTCGATGGGCGCGCCGGTCGAGGCGCTGCACAGCGGCCGCTGCGACATCGCGATCTCGGCCTTCTCGCAGCTCGACGAGCGCATCGCGCGAGAGTTCCTGATGCCGCTGTCGATGGTGGCGGTGGCGGCCGCCGCGCATCCGCTGGCGATGCTCGCGAAGAAGAAGGCCCGCGGCTCGCTCGACGACGCGGCCGCGCGGCATCTGCAGATCGTGGTGGAGGATGCGAGCGCGCTCAGCGCGGGCCAGGACTTCGACGTGCTCTCGCCCACCACCTGGCGCGCGGGCGACATGCAGATCAAGCTCGCGTTGCTGCGCGCAGGCCTCGGCTGGGGAAAGATGCCGTCATGGCTGGTGGCGGCCGACATCGCCGCGGGCACGCTAGTGCAGTTACCGGTGGGCCGCCTCGGCGTGGACGGCGAGACCGGCCACCGCGCCTACTTCTGCCACCGCGCCGACAAGCCGCTGGGCGTGGGCGCGCGGCTGCTGCGCGAGGGCCTCAAGGCACTGTCGATGCCGGCGGCGCGCGGCGGCGCCGGCGCAGCCAGAACTCCACCAGCTCGAACACGCCCTCGCTCAGCAGCGCCAGCGCCGCCGCCGGCAGCGCGCCCGCCACGAGCAGCTCGCGGTCGTTGAGCGCGAGCCCGGTCACGATGCGTTCGCCGAAGCCGCCCGCGCCGATGAAGGCGGCGATGGTCGCGGTGCCGATGGCGATCGCGGTGGCGGTGCGCACGCCCGCGAGCAGCGTGGGCAGCGCCAGCGGCAGCAGCACCAGCCGCAGGCTCTGCTTCGAGGTCATGCCGAGCGCGGTGCCGGCCAGCCGCAGGCCGTTGGGCACCTCGGCCAGGCCGGTCACGGTGTTGCGCATGATCGGCAGCAGCGAATAGAGCGTGAGCGCGATCAGCGCGGGCAGGGTGCCGATGGCGCCGAGCATCGAGATCAGCACCGCGAGCAGCGCCAGCGAGGGCACGGTCTGCATCAGGCTCGCGACGCCCAGCACCAGGGCGCGCAGCCGCAGGTGCGGAAACACCAGGATCGCGATCGGCACGCCGACGAGGATCGCCACGCCCACCGACAGCGCCACCAGCAGCAGGTGCTGGCGCGCGAGCTGCCAGAGGTCGGGGCCGAAGAGTTTGGCCGTGAAGCCGCGTCGCGTGTCCTGCGGCGCCGCGCCGTCCTTGCCGGCGCTCGCGAGGAAGTCGCGCGCGATGGTGTCGAAGGGCACGCTCTGCAGCTCGGCGCGCGCGTTCATCGCGATCATCGCGTGCTCGTCGACGCGGCCCTCGAGCTTCTGCAGCGCGGCCCAGGCCTTCGGGAGGCGCTGCGGCAGGTCGAGCTTGTAGAGCACCACCGCGTCGTAGCGCGGGAAGTACTGACGGTCGTCCTCGAGCACGCGCAGGCCCAGGTGGTCGATCTTGGCGTCGGTGGTGTAGATGTCGATCACGTCGACCTGCCTGGCGCCGATCGCGTCGTAGGCCAGGCCGTGGTCGAGGCCGGTGGGCGTCTGCGTGAAGCCGTAGCGCGCGGCCAGGCCCTTCCAGCCGTCGGCGCGGCCGATGAATTCGTTCGACAGGCCGAGCTTCAGCTCGGGATGCTTCGCGAGGTCGCCGAGGCTGCGCAGCCCGAGCCGGTCGGCATCGGCCGCGCGCACCGCGAGCGCATAGCCGTCGTTGAAGCCCAGCGATATCGCCACGCCCAGGCCCAGCGGCGCGAGCGAGGCGTTCATCTGCTCGCGCGTGGCCGCGGGCGAGCCCTTGAGGATCTCGAGCGCGATGGTGCCGGTGTATTCGGCATAGAGGTCGATCGCGCCCGAGCGCAGCGCCTCGTAGACGATGGCCGTGTTGCCCAGGCCCTGGCGCACCACCGGCTTGTTCGCCAGGTGCGGCGCGGCGGTCTGCGCGAGCAGCTCGGCCAGGATGTAGGACTCGGTGAAGCGCTTGGAGCCGACGCGCAGCGTGCCGTCGTCGGTGGCCGCGCGGGCCGGTGCCGCCAACCACAGGCAGGCGATGGCCGCCAGCAGCACGAGCACGAGGGGCAGCGCGACGCGCCGGAGGGAGTGGGGCGGGTGCATCGCGGCCAGTGTATAGACAAGCCCGCGCGCGGCGTACCCGTCGGCGTCCTACAGCCTGCTGTGCGCGGCGCCGATGCGGCGCGGCCCTGGGCGCGGCCACACTGGGTCCATGAAGAAGTCCACGACCGCGACGACCGCGAAGAAGAAGCCGAAGTCCGAACCGGCTACGCCGAAGAGCAAGCGCAAGGCCGGCGATCCGTCCGCGTCGCGCATCGACCTCCCCGGCCCCGACGTCCACGGCCTGCGCGAACTGCCCAAGCTGCAGGTCGACGGCTACAGCCTGCAGTTGCGCGACAACGAGGGCTTCGTCGGCGACCAGGCGAGCCAGACCGCGTTTCGCGTGCTGCTCGAGCGCTGGCGCCGCAAGCACCGCAGCGACGGCACCGATCCGCTGGGCCTGCGGCATTCGCGCGACATGAGCAAGAAGGAGCTCGATCGGCTGCTGCGCGGCCAGAAGGTCAGCGATGCGGCCAACGTGATGCACAGCGCGATCGGCGAGTTCGCGCAGGAGCTCGCGGCCGTGATCCAGCGCTTCCTGCATCAGCCCTCGTGGGAGAAGGTCGAGCGCATCGTGGTGGGCGGCGGCTTTCCCGAGAGCGAGGCCGGCGAGCGCGCGATCCTCGAGGCCGGCGCGATCCTCGAGGAGATGGGCGTGCACGTGCAGCTCGGCCGGCTCTCGCACGAGGTCGACGACGGCGGGCTGATCGGCTGGGTACACCTGACGCCGCCCGAGATGCTCAAGAAGCACGACGCGATCCTCGCGATCGACATCGGCGGCACCAACGTGCGCTGCGGCATCGTGAAGACGCGCCATCGCAAGGCGCGCGACTTCTCGCTCGCGAAGGTGGTGCGGCGCGAGAAGTGGCGTCATGCCGACGAGAAGCCCAGCCGCACCAACTTCGTCGAGCACGTGGCCGGCATGCTGGAGGACATGGTGCGCTATGCGGAACGCAAGAAGATCCGGCTCGCGCCCTTCATCGGCATCGCCTGCCCGGGCCTGATCCGCAAGGACGGCTCGATCGCGCGCGGCGCGCAGAACCTGCCGGGCGACTGGGAGAGCGAGAACTTCCACCTGCCGAGCGCGCTGTGGCGCCGCATGCCGATGATCGGCTCGGGCCCGACGCTGGTGCTGATGCACAACGACGCGGTGGTGCAGGGCTTGAGCGAGCTGCCGTTCATGCGCGATGTCGGGCATTGGGCGGTGCTGACGATCGGCACGGGGTTGGGGAATGCGAGTTTTACCAATCGTGGGTAGCGATCGGTCGCCTTATTGACGGGAGGCAACAGAGCTCGTCGACGTTATCCGTCAAGGCATGCAAGGCTCGAACATGTCTGCGCAGTTCACCGAGCCCGCTACTTTTGGCATGAGCTGGTCGTTTGCCGCAGGATAGCTTGCCTCTATTAGTTTAGTGCGGGGATCGGTTCCGGTCTCTGGACCCCAACATTCCATCTTGCCCCACCTCATGCGGGCCAGGATCCGCGTTTTCAAGAAGCAGTCTACTAGGTGATCCGCGCAGAGTGTTTGGACTCCGCGGTTTGTTCGAACGACTGCGCCGATCGTTTCCGTCTTTCGGCTTGGGCATGCCCACTGAGCGCAACGCGTCGCCCAGTTTCCAATAGTGCCTGCTGTATATGAACCTTGTTCTCTCAGCAAGGCAACAAGAATAAAAATAAATTGGTCAGGCGCCAGTCAGAAATCGCTTGATGTTCACTCCGGCGATTAACCTAATTCCATTCTAATAAAGTCACAAATCTGTCATCGAAAAAACAGATACATTTCGCTCAAATTCGAAGAATTTCCCTCGATGGAGAGTTTGTCGATGTCGGAATTTTGTGATTTTGGGGCGTGAGAGAAAATCTTGATATAAATGATTGCAAAAAAACCCAAGCGCCCCGAGCATTATTTTTACTTAATGCTCATTATCTCCTTTTGCCATATTGTGTTCATGAGGTTTTTATTTCAAGAGGGATGGGAGTACTCATCGTTGGCGACTGTCTTGGTGGAAAAAGTCGGCACCGTGGTCCCGATGCTTCGATATTTGAGTAAGTGGAATAACTACAAGGCATACTGGGGTGTTTTTTATTCCATATTCTGGATAATTTCGCCAATATTTCTGGTTCTTGGATTTATTTCAACGAATTCAATGAGTGAAAAATACACGGAATTTTACAAAAAACAGCCACGATCAAAAGTCTTACTTTTCGGCGGATTTCTGGCGGTTTTGTTTGCATTTGTTTTTGTTTTCCCTGGCGGGGGCTCTAGGTTTTGGTTTGACGAGCTGAGTGGCAGTTTTATTGTCATCTGCCTGACGGTTGGGCAGATGGCTGGTTGCATTTTTGCGGTGGGGCTCTTCATCGGAATTCTGAAAATCAGATCGAAATAGGGCAAACTAAAAAAGGAGATTTTAATGGATGGCTTGTTTGATGGCAGTATTGGAGTGCAGGGGCAAGCAAATGTTGCGGGCGCCAATGCAGGCGCATATGCATTGCGGATGCAAGCATACGCAGCACAGGTGCAAGCTTTTGCTACACAAGTACCGAGCATTCTCGGGAGCTTCTGGGGAAACTTGATCAGTGCGGGATACGCCGGGCAGGCTGGCCCGTCAAATGCGGCGTTTGATGCCTATACCATCGGAACAGGGTCCTTTTATCAAGCCCTGTCATATGGAGCCGAGAACTCGAGCGCGATACCAAGGATAGGGATGTTTGTGGGCTCTGCCGTTGATGGCGCAAAAGGAATTGGCAATGTAATAAATGGAAATTACAGCGAGGCCATTGTTAATGCAGCCTCGATCGATGGCGGAATAATTTTTGGTGATCTCGGGGGGGCTTTGGGTGATTTTCTCGGCGGTGGGTTTCCTAATCCTATTTCGATAGGATTGGGATCAATGTTTGCGGGGCTCGGCGCTGCGGGGGGGTCTCGGCTTTTTACTGCTGTTGCTCAAACGACCCTGGGATACACCAATGGAAATCCACCTGTTTATGAAGGAAATGGAAGTGCATACGCCTCTGCTGGCACTAACGGTTTTTTCTTGCCTGGGCTGACAGATATTGGCCCTGCGTATCCTCAGTTCGGTGAATCAACATTTTTCCCAAATTCTTCGCTGGGATTGAATTTCACGCCGCCCGATCTCAGTTGGGCGTATCCGAGTTTCAGTTTGGAGCCACTGGGGTCGGATGGATTTCCGGGTCTTAATTTTCCACTTCCTACATATGATCTGCCGCTGCCGGAGTTCTCGCTTCCAGTATTCTCTGATCCAGGGTTTCCTGAATTGAATTTTGGATTCTCCCCTTCAGAGTTTGGGGACGATAGTGGTTTTTGGGATTTTGGTGATTTCGGCCCCGTCGTCCTCAATCTAGACGGTAAGGGTTTGAAGCTCGATAGCTCGTCCTCATCGACACAGTTCGTCGATACCGATGGCAGCGGATACGAGCACCGAACTGCTTGGGCCGCAGCCGGCAACGGAGTGCTGGCGTTGGACCTCTACGGCGACGGCAAGCTCCATCAGAAGAACCAGTACGCCTTCACGGAGTGGGATCCCACGGCAACATCCGACCTGCAGGCGTTGAAAGACGTATTCGACACGAACCACAACGGCAAGATTGACGCAGGGGATGCAAACTGGTCTCAGTTCAAGGTGGTGGTCAACGGCCAGATGGTGTCTCTGGCCTCGCTTGGCGTTGCATCGATTGATTTGACGCCGACAGGCAGTGGCCAGACCTTTGGAGATGGTTCCGCCATTACCGGCACGACGACTTACACGAAGTCCGATGGAACAAAAGGTCAGGTGGGTGACGCCATCCTGGCAGTCGACAGCAACGGCTATCTCATCCGCCAGACCCAGACGACCAACGCGGGCGGCTCGGTCACCACCGATATCGTCGGGTCCAACGCCGACGGCTCCAAGGCGTTCGAGAACGTCGTCACGCTTAGCGCGAATGGCTTGAGCAAGACAATCAAGTACGACGACAACGGCGATGGCGTGTTTGACCGATCGCAGACGGTTGTCTCGGTCGTCAACTCCGACGGGTCGACAACGCAGACCACGAGCGACTTCAACGTCGATAGCTCGCTCAAGGACCGAACCGCTTCAACGACCAGCGCAGATACCAGGACGGTCACGACCCAGATCGATACCAACGGGGACGGCATCTGGGATCAATCACAGATCTATGTGAGCAATGTCAATGGCTCGGCATCGACAACGACGAAGAATCTCGCCGCCAATGGCAAGGTGATCAACCAGACCCTCGTTACTACCAGCACCGACGGATTGACCAAGACCACGAAGACCGACAACAGTGGATCCGGCGTATTCGATCAGATCAAGATCGATTCGACGGTGGTAAAGACGGATGGCAGTCGGGTCGAGACGGTATCGGACACGGGAAGCAGTGGCTTCTTGATCGACAAGCAGGTCGTAACGACAAGCGCGGATGGCCGGTCGAAGACCGTGCAGATGGATCACAGCGGCACCGGTACTTTTGACCTTGTTACGACATCAACGATCGTGGTGGGTACCGACAAGTCGGTGACGACCACGGTGCAAGAAAAGAACGCGAATGGAACGTTGAGGAATTCCAATGTGACGGTCATGACTGCCGACGGTTTGTCGAAAACTGTTTCGACGGATGCGAATGGCGATGCGGCGGTTGATCGAGTGTTCTCGGATGTGACCGTCACGGCAACTGGAGGTGTCAAGACCGAGACCGTCTCAACGAAGAGCGGCAATGGCACCTTGTTGAGCAAGACGGTGACCACCACCAGTTCCGATCAGAAGACCATCAATACGGTCATTGACGCTAACGGCGATGGCACGAACGAGCAAACGAGATCCATCATCGTCAACGCCGACGGGTCCACGACGACGACAGTTTCAACGTTCGCGCCGAACGGAACCATCGTCCAACGGACCTTGACTACCGTTCTCGCAGGTGGATTGGCGACAACGGTAAAGACCGATGCCAACGGGGATGGCATCTATGAGTCTGTCACATCGGACACCATCGTAGTCAATGCAAATGGGTCGCGCACCGAAACCAGGAAAGACCTGAGTTCGAATGGATCCTTGATAGACAGCTCCGTCACCACGACCAGCGCCGACGGGGAAAGTCAAGCCAAGACCGTCGACCTCGATGGCAACGGAATCATCGACCAGACCGAGACCGATGTCATTGCCTTGGGTGTCGACGGTACTCGCACGGAAACCGTATCGACAACGAGCAAGACCGGCGCGCTGCTGGCGCAAACGGTGATCGTCACGAGCGCCGATCACAGGACTACGACCACGACCATCGACAGCAATGGGGACGGTGCTCCTGAAGAGATCATAGAGAGCGTGTTGAATGCGGACGGATCGATCACTCGAACCGTCGCCGACCCAAACGGCGACACGACCGAGAAGGCCATCTCGACGACAACCACGAGCGCGAATGGCCTCAGCACTACAACTCAGAACGAAACGGTGGGGCTTGGAACTACCGACTGGTCGACGAGCGACGTCACAGTGTTGAACGCCGACGGATCGAAGACGGAGACAAGAACAAGGATGAGCGGCGACCAGACTCTGCTCGATAGGGTTGTCATCAACACCAGCGGCAACGGATTGTCGACGACGACTCAGACGGATTCCGATGGGGATGGAATCTACGAGAATAAGGAAACCGACGTTCTGGTACTGAATGTCGATGGTTCGAAGACCGATACCGTTTCGCATTACGCTGGTTCCGATTCGAAGCTGATCGACCGGGCAGTCACTACAGCAGGCGCTGACGGATTGTCCACCATGGTGTCAATTGACTCGAATGGTGATGGCACGGCCGAGAGAATAAGCACTGATACCTCCGTGCTGAATAGCAATGGCAGCAGCGTAGAGACAACCTCGGTAAAGAGCGCGAACGGCAGCATCCTGAGTCAGACGACTCGCAGCACGAGCGCCGATGGCAGGACAATCAACGAAACGTCTTTCGACTTCAGTGGCAACGGTGAAAGAACGACCGATGTCACTACTATCGACGCCGATGGTGGCCGGACCGAAGTGATATCAACGTACACAGTCGATGGAAGTCAAAAGCTTTCGTCGACCACGATCCGCACCAGCGCCAATGGCCTGACGACGACGACAAGCACGGACCTTGACGAAAATGGGACCGTCGATCGATCTTCGAGTTCGATAACGACCCTCAACGCTGACGGCTCCAAGACCGTAACGATGTCCGAATTCAAACCTGGCGGTGCGCTCAAGGATAGGGTGGCCACCACAACCAGCGCCAATGGACTTTCTGTCACTGTTCAGATGGATGCGACCGGAACGGGCGTCTACAACCGGACCCGCACGGATATCAAGACCACCAATGCCGACGGATCTACTACCGAGACTGTGTCGAACATCAACGCGGATGGTTCGCTTCATGACCGGGTCACGACGATCATCAGTGCCGACAAATTGACCACGACGGTCAATAAGGATATCAATGGAGATGGCGTGCTCGATCAGACCAGCAAAAGCTGGCTGGATTTCTACGGAGACAGTAATACGGATGTTTCTGATCTGCAGCCGGACGGTCATACGGTAAAGGATCAGTGGAGTTACTTGGCCAACGCTGATGGATTGCTGGTTACGATCGCGGAAGTGTCGAATGCGGGGCATGTCGATGCGTTCGATAGGCAACAGACAACGATTAACGCGGATGGGTCAAAAGAGATTCTTCTGAAATTCATAGATAGCCAGGAAGTCGATACGATCAGCGCGGATGGAATGACGATCAACAAGAAGTTCATTCCCTACGATGGAACCGGTATGTATGCCGACATGATCAAGAATCAGACCGTGCATGTCGAAGTTAGATCGGATGGATCCAGGATCACTACGACCTCAAACTACTCCGCGACCCATGCGCTGACGGATCAAGTCATTGTGTCCGCGAGCGCCGATGGTTTGGTAAAGAGAACGGAAACCTTTTCAAACATTGGCGAGACTAGTTCCATCGATGCGGTTGACGATGACGTTACGGTGCTTAACGCAGATGGATCAACCACCGAGACGATTACGGGGACAAGATCTGGCATTCTTGCCGGACGCACCGTTACGACGACACAGGCGGACGGTCTCAAAGTGACCGTACAACACGATACGACCGGATCGGGCAGCTTCGACCAGACGGAAGTCATCGAGAAGCAGGTTCTGGCCGATGGATCCACGATCGTCGATGTCAGTGAACTCGATGCGCAAGCTCATCTGAAGAACAAGACTCGAACCAATACCAGCGGTGACGGGAAACTGGTCACTATTGCGCGCGACACCAATGGCGATGGGATCGTCGATCAGCTGGAGACGGTCGCCCAGTTGGCGGATGGAAGTTCCAGTGACGTCGTGACCGACCTTGCGGCAAACAACGCGAAGATCGGCCAAGTCACCTCGTCCACCGGCTACGACGGGAGAACGACGACGATCAAGTGGGATGATGACGGCGATGGCGTAGACGATCAGATGCGCGTCATTACCCGATCGATCGAGGCGGGTGGCGCGACTACCGTTATGACACAGGACTTCGGGATCAGCCAGATAGGTCCCAACGGAATTCCCGTTTCAACTACCGCAGTCCTGCGGAAAAGCTCGAAAACCACTGTCAGCGCGAACGGGCGCGAGAGCATGACCGACATTGACCTCGACGGTGATGGCGCCTCCGATGGGGGGACGACCAACACAACGAATTTCGATGGGTCGAACACGATGTTAGTCTGGAACCCTGGCTCAATGCGAGCGTTGGATCCTCTTGTCGGGTCCGCGGTCGGTTCTGTTCAATGGAGATCGGCGATCGCACCGGATCCGCTCGATGCTCCAATTTCGTCGAATATTTCAATCAGTGCTGATGGATTGTCGAAAACCATCAGTTCGGACTACATCGGCGAAGGCAACTATGCGCATGAGGAAAACTGGCTCGAGCAATTCGGCGGATCGTGGGTGGGTACGATCACTGAGAAGAATGAGGATTTCATCGTTGTAGCGACCGGGACGGAGACGATCAGTGCCGATGGACGCACCACGACCTTGAAGGAAGATACTCACAATACCGGTCGAATCGACCATACCGATGTTTCGGTGATCGGCATTGACGGCTCGATCACGGAAACGGTGACGGATCTCAACGCGGATGGAACATTGCAGTCGAGTTCGGTCACGACGGTCGATGCCACAGGACATCATCAGCACACTGTGCGTAACGACGGCTCTGTCACCGACATCCTGTCGGGCGGTGGCGCGATCGTGGGCCTGGATGGTGGGGCGCCAGCCGAGAAGCAGGTAGGGTCTCAGGTCGACTACGACGGCGCCGGGCATTTGAAGCAGGCCCGTGCTACTTTTCAGGACGGTACGTCGATTCAAGAGCTGTACGACATCGACGGTAGCCAATCGTGGTCGAAGATCAAGACTTGGCTTGACGCAAAGGGTCAACTCACGCGGCAAGAGACCTTCAATGATGATGGTACGAGCACCGTTTTCAACCATGCAGACCCAGGCGGACCTGCTGCCGCGAATACGCAGCAGCATTTTGACGCGCAGGGACGGTTGGTGGGGCAGAGAGATGCCTACGCGGACGGCTCGCATCGTGACGTACAGTTTGACGTCGATGGTTCCGAAACCTGGGCCAGTCTTGCGAACTGGGAAAACAGCCAGGGAACTCTGATCAAGCAGGAGGTCATCTACGATGACGGGACACGTGCGGACTACTACCCCCTGGGCATCCATGCGGCAACAGGCGGTGGCGATCCTGCGGCGGTTCTGACGCAACAGACCTTCGATGCCAACGGGCGGCAAGTCGGGGAGCGCAACAACTTTGCGGATGGCTCGCGCATGGAGAGCCTGTGGGACACGGCGGGCACCCAGTCCTGGTCTTCGGTGAGCACATGGTTCAATGCCCAGGGTCAACAGACGCGGCAGGTGATCAACAATGACGACGGCACCGGCGCTGACGTTACCAATACGTACAACGCCCAAGGCCAGTCGACGCATCAAACCATCGTGCGCCATGATGGCACGCGCACGGAGATTTCGCAGACCGCGACGTATGTCAGCAACGGAACCTCCGTTCCCGGCATCGCGGTCTGGAGCCAACAGAACTTCAATGCACAAGGGACCCTGGTGTCGGAACGGGACAACCTCGTAGACGGCACCCACATCGATGTTCTCCATGGCGTCCCATTCATGGGTTACTCAACCGTCGTCTATCAGTACTACAACCAGTTCGGGTTGGCCACCAAGTATCTGGTCGGCTATCCCGGGACGCTGCGACCCGTAGAGCAGTATGCAGGTGCATTCCCAGGGCTCGCTCCGATAGAGGCACCCGTTGTGCTGGATCTGGCTGGCAAAGGCGTCCGCGGCATGCTGGATCCGCTGTCCATGGACCCGTTGTCGTCGGGCCCGACCTTCGACATGGCGGGCGATGGCCAACAACACCGTACTGCATGGGCTTCCTCGGGCGAGGGTGTCCTTGCCATCGACGCGGACGGATCGGGCCGGCTCGATCAGAAGAAGGATGTGGTTTTCACCGAGTGGGAATCGGGCGCCACCAGCGACATGCAGGTGCTGAGGGATGTATTCGATACCAACCACGATGGAAAGCTCGATGCCGCGGATGCGCGCTGGAGTGATTTCCGCGTGCTCGTCGACGGCAAGGCGCAAACGCCCACCCAATTGGGAATCGCCTCCATCGGCCTGAACCCGCAAGGGGAGGCGATCCAATTTTCGGACGGATCGTCGATCAACGGCACGAGTCTGTTCACCCGCACCGATGGGTCGACGGGATTGGCCGGCGATGCCGCCTTCCGCTATGACGCCGCCCCAGTGTCCGGGGCCGCCGACTCCATCCCGAACGCGAGCGACCTGCAGACTCGGGCTGCCACCCAGTTGAACCAACTGATCGCAGCCATGGCTAACTTCGCGCCCACCGCCGGCGCGCAGTCGGCCATGCTCGGAAGCGGTGACCCGCGACTGCAGGCATCTCCGTTGATGGGGACTGCGCACTGAGCGTGCGACGTGCCCGGATGAGGTCGGTGTAGTTCGATCCGTCCGGGCATAGCCCCGTCTGCCACGGCACGCGGGGTTTCGCAAGAACAAAAACAAACGTCCGCTCGAGGACGAAGCAAAACGAAACCAGGGATGGCATGGACACCGGACTCCTCGCGCTCGTGATGATGGCGGGCTACCACGGCGTGCCCGTCGACGAGGCCCAGCTCCGCCACGAGTGTGGTCATGAGCCGTTCACCGCACGGACGATCATCCTGGCGGCCAGGAAACTCGGGCTGACCGCCAAATTGGTCCGCCAGGCTCCTGAGCGCCTGGACCGCGCGCCTTTCCCCGCGATAGCGCTCGATCGCGAGGGCCGCTTCCTGATCGTCGGCCGATACGACGCAGGCAGCCCGGCGGAGAACCAACTGGCCACAGCGGCGGCGCGTGTCCTGATCCAGCGCGCGGGCGAGGCACCGCAGGTATTGGCCCTCGATACCTTCCTGGCCCAATGGTCCGGCGACCTGATCTTCTTCACCTCGAAGGCCAGCTACGCCGGCGACATCGCCAAGTTCGACTTCAGCTGGTTCATCCCCGCGGTCATCAAGTACCGCAAGCTCCTGGGCGAAGTGGTCCTGATCTCGCTCGTGCTGCAGGTCATCGGCCTGGTCACGCCGATGTTCTTCCAGGTCGTGATGGACAAGGTGCTGGTCAATCACGCGATGAAGACACTCAACGTCATCGCGATCGGTCTGGTGGGCGCTACGCTCTTCGAGGGCCTGCTCATCGGTATCCGCACCTATGTGTTCGCGCACACCAGCAGCAAGATCGACGTGGAGCTCGGCGCCCGGCTGTTCAGGCACCTCCTGTCCCTGCCCATCGGCTACTTCCAGGCGCGACGCGTGGGCGACTCGGTCGCGCGCATCCGGGAACTGGAGAACATCCGTTCCTTCCTGACCGGCAACGCGATCACGCTAGTGATGGACCTGTTGTTCTCCTTCGTCTTCCTGGCAGTGATGCTCTGGTACAGCGTCTGGCTCACTCTGGTCGTGTTGGCGTCCATCCCGATCTACGCCGGTCTCTCGGTCGTCTTCACGCCTATCCTGCGCGCACGACTGAACGAGAAGTTCAACCGCAGCGCCGAGAACCAGTCGTTCCTGGTCGAGACCATCGGCGGCATCGACACCGTCAAGGCGATGGCCGTCGAGCCGCGCTGGAGCCAGAAGTGGGACAAGCAGCTCGCCTCCTATGTCTCCGCCGGGCTCTCGGCCACCAACGTGTCGATGGTGGCGGGCGGAGGCGTGACGCTCGTGAGCAAGCTGGTGACTGCGGCGATCATGTGGATCGGCGCCTCGCTCGTGGTCGACAACAAGATGACCGTCGGGCAACTGGTCGCGTTCAACATGCTTGCCGGCCAGGTGTCCTCTCCGATCATCCGGCTCGCCCAGCTCTGGAACGACTTCCAGCAGGTTGGGATCTCAATGCAGCGGCTGGGCGACATCCTCAACGCGCGTACCGAGGTGGTCGGGCAGAAGACGCGGATTCCGCGGATCTCGGGCGAGCTCGAGTTCGACCAAGTGTCGTTTCGCTACCGCCCGGATGCGCCCGACGTGCTGCGCGCGGTGAATCTCAAGGTGCAGCCCGGCGAGGTGATCGGCATCGTCGGTCGCTCCGGGTCGGGCAAGAGCACACTGACGAAGCTGGTGCAGCGCCTCTACGTGCCCGATCGAGGCCGCGTGCTGGTCGACGGGCAGGATCTCGCGCTGATCGACACCGCTTCGCTGCGCCAGCAGATCGGGGTTGTGCTGCAGGAGAACATGCTGTTCAACCGCAGCATCCGCGACAACATCGCGCTGTCGAACCCGGCCCTTCCCATCGAGGCCATCATCGCCGCGGCGAAACTGGCTGGCGCGCACGACTTCATCAGCGAGCTGCCAGAAGGCTACGACACGATGGTGGGGGAGCACGGCACAGGGTTGTCGGGCGGGCAGCGCCAGCGCGTGGCCATCGCGCGCGCATTGATCGGCAACCCGCGCGTCCTGATCTTCGACGAGGCCACGAGTGCCTTGGACTACGAGTCGGAGAAGATCATCCAGGACAACATGCGCCTGATCTGCAGGGGCCGCACGGTGCTGATCATCGCCCACCGGCTCTCGGCGGTCCGCGAGGCGAGCCGGATCATCGTGATGGAGCGCGGCCAGATCGCCGAGCAGGGCTCGCATGTTCAGTTGCTGGGCATCCGCGACGGCATCTATCGGCATCTCCACGACCTGCAGTCGGGCAATGCGGGGCAAGCAGCCGGACTCCGGGTACCGCCGACTCAGCAGGCCTCGATTCAGTCGGCGGGAGTGGCCGCCAGATGAGCATTCGCCAGCGAGCGCAGGCCTATGGAGGCCTGCTGGCGCACTACCGTCGCGTGTTCGGTTTCCACTGGGAACGACGGCACGACCACCGACACGGCGTCTTCAATGAAGACGAGGCGGCGTTTATGCCCGCAGCCCTGTCGCTCCAGGAGCGCCCGGTGTCATCCACCGTCCGATGGACAGGGCGGGCCTTGATGGCCTTGATCGTCCTGGCGCTCGCATGGTCGATCCTTGGAAAGATCGACATCGTCGTGAACGCGACGGGCAAGGTGATCCCCAGCGGGCGCACCAAGAGCATCGCCTCGGTCGATACCGCGAGCGTGCGTGCGCTGCACGTGGTCGAAGGCCAGTTCGTGAAGGCGGGCGAGCCACTGCTGGAACTGGACACCAGCGCATCCGACGCCGAGCACGACAAGGCCTCGGGCGACGCCGTCGTGGCCGCCTTGCAGGCGGCCCGCTCCAGGGCCCTGGTCCGAGGCGTGGAAACGCTGAGCGCACCGCGACTTCCGGCCGTCGAAGGCGTGGCGTCGGAGCAATGGCAGGTGGAGCAGAACCATCTGCAGGGGCAGTACAGGGACTTTCGCAGTAAGCTCGAGCGCATCGACGGCGACATCCAGCGCTTCACGCATGCATTGGCCCTGGCCGCCCGGCAGGCCGAGGACTACAAGGAGCTGGCGCAGGCTCACGATGTCTCCATGCACGCCTACCTCGACAAGGAGCATGCCCGCGTTGATCTGCAGGGCCAGTTGGCGGATGCGCGCAACCAGCGCGCGGGGCTGATCGCGCAGACCCGCAAGGATGCGCTGGATGCGCTCACGGAAGGCGGCCGCGTGGAGCACGGCGCGCGGCAGGACGCCGTGCGCGCCGCCTCGCACAGCCGGCTGCTCAGGCTCACGGCGCCGGTCGACGGCACGGTGCAGCAGCTCGCGGTCCATACGGTCGGCGGTGTCGTGCCGGCCGCGCAGCCATTGATGCTGATCGTTCCGCAGCAGGACACGGTGGAGGTCGAGGCGTTTCTGGAGAACAAGGACATTGGCTTCGTGCGCGAAGGTCAGGAGGCGCAGGTCAAGGTTGATGCGTTCGACTACACGAAGTACGGCACCCTCGCCGGCAGGGTGACTCACGTCTCGCACGACGCCATCGAGGACGAGAAGCAGCAGGACGAGAAGAAGAGGCTGACCTACTCGGTCAAGGTCCAGCTCGACGCCCCCGCTTTGCAGGTCGACGGAAAGGCCGTGCCGCCGAGCCCTGGCATGTCGGTGAATGTCGAGGTGAAGACAGGCACGCGCCGGGTCATCGAGTACGTGCTGAGCCCGCTATTGCAGGAAGCGCATGAGAGCCTGGGTGAGCGTTGATCCGCACCGTGCCGTTGGCGGCGGGCAGCGCGGCGCTCGTCGTTCGCGCGTGCTCGCCATGTCCCTCGCCCTGATCTTTGGCAGTGTGGTGCTCGAGGCCCAGGCGTTCGACCTGGACGAGTTCCTGCATCCGGCCCTCCCGCGCGATCCCTTGCAGGTCATGCCCCCGGTGCTGCGCGACGGCACGGTGTTGCCCGGCGACGAGGCGCCGGTCGCGTGCGCCGACGATCCCGCGAATCCCGGGCCGATGACGCTGGAAGCCGCGATCGACCTCGCGATGTGCGGCAACCCGCAGGTCCGTGCGGCATGGGCCGCCGTGAAGGTGCAGGCGGGCGCGGTCGGCGAGGCGAAGGCGGCGTACCTGCCGACGCTGACGGGCTCGTTGAGCCGGTTGATCGACAAGACATGGTTCCCCGAAGGGAAGAACGATGCGATGCATGTGTCGGGCAACACCGTCTATGCGGCGCTGACCTGGCGCCTGCTCGACTTCGGCGGGCGCGAGGCGAACCTGGGCGCGGCAAGGAGCTTGCTGGCGGCCGCGTCGGCGACCCATGGCGCAACCTTGCAGAAGACCCTGGCGGCGGTGATCCAGGCCTACTTCGACATGCAGACCGCGCAGGCGGCCGTAGCAGCCAAGCAGGAGGCGCAGTCGATCGCCGACAGTACCCTGCAGACGGCCCGCCGGCGCGAGCTGCGCGGCGCGGGATCGAGCGGGGAAACCCTGCAGGCCGAGACCACGCTGGCGCGAGCGAGGCTCGACGCGAGCCGCGCCGAGGGCGAACTGAACAAGGCGAGGGCGGTCATGGCCTATGCGGTCGGCTTGCCGTCGGGCACGGCCATCGACCTGGCGCCGCTGGAGGAGCCGCGGGTCGAGGAGCTCTCGTCCTCGCTCTCGGACTGGCTCGCGCAGGCGCAACGGTTTCACCCCGCGATCGAGGCCGCGCGGGCCCAGGTCGAGGCGGCCCGGGCGCATGCCGAGGCCGTGCGTTCGGAAGGACTGCCTTCGCTCGATCTCTCCGCATCGTTCTACCAGAACGGTCGGCCCGGCCAGGGCTTGAGCACAACGCAGACGCGCGAGCGGATCATGGGCCTGACGCTGAACGTGCCGATCTTCGAGGGGTTCGCGCGGGGCTACAAGATCCAGGGCGCCGAGGCCTCGATCGAGCAGCGCGATGCGGAACTGCACGACGTCGAGCACCGCGTGGCGATGGAGGTGATCCAGGCGTATTCGGACGCGGACGCCTCGCTCAGGAATCTCGATGCGTTGCAAGCCCTGCTCTCGGCGGCCCAGTCATCGCTGGCGAGCTCCCAGCGCAAGTACGAGAAGGGAGCGGCCGATGTGCTGGAGATGCTCGCCACCCAGAAGGCGCTGGCGGATGCGCGACAGGAGCGGATCCGGTGTCTTTCGGAGTGGCGTTCCGCGAGCCTGCGGATCGTCTCCGCGGCGGGACGGCTCGGAAGGATGAAATTGAGCGGATCGCGCGTTGACTGATGGGCGAGAGCGCCCGGAGATCGTTCGAACGGCGCGCCGGAAATCCTCCGGGCCACAGCGATGCGCCAGCTAGACCGCCAGCGCCCGCCGCCGTAGCCGCATGAAGCTGAACACGGCGGCGCTCGCAGCGCACGCGGTGCCCAGCCACAGCGCGTACACCGCGCCATTCGTGCTCGACACATGGAAGCAGGCCGCCACCAGCGCCGCGCCCGAAGACTGGCCCAGGAGGCGCACCGTGCCGACCATGCCGCTGGCACCGCCGCTGCGCGAGGCCGGTGCCGACCCCATGATGGCGCGCAGGTTCGGCGACTGGAAGAAGCCGAAGCCCGCGCCGCACAGCGCCATGCGCCAGACGATGCCGGCCACCGTGGGATGCGGCGGCAGCAGCGCCAGCGACAGCAGGCCCAGCGCGAGCAGCGCCAGCCCGACGCCGCAGAGCATGCCCGACTCGTAGCGGTCCGACAGGCGCCCGGCCACGGGCGCCATCGCGGCCACCACCAGCGGCCACGGCGTGATGAGGAAGCCGGTCTCGACCTGCGAGTAGCCCAGCAGCGCCTGGAACAGGAAGGGCAGCGAGATGAAGGCCAGCGCCTGCGCCGCGAACGAGCACACGGCCGTGGCGGCCGACAGCGCGAACACGGGATTGCGCAGCAGGTCCACGGCCAGGATCGGCGCCGGGTGCCCGGACTGGCGTTTGAGCAGCCAGGCCAGCAGCCCGAAGCCCAGCACCGCCTGCACGATCACCGACTCGACGGTGGCTTGGTGCGCGGCCTCGGTGAGCGTGGAGGCCAGCAGCGCGAGCGCGGCGGCGCACAGCAGCGCGGCCAGGCCGTCGAAGCCGTGGCCGTGGCGCTCGGTGGCCGGCAGGAAGCGCAGGCCGTAGAACACCGCCACCGCGCAGATCGGCACGTTGATCAGGAACAGCCAGTGCCACGAGCCCAGCAGCAGCACCAGCGATGCCGCCGTGGGTCCGCCCGCGAAGGCCAGCCCCACGACGAGCGCGTTCACGCCCAGGCCGCGCCCCAGCATGCCCGACGGGTAGATGACGCGCACCAGCGCGCCGTTCACGCCCATCACGCCGGCGGCGCCCAGGCCCTGCACCACGCGCCAGCCGACCAGCGCGGGCAGCGAATCGGCCAGGCCGCAGCCCAGCGAGGACACGGTGAACAGCACCAGGCCCCAGAGGAACACGCGCCGGTGGCCGAGCACGTCGCCGAGCGCGGCGGCCGGCAACAGCGCGGCCACCATCGCGAGCTGGTAGCCGCTGACGACCCAGGTCGAGGCGGCCTCGCTCACGCGCAGTTCGTTGGCGATGGTGGGCAGGGCGGTGTTGGCGATCGCGGTGTCGAGGCTGGCCACGCACACGCCCAGCATGACGGCGAGCAGCGAACCGAAGCGTTCGTGGGCCGGCAGGCCCGGGCCGACCGCATGGATCTCTTGACGGGAAAACAGGGAGGCCATCGCTCGCGGAAAGAAGAGGGCTGCGGCGTCCGGCGACGCCGTGGGAGGACGCGAAGGCTAGTCTTAAGGGGAAACCCTTGCAGGCGCTCGGAGAAGCGCGTCGCGGGCCCGCGGCGCCCGCCCGCCGCTCACTCGGGTTTGGCGCCCGTGGCCGCCACCACCTTGCCCCAGCGCGTGATCTCGCTGCGCACGAAGGCGCCGAACTCGTCGGGGCCGGTGCCCATCGGCACCAGGCCTTCGTCCCTGAAGCGCGCGCGCATGAGCTCGGAGCCCAGCGCGGCGCGCGCGGCGTCGGCGATGCGCGCCACCAGCGGCGCGGGCATCTGCGCCGGCCCGAACAGGCCATACCACGAGCTGTACGCATAGCCGGGCAGCACTTCGGCCACGGCCGGCACGTCGGGAAAGGCCGCGAGGCGCTTCTCGCTCGTCACGCCCAGGGCCTTGAGGCGCTTCGCCTTCACGAGCTGCTGCACCGTGGCCACGCCCGCGAAGGCCAGGTCGATCTGTCCCGCCACCACGTCGGCGATGGCCGGCCCGGTGCCCTTGTAGGGCACGCCCACGATGTCGATGCCCGCGTCGCGCTTGAGCATCTCGCCCGCGAGGTGGTTGGCGCTGCCCATGCCCGCGATCGCCACGTTGAGCTTGCCCGGTTCGCGCCTGGCCAGCGCGATCAGCTCGCGCACGTCGTTGGCCTTGAGCGTGGGCCGCGCGATCAGGATGGCCGGCAGGCTGGCGATGCCCGCGAGCGGCGTGAAGTCCTTCAGCGGATCGAAGGGGAGGTTCGAGTACAGCGAGGCATTGATGGCGTGGCTGGTGTAGCTCAGCAGCAGCGTGCTGCCGTCGGTGGGCGCCTTGGCCACGGCCAGTGCCGCGATGTTGCCGGCCGCGCCCGGGCGGTTCTCGACGATGAACTGGTGGCCCAGGCGCGTGGTGAGCTCCTGCGCCAACGCGCGCGCCACGATGTCGGTGCCGCCGCCGGGCGTCGCGCCCACGAGCAGGCGCGTGACCTGCTGCGCGCGAACGCCGAAGCTCGCGAGGGCCGAGGCGCTGGCGCCCGCGGCGATGAATCTGCGTCGAAGCATGCTTGTCTCTCTTTCGTTGTCATCGGGGGCCGGGCCGGCCGGTGCCGGCGCGCGGTTCAGGCCAGGGCGTCCGCCGCCAGCCGCTTCGGCCGCCAGGGCTCGAGCCGCATGTTCAGGGCCCGGGCCTGCCGCTGCTCGTAGGCCAGGAACTCGGACGTGATCGCGCTGCCGCGAACGCCGCCGCGCACCGCGCCGGCACGCACGTCGCCGTAGTACTCCTCGAAGGCGGCGGGCAGCGGTTGCGACGAGGGGATCGCGAGCCACAGGCGCAGCAGGTGGCGCTTGTCGTCGGGAGCCTCGAAGTCCTCGAAGGGCGTGCGCGAATGCAGGGTCACGTAGTTGTTGAGCAGCTGCATGTCGCCGCGCTCCAGGGTCATGGAGTAGCACAGCAGCGGGCTCGGCATCAGCTCGTCGAGCAGGTCGAGAGCCTCCACCTGCTGCGGCGTGAGGCGCGGCACCTCGGGGAAGTCGCGCTGTGCCGCATCGGTGTTCTTGCGGTTGGTGCGCGCGGCGAAATGCACCGGGTCGCTGCCGAAGATCGGGCAGCGGTAGTACGGCGGCTGCGACGGATCCTGCGTGCCCTGGTAGCTGTGGAAGAAGGGCTGCTGCAGCACCGGGATCAGGTCGGGGCGCAGGCGCTGCACCTCGTCGCGCAGCCGGATCGAGCTGATGACCTTGCTGGTGCCGCCGCTCTTGGCCGTGCGCCGGCACAGCAGGCCCACCACGTCGCACGAGTCCTGGTGGAAATCGAGGCCGGCGCTGGTGTTGTAGCCGCGGCCGCCCTTGACCTTGTAGTCGCCGCCTTCGTCACGCACGTCGTTCATGACCTGGCTGGCGCGGTTCTGCGTGCGGCCGACGCCCATGTGCAGGCTCATGCCCCAGTAGGCGGTGCGCGTCTCGTCCTCGCTCCATTCGTCGACCGGAAAGCCCTTGAGCAGGCACATGCCCCAGCGGCCCTGCGTGGTCGCGATGGCGCGGGCCAGCGCTTCGCGCGAGGCCGCGGGCAGCGGGAAATCGGCCTGCGTCATCGAGAGCAGCGGCTTGCCGAGCGCGGCCGCATGCCGCAGCGCCGAGCGGAAGCCGTCGACCTCCGTCTCGCTGAGGCGCTGGATCCAGGAACTGTCCTGGCGCACCTCTTCGGCGGTCCAGGCGAGGGGGGCGGCGGGTTGCGTGTCTTTCATTCGATCGGGTCCTCGGGTGTCGTTCGAAAAAGTCTAGGACCGCGCGATGCAAAGAAAAAGCGACACTATTTCAAGTCTTAGATAAGGAAATTTGATGAAGATCGATGCCTTCTCCACGCTCGACGCCGTGCTGCGCGGCGGCACCCTGGCGGCCGCCGCGCACGAGATGAACCTCACGCCCAGCGCCATCAGCATGCAGATGAAGCAGCTCGAGGCCTACCTGGGCCAGCCGCTGTTCGACCGCTCGGGCCTGCAGGTCAGGCCGATGAAGCTGGCGCACGAGGTCTCCTCGGTCATGCGCGATGCGCTGCAGCAGCTCGAGTCGCTGCGCAAGCGCGCGACCGTGAGCATCGAGGGCAGCGTGCGGCTCGGCGTGATCGAGTCGATGCAGCCCATCGTGCTGCCCGCCACGATGCGGCTGCTGCGCGAGCGCTATCCGCGCCTGGAACTGCGTCCGGCGCGCGGCCGCAGCGCGTCGCTGATCGCGGCGGTGAAGGCCGGTGACCTCGATGCGGCGCTGGTGGCGCAGCCCGAGAGCGGCGGTTCGGCGCGGCTGCGCTGGCAGCCGATGCTGCGGCGCGAGCTGGTGCTGGTGGCGCCGCCCACGGCCACCGAGAGCTCGGTGGCCGCGCTGTTCAAGCAGTACGACTGGATCCGCTATGACCGCTCCACCGTCACCGGCACGCTGGCCGCGCGCTTCGTGAGCACGCAGGTGCGCGAGAAGCGCGGCACGCTGGAGTTCGACAGCACGCCCGCCATCGTGGCCATGGTCAGCGGCGGCCTGGGCATCTCGGTGGTGCAGATCGCGGACCCGGGGCTGGTGGCGACCTACCCGGTGCGCATCGTGCGGCTCGGCCGCGGCGCGCCGATGCTGCAGCTGTCGCTGGTCACGCGCAAGACCGACGACGACAGCCGCACGCTGGCCGCGATGCGCGAGGCCATGCACACGGCGCTGATGACGGCGCAGCGGCAGCGCAGCGACCGGGGCATGTAGGGTTGCGCTACAGGTCCTCGGGCCGCAGGCCGCCCTACAAGTCCTCGGGCCGCAAGCCGCCCTCGACGCGCACGCCGCCCGACACGGCCGCGATGTTGCCGGCCGCGTCCGAGGCACGCACCTCGATCACCGCATGGCCGGCACGCGTCGGCGTCCAGTTGCAGACGTAGGGCGCGGCGCGCAGCGTGCAGACGGTGCGGCCGTCGGCGATGAACTTGAGCTCGGCCACCGCCACGTTGTCGGCCGCGCTCGCGGCCAGGCGCAGCGGCAGGCCGGCCGCGGCGGTCGGCGGCGCCACGAAGGCCACGGCGGGCGGCAGCGTGTCGGCCGGCGGGTTGACCATCACGTTGGCCGAGGCCACCGCCGTGTTGCCGGCCGCGTCCATCGCGATCACGCGGATGGTCTGCATGCCCGGCGCGGTCGGCGTCCAGCTGCAGGTGTAGGGCGGCGCGGTGAAGCTGCAGATCGGCAGGCTCTGCGCGCCCATCACCTTGAGGCCCCACACGCCCACGTTGTCGACCGCCACCGGCGCCAGCGTCACCGGCTGGCCCACGGTGGCCATGGCCGGGGCGGCCAGCGAGACCACGGGCTTGTGCTCGTCGGGCAGGCCCAGCGGCAGGTCGATGGAGAACATGGCCTGGCCGCGCACCGCCTTCTGCTCGAAGGCATCGAAGATGGTGAACCAGCTCGCGCCCGGCGCGCGGCCCGGTGCCTGCGCCTTCACCAGCAGGTTGGTCTTGCCGACCGCGAAGCAGGTGAAGCCGCAGCGCCAGTCGAAGACGAAGCGCCCGCCCGCGTCCGACACGCCCTGCGCGATCGGCTCCAGCGGCTTGCCCGCGCCCGGATCGCGCCACACCCAGACCTGCGCGCCGGGCAGCGCCGCGCCGCCTTCGCGCTCGCTCACGCGCACCTGGGTGGCGGTGGTGCCGGCCATGAACTTCGAGCTGCCGAGCTTGGGCCAGTTGCTCCAGTCGGTGTCGAGGTTGGCCTTCGTGCCCTCGGTGAAGCGGATCATCTCGAGCGTGGCGACGCGGTTGGCCGCGGGGTCGAAGCGCTCCTCGAACACCGTGCCCAGCAGCGGATCGAGCCGCCAGTGCTGGCGCGGCCACCAGTAGCGGTCGGCGGGCTTGGTGAGGTCGAGGTCGGCCTTGGGCGCGACGTCCGTGGTGTCGGCCACCGCGATCGCGTTGTAGTACTCGCCCGAGCCGGCGCCGAACACGTGCTCGAGCTCGTGCAGCAGGGTCTTGAGCTGGCGCCCGAGGTAGTCCTTCTCGGTCGACTCGACGGCGCCGGGCGCGATGGCGCGCGACAGGCGCAGCGGGTCGTGGATCGCGGTCCAGTTGAGGTTCCAGGTCGCGCCGCGCGCCGGAAAGGTCCAGCTCATCGTCAGGCCGCCATGGCTGTAGCCGCGCGTCGACTTGTTGATGCAGACCGCGATCTCGCCGTTGACCAGGCCGTTGAGGCTGCACTGCGGTGCCTGGGCCGGCGCGATCCATTGCAGGTCGGCGGCGGGGTCGAAGCCGAAGCCGCGCACCGATTCGCGCGTGAAGACGGTGTTCACGTCGGCCACGTACTGCGCGAGCCGGCGGCCGGCCTCGGTGCCGCCGATCTCGGCCGCGAGTTGCGGATCGACGAAGAACTTCAGGCGGTGGACGCTGGCGGTGCCACGGCCGATCTCGTCGAGCACGACCGCGCCCGAGGGCGATGCGACCAGCAGGGCCACCGCCCCCAGCAGGGCGGCGCACAGCCGGCGTACGCCGGCTTGCAGCGAGGAGAAGGCTCGCATCGGTCTTCCCCGCGGCGGGGGCGCAAAGCGCGAACGGTCGGCGCCGGGAGCCGGCCGTTCGCCGTGCGCGACCCCCGTCGGGCGGCCCTGCGATGCAGGGGGTGCCGGGAGTGCCGATCGGGCCGCGCCTCAGGGGCGCGCGGACAAAACCCATCCGTCAACTACCGAAACCGGTAGTAATTCTAGATGGATTGTGTGTTTGTGTTTCAAACGTTGTTGCAATGTATCAAATTGGCGGCCCCGATGCCGCCGCGGCGACCGCTTCCTCGGGCGGCGCGCTGCCCAGCGCCTTGCAGACCGCGACCCAGTCCACGGCCAGCCGGCTGCGGCTCTGGGCCCGGTCGCGCTGGGCCTGCAGCAGGGTGCGGCGGGCATCGAGCGCCACGCCGAAATCGGTGAGACCGCCTGCGTAGCGCGCCTGCGCGAGCGCCAGCGCATCGGCGCTCTCGCGCTCGCGCTCGGCCAGCTCGGCCTGGCGGCGGCGCTCGGCCGCATAGGCGCTGAGCGCGCCGTCGATCTCGTGCCAGGCCTTGAGCACCGTCTGCTGGAAGGCCACCGCCACTTCCTGCTGCTGCAGCTCGCGCAGGGTCACGGTGCTGCGGCGCCTTCCCATGTCGAAGATCGGCAGGCTCAGCGAGGGGCCGACCTGCCACTGCCGGCTGCCCCAGTCGCCGAAGCGCTCGTGGCCCACCGATTCGTTGCCGAAGCTCGCGCCCAGCGTCACGCGCGGATAGAGCTCGGCCACCGCCACGCCCACGCGCGCGGTGGCCGCATGCAGCTGGGCCTCGGCCGCGGCGATATCGGGCCGGCGCCGCGCGAGTTCGGCCGGCAGGCCCAGCGCGAGTTCGGGCAGGACGCGGTCTTGCGTGGTGGCATCGGCCGGCGCCGCGAGCTCGGCATTGAGCGCGCCCGGCGCGGCGCCGAGCAGCAGCGTGATCTGGTTCATCGCCTGCGCCTCCTGCTGAAGCAGCGCCGGAATGCGGCCGCGCAGCTCGGCCAGCAGGCCGCGCTGGCGCACCGGGTCGAGCTCGGTCACGAGGCCGCCGCGCGCGCGGGCCTGCACCAGCTCGAGCGACTCGCCGGCGGCTGCGAGGTCGGCGCGCGCCAGCTGCAGCTCGCGCTGGCTGCCGCGCAACTCGACGTAGTTGCGCGCGACCTCGGCCTGCACGCTGAGCTGTGCCTGCCGCAGCAGCGCGGCCGAGGCGGCGCTGTCGGCATCGGCGGCCTCGACCGCGCGCCGCACGCGGCCCCAGAGGTCGATCTCCCACGAGGCGTCGAAGCCGGCCTGGTAGAGATCGAAGGGCTGCGACAGCGAGCGGATCAGCTGCTCGCGGTTGCTGGCCGACGAACCGAGCGCATCGATCATGCGCGTGGCCGCGCCGCTCTCGCTCTGCCGCTGGCGGTTGACGCCCGCGCTCGCCTCGAGCTGCGGCCCCCGTTGTGCCGCGGTCGCGCTGCGCTGGGCGCGGCTCTGTGCGAAGCGCAAGGCGGCCGTCTGGAGGTCGTGGTTGGCCGCGAGCGCGCGCGCCTGCAGGCGCTCGAGCAGCGGATCGCCGAAGGCCTTCCAGTCGCTGGGGGCGGCCGAGGCGCCGGCGCGCCGCTCGGCGCCGAGCAGCGCATCGGCGCCGCCGTGCCAGGCCGACCAGTCGGCGGGGGCCGACGCCTCGGCGGGGCGATGGTCGGGGCCGACCGCGCAGCCCGACAGCGCGAGGGCGAGCACCAGCGGTGCGAGGGCATGAGGGATGGACATGTCTTCTTCTCCAGACGTGGGATGGCGCGCGTTCAGGCGAGCTTGTGCCGGAACAGCCAGGCCGCCAGCGGCAGCGTGACCACGGCGATGACCGAGAGCGGAATGAGATTGGCCGCCACCGTCGAGAGCCCGACACCCTCGAGGTAGACGCGCTGCACCAGGTCGATCGCGAAGCGCAGCGGATTGGCCAGCGTGGCTATCTGCAGCAGCTCGGGCATGTTGCGCACCGGCGTGGTCAGGCCCGACAGCAGCATCATCGGCATCAGCAGCACGAAGGTGTAGAGCATGGCCTGCTGCATGTTGGCCGACACCGCCGAGATCGACAGCCCGATGCCCACGCTCGCGACGGTGAAGAACACCAGCCCGGTGTAGAGCGTGAACAGCGAGCCCGCCATCGGGATGCCGAACCAGAAGCGCGCCACCAGCAGCACCAGCGAGGACTGCACCAGTCCGACCAGCACCGGCGGCAGCGCCTTGCCGACCATGATCTCGAGCGGCGACATCGGCGTCACCAGCAGCTGGTCGAAGGTGCCCTGTTCGCGCTCGCGCGCCACCGACAGCGCGGTCAGGAGCAGCGTCTGCACCATGCTGAGCGCGGCGATCATGCCGGGCAGCAGGTTCCAGCGCGTCTCGAGGTTGGGGTTGAACCAGGCGCGCGACTCCACGGCCAGCGGCGCCGGCGCCAGGCCCGCGCGGCTGCGCAGCTCGGCGTTGTAGCGCTCCACCACCGCGCCCACGTAGCCCGCGGCCGAGCCCGCGGTATTGGAGTTGCGCGCATCGAGGATCAGCTGCACCGGCGCGCGCTGGCCGGCCGCGAGCCGCTGCTCGAAGTCGGGGCCGAGCTGCACCACCAGCAGCGCCTTCTGCGTGTCGATGACCTCGCGGATGTCGGCCTGGGTGCGCAGCGTGGCGACGCGGTGGAACACGCCGGTGCCGTCGAGCCGCGCGACCAGCTCGGTGGCCGCGCCGCCATGGCTCTGGTCGAGCAGCGCATAGGGCACGTTGCTGAGGTCGTAGGTGGCGGCGTAGCCGAAGATCAGGCTCTGCATCAGCGCCGGCACGACCAGGATCACGCGGCTCGCGGGGTCCTTGAGGATCGCGAGCAGCTCCTTGCGGCAGAGGTTGGCGATGCGCAGCAGGAAGTCGAGCATGGTGCGGGTCCTTTCAGTCCAGGCGCTTGCGCGTGACCGCGCGCGCCAGCGCCAGCAGGCCCACCGCATAGGCGGCGAGGATGGCGCAGTCGCGCCAGATCAGCGGCCAGACGTCGCCCGCGAGGAACAGCGTCTTGACCAGCTCCATGAAGTAGGTGGCCGGCAGTGCATGCCCGATCACCTGCACCGCCAGCGGCGTGTTGCGCAGGTCGAACAGGAAGCCCGACAGCATCATCGAGGGCAGGAAGGTGGCGATCAGCGCCACCTGGCTGGCGAGGAACTGGTTGCGCGTGACCGAGGAGATCACCAGGCCCAGGCTCACCGCCACGACCAGGTAGAGCATCGAGCTCAGCACCACCACGACCAGCGAGCCGTACATCGGCACCGCGAACAGGAAGCGCGCGGCCAGCAGGCACAGCGCCAGCCCCAGCATGCCGACCGCGAAGTAGGGCACGATCTTCGCCAGCAGGATCTCGACCGGCCGCACCGGCGTGACGAACAGCGCCTCGAGCGTGCCGCGCTCCCATTCGCGCGCCATCACCAGCGCGGTGAGGAAGGCGCCGACCAGCGTCATGATCAGCACGATCAGCCCCGGCACCAGGTACCAGGTGCTGGTGTTGGCGGCGTTGAACCACATGCGCTGCTCGACCGTCACGCTGCCGATGGCGGGCGCGGCACTGGCGTTGCCGCCGCGGTCGGCCTGTCGCAACGCCGACTGGCCGATGGCCGCGTTGAGGTACTGCAGCACGATGGTCGCGCGGCCCGCGTCGGCGCCGTGCACGATCACCTGCACGCGCGCCTGGCCGGCCGCGAGCGTGCGCGAGAAATCCGAGGGCACGCGCACGATGGCGTCGATGCGGCGCTCGCGCATCAACTGCTCCGCCTCGTGCATCGAGGCCAGCGGTATCGGCGCGAGCGTGGGCGAGAGCTGCAGCCCGGCCATCGCCTCGTGGGCGCCGGGCGAGGCGTCCTCGAACACGATCGCCACCGGCGCATGCTTGACGTCGAGCGACATGCCGTAGCCGAAGATCAGGATCAGCACCATCGGCAGCAGGATGCCGATCGCGAGGTTGCTGCGGTCGCGCAGCAGCTGCCGGAACTCCTTGCGCGTGAGCGAGACCAGGCGGGACCAGAAGCCGCTCATGACTGCACCTTCTCCTTCCGTGCCTTCTCGACGATGCCGATGAAGGCCTGCTCCATGTCGATGCGGCGCGCATCGTGCTCGCTGTGTGCGTCGCCCAGCGCCTGGGCGCGCACCTCGCGCGGCGTGCCGATGGCCAGCAGCCGGCCCGCGTCCTGGATCACGATGCGGTCGCAGTACTCGGCCTCTTCCATGAAGTGGGTGGTGATCACGACCGTGGTGCCGGCCTCGGCCAGCGCCGTGATGCGGCGCCAGAACTCGCGCCGCGCGAGCGGGTCGGCGCCGCTGGTGGGCTCGTCGAGGAACAGGATCTCGGGCTCGTGCAGCAGGCCGGTGGCCATCGCCAGGCGCTGGCGGTAGCCGCCGGGCAGCTGGCCGCTGGGCGCGTCGATCTCGCGCGCCAGGTCGAACTGGCGCAGCACCGCGTCCATGCGCTCGCGCAGCCGCTGGCCGCGCAGGCCGTAGGCGCCGCCGAAGAATTCGAGGTTCTCGCGCACGCTGAGGTTGCCGTAGAGCGCGAACTTCTGCGAGACGTAGCCGATGCGCCGGCGCGCCTGCGCGCGCGCATGGCGCAGGTCGACGCCGGCCACGCGCAGTTGCCCGCCGCTGGCCGGCAGCAGGCCGCAGAGCATGCGGAAGGTGGTGGTCTTGCCCGCGCCGTTGGGGCCCAGCAGGCCGAAGATCTCGCCGCGCCGCACGCTGAAGCTGGTGCTGGCGACGGCGATGAAATCGCCGAAGCGGCGCACCAGGTCCTTGACCTCGATGACGGTGTCGCCGGGCGTGGAGGAGGAGGGCGCCGGCTGCCGCGCGATCGGCTCGGCGGGCTTCGGCGTCGGGTCTTCCTGCGTGCGCAGCAGCGTCATGAAGCCGTCCTCGAGCCGCGGCGCCACGGGCTCGGCGGCCGCGCCCTCGAGCAGCGCTTCGATGCCTGCCTCGTCCGCGTTGTCGCGCCGCACGAAGCGCACCTCGCCGCCCTGCGGCACCGCGTCCACGATCTCGGCGCGCGCATCGAGCAGCCGCGCCTGCAGCCGCCGCGGCGGCTCGCCGGCCGGCGGCGCCGCCACGAAGCACAGGCCCTGCGCGCGGTCGCGGATCTCCTCGGGCGCGCCCTGCGCCACGAGCCGTCCCTCGCGCAGCACGAACACGCGCGCGCAACGTTCGGCCTCGTCGAGGTAGGCGGTGCTCACGATGACCGAGAGCTTCTCGTCGTCCACCAGCTGCTGCACGATCTGCCACAGCTCGCGCCGCGACAGCGGATCGACGCCCACCGTGGGCTCGTCGAGCAGCAGCAGCTCGGGCGAACGCACCAGCGTGCAGGCCAGCCCGAGCTTCTGCTTCATGCCGCCCGAGAGCTTGCCCGCGGGCCGGTCGGTGAAGCGGCCGAGGTCGGTCATCTCCATCAGCCGGCCGTAGCGCGCGCGCCGCTCCTCGCGCGGCACGCCGTGCAGGTCGGCATAGAGGTCGAGGTTCTCCTGCACGCTGAGGTCGTCGTAGAGGCCGAAGCGCTGCGGCATGTAGCTGATGCGGTCCTGCACCGCCTGCGGGTCGGCGGCCACGTCGATGCCGAGCACGCGCAGCTCGCCGGCATCGACGCGCAACAGGCCGGCCATCAGCCGCAGCAGCGTGGTCTTGCCGGCGCCATCGGGGCCGACCAGCGCGGTCAGCGTGCCGGGCGGCACCTCGAGCGCGATGTCGTCGAGCGCGTGCACGGTCTTCTTCGCGGGCTTGACGACGAAGCGCTTGTGCAGGCCGCGCGCGAGGACGGCAGGGGCGTTCACTTGCCGGCCGTTCCGGAGGACGCGAGCCGCAGCGTGACGGTGGCCGGCATGCCCAGCCGCAGCCGGTCCTCCCTGTCGTCGACCATCACGCGGATCTCGTAGACGAGGCTGCTGCGCAGCTCCTCGGTCTGCACGGTCTTGGGCGTGAACTCCGCCACCGAGGCGATGTAGCCCACCTTGCCCGCGATCGCATGATCGGGCTGGCTGTCGGTGGTCACGCTGGCCTCCTGCCCGGCCTGGATGCGGCCGAGGTCGGGCTCGGCCACGTAGGCCCGCACCCACTTGGGATCGGTGATCGCGAGCGTGAAGGCCGGGCGCTGCGGCGAGGCCATGTCGCCGGGCTCGAGCAGCCGCGCGCGCACCACGGCGTCGATCGGTGCCTTGAGCTCGGCCTCCTCGAGCTCGTGCTTCATCAGCGCGAGTTCGGCGCGCGCCGCCTCGAGCTGGGCCTGGGCCTGGCCGATGTCCTCCTTGCGCGGCCCGCTCACCACCAGTTGCCGCGCCTTGCGCGCGTTGTCGAGCTGGGCCTGCGCGACCTTGCGCCGCGCCTGGGCGCTCTCGAGGTCCTGCTGGCTCACCGCGCGGCCCGCGGTCGACTGGCCGATGGCCTGCAGCCGCGCGAGCTGCTGCGCCGCGAGCTCGGCATCGGCCTGGGCGGCGCTCACCTGGGCCTCGGCCTGCGCGATCTCCTCGGGCCGGCTGCCGGTCTTCAACCGCAGCAGCGCCTGTTCCTGCACGCCGATGCGCGCCTGCGACTGCGCCACGCGCAGCGCCAGGGTGCGCGTGTCGAGGCGGCCGATGACCTGGCCCGCGCGCACCCGGTCGCCCTCGCGCACCGCGAGCTCGGCCACGCGCTCGCTGCCGCTGAAGGCCAGCGACACCTGGCGCAGGTCGACGTTGCCGTGGAGCACGATGCGGTCGGACGGTGCCGGCGAGCGGCCGAAGTACCAGGCACCGGCGGCCGCGGCGGCCAGCACGACGACGGCGAGGGCGATCAGGGGTTTCTTGGTCATGGCGTTTTTTGGCGAAAGCGGAAGGAGCGCCTGGATCGTATCAAATTCAAATTTGAATTTGAAGTAGGCCGGAAGTTGGGGTAGGCTCGCGCCATGGCCAGCCGCTCCCGTTCCCCTCGTCCGACCGCTTCCTCCGCACCGCCCGCCGCCGAGGCCGAACCGGCCGCGCGCGCGCCGCGCACCGACGGCAGCGCGACCCGCGCCCACATCCTCGAGACCGCGGGCCGGCTGTTCGCCGAACGCGGCTTCGCGGCCAGCACCAGCAAGGAGATCTGCACCCGCGCCGGCACCAACATGGCGGCGGTCAACTACCACTTCGGCGGCCGCGACGGCCTCTACGAGGCGGTGCTGGTCGAGGCGCACCGCCAGATCGTCAGCGTGGACGAACTGGTGGCGCAGGCCGGCAGCGGCGCCGATCCGCGCCAGCGGCTGCGCGCCTTCCTCGGCCACCTGGTCGAGATGGGCCACCAGCCGCAGGCGCCCTGGGGCTTTCGCGTGATGCTGCGCGAGGCGCTGTCGCCGTCGAGCGCGATGCCGGTGCTGATCCAGAAGGCGGTGCTGCCCAAGGCCAAGGTGGTGCGCGGGCTGATCGGCGAGATCATGGGTTTGGCCGACGACCATCCCTCGGTGCAGCGCAGCGTGATGTTCACGGTGCTGCCGTGCATCGTGATGATGGTCGCGCCCAAGGAGCTGGGCCAGCGCGTGCTGCCCGCGGTGCGCGACACCGAGGCGCTGGTCGACGACCTGATGCGCTACGTGCTCGCGGGTCTCGACGCGGTGGCGCGGGAAGCGGGCGGCCAGGCCGCCGCCGCGCCCGTCAAAGCTGGAAGGCGACGGTGAGCAGCAGCCCCTCGGCCACGTCGCGCAGCAGGCCCGGGCGCCGCGCGCGGTAGGCCTCGCCGGCCGAGGCCGTGGTCTCGATCCACTCGGCCAGCCATTCGATCTCGTGCTCGCCGTAGAACACGACATTGGCCTCGTGGTTCAGCAGCAGGCTGCGCAGGTCGAGGTTGATCGAGCCGCACATCGCGAGCTGGTCGTCGACCACCACCGCCTTGGCATGGGCCATGAACGGCAGCATGCGAAAGCTCACGCCGGCGCGCGCCAGGTCGCGCATGGCACGCGCGCGCACGAAGTCGGCCAGCCGGTGGTTCGACTGCGCGGGGATCGCGATCGTGACCTGCACGCCGCGCCGCGCGGCCAGCCGCAGCGCGTCGCGCAGGCCGTCGCCGGGCACGAAGTAGGGCGTGATCGCGAGCAGCCGGTGCTCGGCACGGAAGCAGGCGTCGATCAGCAGCGCATGCGCGGTGTCCTCGGTCTGGTCGGGGCCGCTCGGCAGGAACTGCGCCATCGCGGCACCGGGGCCCTCGGGCACGTCCTCGGCCGTGATCGCGCGCGGCTTGCGGCTGCGCACCGAGGCCCAGTCGTGGTCGAACTGGCGCGCCGCGGCGGCCGCCACGCTGCCGCGCAGGTCGAAGGACAGGTCGTGCCAGGCCTCGGGATGGGCGGCGTCGCCGTTGAAGTATTCGCAGGCGAGGTTGCGCCCGCCCGACCAGAGCCAGCCGTCGTCGGCGATGGTGAACTTGCGGTGGTTGCGCAGGTTGCGCGGGCCGATGCGGCGCAGGCTGAAGAAGGGCCGGAACACCGCCACCTCGCCGCCGGCCGCGCGCAGCGGGTCGAAGTGGTGGCGCGGCAGCGTGAGCGCGCCGAAGCCGTCGAGCAGCACCCGCACCTTGATGCCCTCGCGCGCGCGCCGCGCGAGCCGCTCGATCACCGAGCGGCCGAGTTCGTCGTTGCCGATGATGAAGGTGCAGACGTCGAGCCGTTCGCGCGCGCCATCGATCACCTCGAACAGCGCGAGCCGCGCATGCTCGCCGTCGGCATGCAGCCGGATCGCGCTGCGCCCGGGCGGCGCCAGGCCGAAGCTCTCGATCAGGTCGGCGGCCCAGTGGCCGGCCGGCGCCGAGCGCGGCGGCCGCGCCGAGCCCGCGGGGCGCAGCTTGCGCTGGCCGAACAGCAGGTACATCGGCAGGATCAGGTAGGGCAGCAGCACCAGGCCCATGACCCACGCGATGGCGGTGGTGGGCGCGCGCTGCTCGCGGCGCGCGCGGGTGGTCAGCACGTAGACCAGCAGCGCGAAGGTGACGACGAGGAAATGCTGGGACGGAGAGGGAAGCCAGTCGAACCCGTTTTTCGGCATGGACCGATGATGCCTGAGCCCGCCGCGCGCCGCCGCGCTTGCCCCCTCAGCGCCGAAGGAAGGCCGGCACGCCTCGGCCCTGCGAGGCCAGGAAGTCCATCATCGGATCGACCACCGCGCGCACCGCGGGCCGCTCGCCGACGCGGTCGCGCCAGGCCACGAGCCGCGGCGTCTCGTCGGTCATGCCCGCGCCCTTGCGGTCGGCGAACACATGGGCCATGTAGAAGGCGATGTCGGCATAGCCGTAGTCGCCGGCCAGGAACGCGCGGCCGTCGGCCAGCAGGGTGTCGAGCTGGCCGTAGAAGCGCGCGCAGGCGGCGCAGGCCTCCACCGCGGGCGGGCTCTGCATCGCCTCCTGCAGGCCGAAGAGCTTGACCACCTGCGGGAAGAAGACCTCGTCGGAACGGTGCTCGAGCTGGCGCGCGCGGGCCCGCGCGGCCGCTTCGACGGGCCACAGCGCGGGCTGCGGATGCCGGTCCTCGAGGTACTCGAAGATCTGGGTCGAGTCGAACAGCTCGACCGCGTCGTCGATCAGCACCGGCACCTGGCCCTTGGGGTTGATGCGCAGCACCTCGGGATGCCTGGGGCTGTAGTTGTCGTCGCGGTCGAAGGGCACCATCACGAGCTCGAAGGCGATGCCCTTCTCGAGCGCCGCGATCTGGACCTTGGCGCCGAACATGCTAAGGGGGCCGGAGAAGATGTGGGTCGTCATGGCCCCGAGTTCAGCAGAAAGCGCGGCTCAGGTCGATCCCCAGACTTCCTGCGCGGTCTCGACCACCAGCCGCAGCTTGGCGCGCTGCGCCTCGACCGCGATGTTGTTGCCGTGCACCGTGCTCGAGAAGCCGCACTGCGGCGACAGCGCGAGCTGCTCGAGCGGCGCGTACATGGCGGCGTTCTCGATGCGGCGCTTGAGCTCGTCCTTGTCCTCCATCTGGCCGAACTTGGTGGTCACCAGGCCCAGCACCACGGTCTTGCCCTTGGGCAGGAAGCGCAGCGGCTTGAAGTCGCCCGAGCGCGCGTCGTCGTACTCCATGAAGTAGGCGTCGAGGTCCATCTCCTGGAGCAGCGCCTCGGCCACCGGCTCGTAGTTGCCGGCCGCGGCATGGGTGCTCTTGAAGTTGCCGCGACACAGGTGCATGGCCAGCAGCATGCCCGGCGGCTTCTGCGCCACCACCTTGTTGATGAAGGCGGCGTAGCGGTGCGGCAGCTCGTTCGGGTCGTCGCCGCGCTTGCGGGCCGCCTCGCGCATGTGCTCGTCGCAGAGGTAGGCAAGGTTGGTGTCGTCCATCTGCACGTAGGTGCAGCCGGCCGCGGCCAGCGAGCGCAGCTCGTCGCCATAGGCCTGGGCCACGTCGTCGTAGAACGCCGGGTCGAGCTCGGGATAGGCCTCCTTGCTGATGCCGGCGCGGCCGCCGCGGAAGTGCAGCATGGTGGGCGAGGGGATCGTGACCTTGGGCGTGCGGCCGGCCGAGACCTGGCTCCTGAGGTACTCGAAGTCGGCCAGCTGGATGTTCTTGACGTGGCGCACCTTGTCGATGACGCGCATCGCGGGCGGCGCGAGTTCCTCGCTGCCGTCGGGCTTGCGGATCGTGACCGGGATGTCGGTCTTCACGCCGCCGAGCTGGTCGAGGAAGTCGATGTGGAAGTAGGTGCGGCGGAATTCGCCGTCGGTGATGCTCTTGAGGCCGATGTCTTCCTGGAACTTGACGATCTCGGCGATGGCCTTGTCCTCGACCGTGCGCAGTTGCTCGGGCGTGATCTCGCCCCTGGCCTTCTGCTCGCGGGCTTCGAGCAGGTATTGGGGACGCAGGAAGCTGCCCACGTGGTCGTAGCGGGCGGGCAGGGTGGCGTGCTGTGACATGAGGATGGAACTCCGGCTTGTCTGAACGAAAGAGGTGGAACGGAACATCGTATCGCCTTGTGTGGCGACGTCGATGTGTACAGAGGGATCGGTGTTTTCCCTTGATTCGGCCGAATATGCTGGAAATTCTCGTATTTCTGTATACATTGAGTATCCATGGACACGCGATCGCCCCATTTCCCGCTCAACGCCTGGTATGCCGCCGCCTACGACGTGGAGGTGCGGCATGCGCTGCTGCCGCGCACGGTCTGCAACCAGAAGCTGGTGCTGTTCCGCCGCACCGACGGGCAGGTGGCCGCGCTCGAGGACGCCTGCTGGCACCGGCTGCTGCCGCTGTCGATGGGGCGGCTCGAGGGCGACGAGCTGGTCTGCGGCTACCACGGCCTGGTCTACAACAGCCAGGGCCGCTGCACCCACATGCCGAGCCAGGAAACGCTCAATCCTTCCGCCTGCGTGCGCAGCTTCCCGGTGGCCGAGAAGCACCGCTTCATCTGGATCTGGCCCGGCGACCCGGCGCTGGCCGACCCCGCGCTGGTGCCCGACATGCACTGGAACGACGACCCGGCCTGGGCCGGCGACGGCAAGATGATCCGCGTGAACTGCGACTACCGGCTGGTGGTCGACAACCTCATGGACCTGACGCACGAGACCTTCGTGCACGGCTCCTCGATCGGCAACCGCGAGGTGGCCGAGGCGCCCTTCGTCGCCACCCACGGCGACCGCTCGGCCACCGTCACGCGCTGGATGGAGAACATCGAGGCGCCGCCGTTCTGGGGCGGCCAGATCCGCCATGCGCGCGGCTACGCGGGCAAGGTCGACCGCTGGCAGATCATCCGCTTCGAGGCGCCGTGCACCGTCAACATCGACGTCGGCGTGGCCGAGGCCGGCAGCGGCGCGGTGCCCAAGGGCGGCAGCCCGGGCGACCGCGGCAAGGGCGTCAACGGCTACGTGCTCAACACCATCACGCCCGAGACCGACAAGACCTGCCTCTACTTCTGGGCCTTCGCGCGCAACTACTGCCTGGGCGAGCAGCGCCTCACGCACGAGCTGCGCGAGGGCGTCTCGGGCATCTTCCGCGAGGACGAGCTGGTGCTCGAGGCGCAGCAGAAGGCGATCGACGAGCATCCCGACCACCGCTTCTACAACCTCAACATCGACGCCGGCTCGATGTGGGCGCGGCGGCTGATCGACCGCATGGTCGACAAGGAACGGCCCGCGCGCGCCGCGATCCCGATCCGCGTCGACCAGCGGCAGGCCGCATGAAGGTCGCCGCCAGCAGCAGCGCCGGCGAGCCCGGCGACAGCGGCGCCTCGCAGGCCGTGAAGGCGCAGCTGCGGCTGCGCGAGATGATCCTGGCCGGCGAGCTGCCGGGCGGCGCGCGCATCGCCGAGGTCGCGATCTCCGAGCAGCTCGGCGTCTCGCGCACGCCGGTGCGCACCGCGCTGATGCGGCTCGAGCAGGAAGGCCTGCTCGAGGCCCTGCCCAACGGCGGCTATGCGGTGCGCACCTTTTCCGAACGCGACGTGGCCGATGCGATCGAGCTGCGCGGCACGCTCGAGGGGCTGGTCGCGCGGCTCGCGGCCGAACGCGGCGCGGCGCCCGTGGTGCTGCGCGAGGCGCGCGGCTGCCTGCAGCGCATCGACGAGCTGTTGCGCGAGCCCGCGCTCGACGACGCCGCCTTCTCGCGCTACGTGACGCACAACGAGCGCTTCCATGCGCTGCTGTGCGAGATGGCCGGCAGCCCGGTCATCGCGCAGCAGCTCGAGCGCGTGATCAACCTGCCGTTCGCCTCGCCCTCGGGCTTCGTGATCGTGCAGGCCAATTCGCCGGCCGCGCGCGACATGCTGGTGATCGCGCAGGACCAGCACCTGCAGGTGCTCGATGCCATCGAGTCCGGCGAGGGTTCGCGCGCCGAGGCGCTGATGCGCGAGCACAGCCGCATCGCGCGGCGCAACCTGCGCGAGGCGCTGCATGGCGCGCCCACCGAGCAGCAGCGTTCGCTGCCCGGCGTGCAATTGATCCGCCGCCGCGGCTGAGCGGCTTCCTTCTTTTTTCCGGTCCTGGTTCCCCGATGAAAAGCGATCTCCAATGGATGCAGGCGCAGGTGGTGGCGCTGCGCGACCTCACGCCCACCGTGCGCGAATTCGAGCTGCGGCCCGAGGCGGGCTCGGCCGGCGGCCACGAGCCCGGTGCCCATCTGCAGGTGCAGGTGACGAGCGCGCAGGGCCGGTTGCAGACGCGCTCGTATTCGCTCGTGGGACAGGGCGAGCACGGCGGCTGGCGCATCGCCGTCAAGCGGCTCGACGACGGCCGCGGCGGATCGCTCGCGATGTGGCGGCTGGCCGTGGGCGACCGCCTGCAGGTCAGCGCGCCGCAGAACCACTTCGCGCTCGACCTGTCGGCGCCGGGCTACCTGCTGGTGGCGGGCGGCATCGGCATCACGCCGCTGGTGGGCATGGCGCAGCGGCTGGGCGCGCATGCGCGGCGCAGCGGCGTGCCGCTGGCCATGCATTACGGCGCGCGCCATGCGGGCGAGTTCGCCTACCTCGACGAGCTGCGCGCATCGCTCGGCGACGAGAAGCTGCAGACGCACGAAGGCGCCGCGGCCATCGACCTCGCGGCGGCCATCGCCGCGCTGCCCGCGGGCGGCCAGCTCTACACCTGCGGCCCGGCACCCATGCTCGAGGCCGTGCAGCGCGCCTGGGCGGCGGCCGGCCGTCCCGCGGCCGACCTGCGCTTCGAGACCTTCGGCAGCAGCGGCCGGCTGGCCGCGCAGGCCTTCACCGTGCGCGTGCCGCGGCACGACCTCGCGATCACCGTGCCGGCCGACTGCTCGCTGCTCGATGCGCTCGACGCGGCCGGCGTGCAGACCCTGTGGGACTGCCGGCGCGGCGAATGCGGGCTGTGCGCGATGGACGTGCTGGCGGTGGACGGCGAGATCGACCACCGCGACGTGTTCCTCAGCGCGCACGAGAAGCAGGCCACCACCCGCATCTGCGCCTGCGTGTCACGCGCGGTGGGTACGCTCACGCTCGATTCCGCGTACCGCGCGGACGCCTGACCGGCACCGATCCACCCCGTTGCGCGATCATCGCGCAGTTCATTTGTCTATCGCGCAACAAAGCGCCGCGCGGGCCCGCGCCTAGGTGAAGGTCCGCGACAAGGAGTGTTGCAAAGTGTTGAAAAATAGGCCGATTCCGCTCGTCGCCCCCAAAGGAGAACTCATGCAAAGGCGTCAACTCATCCAGTCCGCGAGCCTCGCCGCGCTCGCGCTTTCCGGCGCGCTGTCCGTGACGGCCGTCCAGGCCCAGGACAACAAGTTCAAGATCGGCCTGATCCTGCCGATGACCGGCCAGTCGGCGTCGACCGGCCGCCAGATCGAGGCCGCCGCGCGCCTGTACATGGCGCAGAACGGCGACACCGTGGCCGGCAAGAAGATCGAGCTGATCGTCAAGGACGACACCGGCCTGCCCGACGTCACCAAGCGCCTGGCGCAGGAGCTGGTGGTGAACGACAAGGTCAACGTGCTCGCGGGCTTCGGCCTGACGCCGCTGGCGCTCGCGGTGGCGCCGATCGCCACCCAGTCGAAGACGCCGCAGGTCGTGATGGCCGCGGCCACCTCGAGCATCACCGAGGCCTCGCCTTTCATCGTGCGCAGCGGCTTCACGCTGCCGCAGGTGTCGGTGCCGATGGGCGACTGGGCGCCGAAGAACGGCATCAAGACGGTGGTCACGCTGGTGAGCGACTACGGTCCCGGCAACGACGCCGAGAAGTTCTTCAGCGAGCGCTTCGCGCTCAACGGCGGCAAGGTGATCGACAAGCTGCGCGTGCCGCTGCGCAATCCCGACTTCGCCCCCTTCCTGCAGAAGGTGCGCGACGCCAAGCCCGACGCGCTGTTCGTCTTCGTGCCCTCGGGCGCGGGCGCGGCCGTGATGAAGCAGTTCCTCGAGCGCGGCATGGACAAGGCCGGCATCAAGCTGATCGCCACCGGCGACGTGACCGACGACGACCAGCTCAACGACATGGGCGACGGCGCGCTCGGCGTGGTCACCTCGCACCACTACTCGGCCGCCCATCCCTCGGCCGCGAACAAGAAGTTCGTCGAAGCCTTCGAGAAGGCCAACCCCAAGCTGCGCCCCAACTTCATGGCCGTGGGCGGCTACGACGGCATGCGCGTGATCTACGAGGCGCTCAAGACCAGCAAGGGCCAGGGCGGCGGCGAGGCGCTGCTGGCCGGCATGAAGGGCCAGGTCTTCGAGAGCCCGCGCGGCCAGGTGCTGATCGACGCCCAGACCCGCGACGTGGTGCAGGACGTGTACCTGCGCAAGGTCGAGAAGAAGGACGGGCAGCTCTACAACGTGGAGTTCGACGTCATCAAGGGCGTCAAGGACCCGGGTAAAGCCAAGTAATAGCAATGCGGGTTCGGACAGCCGAACGCGGAAGGAATACCAGAATCACGCAGAAGTCGCGGAAGAATCCTTGTTGATTCCTTCGGCGACTTCTGCGTGACCTTCGCGACTTCTGCGTTCGGCTGTCCGCGTTCGAGACCGCATCCCACAGAAGCTGCATGCTCACCATTCTTTTCGACGGCATCGCCTACGGCATGCTGCTGTTCGTGCTCGCCGTGGGGCTGGCCGTGACGCTGGGGCTGATGAACTTCATCAACCTCGCGCACGGCGCCTTCGCGATGGCGGGCGGTTATCTCACCGTGTTCGCGATGCAGAAGTTCGGCGTGCCGTTCATGCTGTGCCTGCCGCTGGCCTTCGTGGTCGTGGCGCTGGCCGGCGCGCTGCTCGAGCGCACGCTCTACCGGCCCATGTACGGCAAGCCGCACCTCGACCAGGTGCTGTTCTCGATCGGGCTGGCCTTCATGGCGGTGGCGGCCATCGACTACTTCGTGGGCTCCTCGCAGCAGAACGTGCAGCTGCCCGAGTGGCTGCGCGGGCGCACCGAGCTCGGCGACGGCGCGCTGATGCTGGGCATGGGCCACTACCGGCTGTTCATCATCGCGGTCTGCGCGGTGCTCACCGTGGTGCTGCAGCTGATCCTCTCGAAGACCCGCTTCGGCAGCCGGCTGCGCGCAGCGGTCGACGACCCGCGCGTGGCCGCGGGCCTCGGCATCAACGTCAACGTGGTGTTCCTGCTGACCTTCGCGGTCGGCTCGGGGCTCGCGGGGTTGGGCGGCGCGCTCGGCGCCGAGATCCTCGGCCTCGATCCGACCTTCCCGCTCAAGTACATGATCTATTTCCTGATCGTGGTCTCGGTCGGCGGCACCTCGTCGATCACCGGTCCGCTCGCGGCCGCGCTGCTGCTGGGCATCGCCGACGTGGCCGGCAAGTACTTCATTCCGAAGATGGGCGCCTTCACCGTCTACCTGCTGATGATCCTGATCCTGATGTGGCGCCCGCAGGGCCTGTTCACGCGCAAGGGAGGCCGCTGATGGGCGCGCCTTCTTCTTCCTCCGACTTCCAGTCGCCGCTGCTGCGCAAGGCGCGCTGGCACCCGGTCGAGTTCGTGGCGTGGGCCATCGCCTTCGCGCTGCCGCTGGTCACGCCCTCGCACTCGCTGCTGGTCAACGAGATCGCCATCGTCGCGCTGTTCGCGATGTCGCTCGACCTGATCCTCGGCTACACCGGCATCGTCTCGCTGGGCCATGCGGCCTTCTTCGGCTTCGGCGCCTATGCCGCGGCGCTGTTCGCCAAGCTGGTGATGCCCGACCCGACCGTGGGCCTGCTGTTCGCCATCGTCGTGTCGGCGCTGCTCGGGCTGGTGGCCAGCGTCACCATCCTGCGCGGCAGCGACCTCACGCGGCTGATGGTCACGCTCGGCACCGCGCTCTTGCTGCTCGAACTCGCCAACAAGCTCGACTGGCTGACCGGCGGCGCCGACGGCCTGCAGGGCGTGGTGATGGGGCCGGTGCTCGGCCTGTTCGAGTTCGATCTCTACGGCCGCACGGCCGCCTGGTATTCACTCGCCGTGATGCTGGTGCTGTTCCTCGTCATGCGCCGGCTCGTGCATTCGCCCTTCGGCGCCACGCTCAAGGCGATCCGGGACAACCGGCTGCGCGCCATGGCGATCGGCATCCCGGTGGTGTCGCGGCTGGCCGTGATCTACACCGTGGCTGCCGGCGTGGCCGGTGCCGCGGGCGCGCTGCTCGCGCAGACCACCGGCTTCGCCTCGCTCGACGTGCTGGCCTTCGACCGCTCGGCCGACGTGCTGCTGATGCTGGTGATCGGCGGCGTGGGCTGGCTCTACGGCGGCGTCGCGGGCGCCATCGTCTTCAAGTTGCTGCAGACCTGGCTGTCGTCGGTGACGCCGCAGTACTGGATGTTCTGGATCGGCCTGATCCTGGTGTTGCTGGTGCTCGTGGGCCGCGATCGTCTGCTCAAGCCCTGGACCTGGTTCGGTGCCGGCAAGAAGGGCGGTGCGGCATGACCGACACCGTGCTTTCCACCCTCGGCCTGGTGATGCGCTTCGGCGGCATCACCGCCACCAACAACGTCTCGATGGAGCTCAAGCGTGGCGCGCGCCATGCGCTGATCGGCCCGAACGGCGCCGGCAAGACCACCCTGATCAACCAGCTCACGGGCGTGCTCACGCCCTCCGAGGGCCGCATCACGCTGCTCGGCGAGGACATCACGCGCCTCGCGCCGCACAAGCGCGTGGCGCGCGGGCTGGTGCGCACCTTTCAGATCAACCAGCTGTTCGACTCGATGACGCCGCTGGAGACGCTGGCGCTGGTCGTGTCGCAGCACCAGGGTATCGGCGCGCAATGGTGGCGCCCGCTCGGCGCGACCCAGGCGGTGGCCGAGCGCGCGGGGCAGTTGCTCGAGCAGTTCCACCTGGCCGACGTGGCGCACCAGCAGACGAAGCATCTGGCCTACGGCAAGCGCCGGCTGCTCGAGATCGCGATCGCGCTGGCCTGCGAGCCGCGCGTGCTGCTGCTCGACGAACCCGTGGCCGGCGTGCCCGCGGGCGAGCGCGAGGAGTTGCTGCAGACCGTGGCCGCGCTGCCGGCCGACGTGTCGGTGCTGCTGATCGAGCACGACATGGACCTGGTGTTCAGCTTCGCCGACCGCATGACGGTGCTGGTCAACGGCACCCTGCTGACCGAGGGCGATCCCGAGGCCATCGCCAACGACCCGCGGGTCAAGGAGGTCTACCTCGGCCATGGCCAGTCCGCGGAGGCCGCCCATGTCTGAGCTGCTGCGCATCGAGAAGCTCAGCGCCGGCTACGGCGAGGCCGTGGTGCTGCACGACGTGTCCTTCGCGCTCGGCGAGGGCCGCACGCTCGCGCTGCTGGGCCGCAACGGCACCGGCAAGACCACGCTGATCAACACCCTGGCGGGCGCCACGCGCCAGCACGGCGGCAGCATCGCGCTCGGCGGCCAGGCGCTGCACCGGCTCGCGCCGCACCAGCGCGCGGCGGCCGGCATCGGCTGGGTGCCGCAGGAGCGCAACATCTTCAAGTCGCTCACCGTGCACGAGAACCTCACCGCGGTGGAGCGGCCCGGGCCGTGGAATCCGCGCCGCGTCTACGAGATGTTCCCGCGCCTGGCCGAGCGCAAGACCAACCTCGGCACCCAGCTCTCGGGCGGCGAGCAGCAGATGCTGGCCGTGGGCCGCGCGCTGGTGCTGAACCCGAAGCTGCTGCTGCTCGACGAGCCGCTCGAGGGCTTGGCGCCGATCATCGTGGAGGAGCTGCTGCGCGCCATCCGCCGCATCACGCGCGACGAGGGCCTGGCCGCGATCGTGGTCGAGCAGCATCCGCAGGCGATCCTCGCGATCTCCGACGAGGCCGTGGTGCTCGACCACGGGGCCATCGTGCATGCCGACAGCGCGGCCGCGCTGCGCGCGCAGCCGCAGGTGCTCGATCGCTTGCTGGGCGTGGCGCGCTGAGTTGCACGCCCGCGCGCGTTCGGGCGTTCAGAACTGGTACTTCGCGCTCGCGACCACCGCGCGGTCGCTGCCGGGGTAGTACTTGCCGTAGGCCCGCGAGGCGGCGTACTGCCGGTTGGCGAGGTTGGTGGCGCTCAGCGCGAAGCGCCACGGGCCGCGCTTGTAGTGCACGGTGGCATCGATCAGCGCCACGCCGCCTTCCGACGAGGTGTTGCCCACGTCGTTCCAGCGCTTGCCGATGTAGCGCAGGCCGCCGCCGAAACCGAAGCCGTTGCCCAGCGTGTAGTCGAGCCACAGCGAGGCCGTGTTGCGCGGCACCTGGATCGGCGTCTTGCCGCGCTCGGTGGCGTTGGCGCTCTCGCGCACCTTGGTGTCGAGCCAGGTGTAGGAGGCCGTGAGGTTCAGGTCGCGCGCCAGCTCGGCCTTGGCCTCGAGCTCGAGGCCGCGCGAGCGGATGCGGCCGATCTGGCGCGCCTCGAAGGTGTTCTGGTCGTAGGTCACGACGTTGGACTTGCGCACGTCGAACAGGGCCGCGGTGAACAGCGAGCGCGCGCCCTCGGGCTGGAACTTGAGGCCGGCCTCCACCTGCTTGCCGCGGCTCGGGCGGAAGGGCTCGCCGTTCAGGTCGACGCCGCTGGTCGGCATGAAGGATTCCGAATAGCTGAGGTAGGGCGCCCAGCCGTTGCCGACCAGATAGCTCAGCGCGGCGCGGCCGCTGAACCGGTCGTCGGTCTGGGTGGTGCGGCCGCTCTTCAGGCGGTCGAAGGTGGTGGACTTCACGTGGTCCTGCCGGCCGCCGAGCGTGAGCAGCCAGTGCGGGCCGAACTTGACCTGGTCCTGCGCGTAGACGCCGAGCTGCTCGGTGGTCTGGGTGAAGTTGCTGTCGGGCTGCACGGGCTCGGCGATCGGCAGGCCGTTGACCGGGAAGCGCAGATCGAGGCTGGGGGCCGGCCCCGAGAACTGCTTGGCCGTGTACCGCACGCGCGACCAGTCGACGCCGAACAGCAGCGTGTGCTCGACATCGCCGGTGCGCACGCGGCCCTGCAACTGCGTGTCGGCGGTCCACTGGTTGACCCACTCGGGGGCGAAGCGGGCCGTGCGCCGCAGCGTGTAGCCATCGGGCGCGAGGTTCACCACCACGTGGTGCTTGTCGGTGTCGAAGCCGAAGTAGCGCATGTTCTGGCGCACCGTCCAGTTGTCGTCCAGATGGTGTTCGAACAGGTAGCCGAGCGAGGATTGCTGCTGCTTGATGCGGCTGTAGTTCGGCTCGCCCTGGATCAGGCCGGTGTCGCGGCCGCGTGCGTCAGTCACGTTGAAGGTGTCGTCGCTGGCGTTGCTCTTCAGGAACTCGCCGAGCAGTGTGAACGAGGTGGCGGCCGAGGGCTGCCAGCGCAGCGAGGGTGCGAGGTAGCTGCGCTTGACCTCGGCGGGCGCGCCGTTGGGGTAGCGCTGCTGGCTGTCGCTGTCGAGCTCGACGCCCACCAGCCGGTAGCTCAGCGTGTCGCTCAGGGCGCCGCCGAGGTCGACCGCGAGCTGCTTGCGCTGGAAGCTGCCGTACTGGACCTCGATCTCGCGCGTGGTCGTGGTGCCGGGCATCTTGCTGACGCGGTTGATGATGCCGCCGGCGTCGCCCGGGCCGAACATCACCGACGAGGGGCCGCGCAGCACCTCGACGCGCTCGAGGCCGTAGGGCTCGGTCAGCGAGTAGGCGGGCAGCAGCATGCCGTCGCGGTACATGGCATTGCCGGCCGTGGCATCGAAGCCGCGCAGCAGCAGCCAGTCGATGCCGCGGGCGTCGTAGCCCCAGTTGCCGGCCACCACGCCCGGCGCGTAGCGCACGGCTTCCATGATGGTCTGCACGCCGCGGGCCTCGAGTTCCTCGCGCCCGATGACGGACAGCGACTGCGGCACCTCGATGATCGGCGTGTCGGTCTTGGTCGCGGTCTGGCTGCGTCGCGCGACATAGCCCGGCACCGGGCCGAGGCCGGTCTCGCGCTCGGCGGCGGCGTTCACGGTCACGGTCGGCAGCGCGGCGCCGGTGGCATCGCGCGCCTTCTCGATCACCAGCGTGCTGCCCGTCACGCGGCCGGCCAGCCCGCTGCCCTGGAGCAACTGGGCGGCCGCGGCGTGGACCGCCAGGCTGCCCTGGACCGGCTGTCCGCGCAGCCCCTGCAGCAGCGCCGGGGCCGCCAGCAACTGCAGGCCGGCCTGGCGCGCGAACTGGTTCAGCGCCTGGTCCAGCGGCTGGGCGGGGATCGAGAACGCCACGACGGCGGCGCCCGCCATGGCTTGGGCGTCGACGGCGGCCGGGCTGTTCTGAGCCCAGGCGCCCGTGCCGGCCTGGGCGACCAGGGACAGCGCGGCGGCGGCGACCAGATGGCGTCGAAGGGTGGGGGCGGGACGGTGGCGGGAAGGCATGCGGTTCTCTGGCTTCGGGTCGGGTTCATGAATTCCCTGGGCTTCCGCGTGGCGGAAGTTCCGGGCTCCATGGACTGATACGAGCGAGCGGCGGCGATCCCTCACGCGCGGCGCCAAAAAAAACGCGGCGAGCGAAGCCGGCCTTCAGGAGGGCCGGCGTTCGATGACCAGGGCGCGGTCGGCCCCGTCGTCTTCGCGCACGCGCACCGGCAGGCTGCGCGGCAGCAGCCGCAGCCAGGCGCCGGCCTCGCCGATGCGCACCCGGCCGAACACCGGGAGCTGCGCGGCATCGGGCGCCACGCGCAGCGGGCGCGGGCTGTAGCGCGCGAGACGCTCCACCACCTCGGCCAGCGGCTGGCGGTCGAAGTCGAGCCAGCCTTCGCGCCACGGCGCGACCGCCGCCGCGCCGGCCGGATGCGAGGTGGCGAGCGGCCGCACCGGATCGATGAAGGCACGGTCGCCCGCGCCCAGGGTGCGTTCCTCGCCGCCTGCGCTGCGCACCCGCACCTGGCCCGATTCGACCGCCACGCGCACGCCGCCGTCCTGCAGCGCGACCTCGAAGCGCGTGCCGAGCACCGTGATCTCGTGGCCCAGCGCATGGACCACGAAGGGCCGCGCCTCGTCGCGCGCCACCTCGAAGAAGGCGCTGCCGGCCAGCAGTTGCACCGTGCGGCGCGTGGCGTAGTAGACGACCTCGGCGCGGCTCGCGGCATCGAGCGTGAGCTTGCTGCCGTCGGGCAGCGCCTGGGTCCGGATGCGGGCGATCGGGGTCGACAGCAGGGCGCTGTAGCCCGGCACCCACTGGCGCCATGCCTGCCAGAGCGCGGCGCTGCCGACACCCAGGCCGCAGACGCCGAGCAGCGCCGACAGCGCGCGGCGCCGGCCGGTGCGCGCGGGCGCCGCCTCGCCGCGCCAGCGGTGCAGCGCGGCCTCGACGCTGTCGAGCGCCCGCATCACTTCGCGCTCGACGGTTTTGACCGATACGCCATGGCGCAGCGCCAGTTCGGCATGGCAGGCGCCGTCGAGCCGGTCGGCCAGGAAGATGTCGCGGCTGCGCGGCGGCAGCGCGCGCAGCGCGGCATCCACCGCGTCGAGCGCCTGCCGGTGGGCGACGCCGTCGGCCACGTCGCGCGCGCTGGGGCCGTGGGACGGCGGTTCCGCCTCGATGTCGACGGCCACCGGGCTGAAGCGCTCCGCGCTGCGCTGGCGGCGGCGCAGGTGGTCGATGGCGATGTTCTCGGCCACGGCGTAGACGTAGGCGCGCGCGGCGCCTTCGTGCGGCGCGGGCTCGGTTTCGCGCGTCTCGGCGCGCTCGGCCAGCCGGACCCAGGTGTCGTGCGCCAGCTCGCGTGCATCGTGCGTGCTGCCGGTGCGGCGCGCGATGAACCGCACCAGCTCCTGGTAGCTGTCCTGGAAGGCTTTCAGCAGCGGGCTGGGGGAGAGTTGGGCGGACATGGGAAGGGGGATGGCGCGCGGATCGCCGGCGGATTATTGTCGAGAATAGTTCTCATTTGTCCGCGAAGCCTCCGAATTCAGCGCTTCCGCGACGAAACACGGCCGTCGGCTGTCCAGGCCGGCGGGCGGTTTTCAGATCGCGCAGCCGTCGGGGCCGCAGCTGCCCGTGGCCGGATGTCCCGGCGCGGACGGCGTCGCGAAGCTCGCGAGCTGGGCCTTCCACGCGTCCGGCCGGCCCAGCCACGGGCCGATGTCGACCCGGCTCGCGCCGCCATCGGGCCGCGCGAGCACGAAGGTCGGAAAGCCCTGGCCGCCCACGCGGCGCAGCAGCGCGCGGCTGGCCTCGATGTGCTGCGCGGTCGCCTCGCCCGACAGCCGCGCGAAGGCCGCGGCGAAGGCTTCGCCATCGAAGCCCAGTTCCAAGGCCAGCCCCTGCAGCACTTCGGCATCGGCGATGCGCCGGCCCTCGGCGTAGTGCGCGCGCTGCACGCGATGCGCCATGTCGAGCGCGCCGCCCGCGCGCAGCGACTCGGCCGCGAGGATCGCGGTGGTCGGCGGTTCGGAGTCCATCACGGCCGTGCCGTCGCGCAGCAGGCCATCGAAGTAGGCCTCGCCGAAGGGCTGGCCCGTGAGCTCGGCGATGCGGCGGTCGTGTGGGAGCACGTAGTCGCGCCACTGCGGCGTGATGGCCCGGCGGTTGGCGCCGGTCATCATGCCGCCGCCATGCAGTTCGACCCGCAGGCCTTGCACTTCGCGCGCCGCCTCGACCAAGGGTGCGGCGGCATAGCACCAGCCGCACAGCGGGTCGAAGATGCAGTGCAGGGTGGCGCCGTCGTGGCTGCCCGGGTTCATTGCGGCCATTTCATCTCTCCCTTGATGACCTTCGCGCTCAGTTCGAGCGAGGAGGCGTCTTCCAGCTTGGGGTAGCGCTTCTTCATCGCGGCGATCAGCGCGGCCGAGTCCTTGGCCCTGGCGGCCTCGGTCTCGAAGGCCTGCAGGTAGGCGCGCGTGAAGTTCACCGAGGCGAGCGTGGAGGGCGCCGAGCCGTCGGCGTTCGGCAGGTAGTGGCCGGGCACCACGGTCTTCGGCTTGAGCGCCGCGATGCGGTCGAGGGTGCGGCGCCAGTCGCGGCGCGACTCGGGCGTCTGCGTGTCGGCCACCCAGAGGTGGATGTTGGCCGACACCGGCACGCCGCCGACCACGGTCTTGAGCGAGGGAATCCAGGCGACGGTGCGCGCGGGCGTTGGGCCGACGACCTGGATCTTGCGGCCCTCGAGCTCGATCGTGTCGCCCGCGAGCGGCTCGGGCACCACCAGCGACTGCGGCGCGTTGTCCTTGAGGATCGGGCCCCAGTGGGCCAGCTTGCCGTCCTTCGAGGCCTGGATCGCGGCCACGGTCTGCGGCGTGGCGACGATCTTCGCGTCGGGGAAGGCGGCACGGATCACGTCGAGGCCGAAGTAGTAGTCGGGGTCGCTGTGGCTGATGTAGACGGTGGCGAGCCTGCGGCCGCCGGCCTGGATCTTCTTCACCAGCGCCTGGGCGTCGTTGCGCTGGAACTGGGCGTCGATCAGCACGGCCTCCTTCTCGCCCGAGACGATGCTCGAGGAGACGGGAAACAGCGAGGCCGCGCCCGGGTTGTAGACCTCGAGCGTCAGGGGCGCGGCGGATGCGGCGATGCCGAAGGTGGGGAAGGTCGAGAGGGCGGCGAGCGCGGTGGCGGCGAGGATGCTGCGGCGGAACATGGCGATGATTCTTTCTGCGGAGGAGGGTGTGACAGGTGAAGCCCGCAGTGTGGATTGCGCCGAACGAAACAAAAACCGGCTCCCGCGCAAAGGATCGTTTCGAAATCCGGACGAATGAGCCGGCTCAGTCGCGCCGCGCCAGCTTCTCGAGGTGCGCCACCAGCAGCTGCGCCGCGGGCGAGAGCGAGGCCTCGTCGCGAAAGCAGATCGCGAAGCGGCGCTTCGCCCACGGGTCGGCCAGCGGCATCAGGCGCAGGCCGTAGGCCGCGGTGAAGGGCTGCGCCACCTCGGCCGGCACCACGCTGATCGCGAGGCCGGCGCGCACCACGCGCAACGCGGCGTCGAAGTTCGACACCAGCACGCGGTGCACCAGCGGCTTGCCCGCGGCCGTGGCCTCGCGCGCGAGCAGCAGCTGCACCGCGCTGAGTGCGGGCATGCCGACGAACTCGTGGTCGAGCAGCTGCTCGAAGCGCACCTCGCGCATCCGCGCCACCGGGTGCGAGCGATGCGCCACCACTGCGAGGTGGTCGCTGCGGTAGTCGCGCCGCTGCAGGCCCTCAAGGTCGGCCGCGTCCCAGCACAGGCCGATCGAGGCTACGCCCTCGCGGATGCCGCGCACGATCTCGGGGCTCACGCGCTCTTCCATGTCGACGCGGATGTTGCGGTGCGCCGGGTCCTGCAGGAAGTCGGCCACGTCCTCGGCCAGCGACTCGGCCATCACCGAGGCCGAGGCCAGCATGCGCACATGGCCGCGCATGCCGCCCGCGTAGGCCGCCATGTCGCGCTCGATGCGGTTCACGCTGCCGAGCATGGCGCGCGCATGCTCGAGCAGGGTTTCGCCGGCCGCCGTGGGCACCACGCCGCGGCGGCGCCGCACGAACAGCGGCGTGCCCAGTGTGTCCTCGAGCTGGGCCAGCCGCTTGCTGATCGCCGAGCCGACGATGCTGGCCTGGGCGCCGGCGCGGGCGATGCTGCGGGTCTCGCAGACCGAGACGAACAGGCGCAGGGTGGTGAGGTCGAGGTCGCGCATGGCGTCGGCTCCGTGGCTTTTGTGGTGTTCCGATTCGGAATGGATCGGCTTCCGAAATATAGCTTCTGCATCGAATCGGAAAGTCTAAGAATGACGCCGATTCCAGACCCTCATCCCACGGAGACACCGCCTTGACCGAACCTTCCGCCCCGGCGCGCCTGCACGCCTTCCTGCCGCCGCGCGCCACCGTGCGCGAAGTGGGCCTGCGCGACGGCCTGCAGAGCATCGCCCGCACCCTGCCCACCGCGCACAAGCGCGAATGGATCCGCGCCGCCCACGCGGCCGGCCAGCGCGAGATCGAGGTCGGCTCCTTCGTGCCCGCGCGGCTGCTGCCGCAGCTGGCCGACACGGCCGAGTTGCTGGCCTTCGCGAAGACGCTGCCGGGCCTGTTCGCCTCGGTGCTGGTGCCCAACCTGAAGGGTGCGGAGCGCGCCATCGAGGGCGAGGCCGACCTGCTGGTGGTGCCGCTGTCGGCCAGCCATGCGCACAGCCTCGCCAACCTGCGCAAGACGCCCGACGAGGTGGTGGCCGAGGTCGGCCGCATCCGCGCCGCGCGCGATGCCGCGGGCTCGAGGACGCTGATCGAGGGCGGCGTGGGCACCGCCTTCGGCTGCACGCTGCAGGGCCCCGTGGCGCCGGAGGAGGTGCTGCGGCTGATGCAGGCACTGCTCGATGCGGGCGCCGACCGCGTGAGCCTGGCCGACACCGTCGGCTATGCCGATCCGGCGATGGTGCGCAGCCTGTTCGAGCGCGCGCGGGCGATCGCGGGCGAGCGGCTGTGGTGCGGCCATTTCCACGACACGCGCGGGCTGGGGCTGGCCAACGTCTATGCGGCGCTCGAGGTCGGCATCGCGCGCTTCGACGCCTGCCTGGCCGGCATCGGCGGCTGCCCGCATGCGCCGGGCGCCAGCGGCAACGTCGACACCGAGGACCTGCTGTTCATGCTGCAGAGCATGGGCGTGGCCACGGGCGTCGACCTGCGACAGCTGCTCGCGCTGCGCGGGCGCGTGGCGCAATGGCTGGATGGCGAGACGCTGCAGGGCACGCTGTGGCGTGCCGGCTTCCCGAAGACCTTCGCGCAGGAAGAGGTGGCGGCATGAGCGCGGCGCAGGAAAAACGCCTGCCGCTGGCCGGCATCCGCGTGGTCGAGTTCACCCACATGGTGATGGGCCCGACCTGCGGCATGGTGCTGGCCGACCTCGGCGCCGAGGTCATCAAGGTCGAGCCGATCGAGGGCGACCGCACGCGCCAGCTGCTGGGCGCGGGCGCGGGCTTCTTCCCGATGTTCAACCGCAACAAGAAGAGCATCGCGCTCGACCTGCGCCATCCGCAGGGGCTCGAGGCCGCGCTGCGCCTGTGCGCCGGCGCCGACGTGGTGGCGCAGAACTTCAAGCCCGGCACCATGGGGAAGTACGGCCTCGACTACGCCGCGCTGCGCCGGCTCAACCCGCGGCTGGTGTACGTCAACCACACGGGCTTCCTGCCCGGCCCCTACGAGCACCGCACCGCGCTCGACGAGGTGGTGCAGATGATGGGCGGGCTGGCCTACATGACCGGCCGGCCCGGCGACCCGCTGCGCGCGGGCACCAGCGTCAACGACATCATGGGCGGCATGTTCGGCGCCATCGGCGCGATGGCCGCGCTGATGCAGCGCGGCCAGACCGGCGAGGGCCAGGAGGTGCATTCGGCGCTGTTCGAGAACAACGTGTTCCTGGTCGGCCAGCACATGCTGCAGTACGCGATCACGGGCCAGGCCGCGGCGCCGATGCCCGAGCGCATCTCGGCCTGGGCGCTGTACGACGTGTTCACCGTGAAGGACGGCGAGCAGATCTTCCTGGCCGCGGTCAGCGACGCGCAGTGGCAGAGCTTCTGCGATGCCCTGGGCTTCGACGACCTCAAGGCCGACCCGGCGCTGCGCACCAACAACGACCGCGTGCGGCTGCGCCCGACCCTGCTGGCGGACCTGCGCGCGCGGCTGGCTTCGCGCCCGGCCGCCGAGCTGTCGGCGCTCTTCGAGGCGCGCGGCCTGCCGTTCGCGCCGATCGTGCGGCCCGAGGACCTCTACGCCGATCCGCACCTGCTGGCCACCGGCGGCCTGGCCGACATCCGCCTGCCCGACGGCGAGCGCGCGGGCCAGACCGCGCAGACCACGCTGTTCCCGATCACGCTGGGCGGCGAGCGCCTGGGCGTGCGCCTCGATCCGCCGACGCTGGGCCAGCACACGCGCGAGCTGCTGGCCGAGCTCGGCTATGGCGAGGCGCAGATGCAGGCGTTGCTCGACGACGCGGCCGTGGCCTAGGCCGGTTTTCTTTTCCCCCACTACAACGAGAGACAAGACGATGCGCAACCCACTGCCTTCCTTCATCAACCGCCGCGCGCTGCTGGGCCTGGGTGCCGGCGCGGCCGCGCTCGCCGCCTGGCCCGCCTGGGCGCAGGGCGACCGGCCCGTGCGCTTCATCCTGCCGATCAGCGCGGGCTCGGGCGTGGACGCCATCGTGCGCGCCGCCACGGTCGCGCTCGGCAAGGCCTTCGGCCAGCCGGTGGTGGTCGAGAACCAGCCGGGCGCGGGCGGCATCACGGGCACCTCGACCGTGGTCAAGGCCGTGCCCGACGGCTTCACCTTGGGCATGGTGTCGAACAACCACGTCATCAACCCGGCGGTGTTCAGGAAGATGCCCTTCGACCCGATCGCCGACGTGACGCCGATCAGCGTGGTGGGCGCCACGCCGCTGGTGCTGGCGGTGAACCCGAAGCTGCCGGCGAAGAACGTGAAGGAGCTGGTGGCGCTGCTGCGCGCCAAGCCCGAGGGCTACAACTACGCTTCCTCGGGCAACGGCACCATCATCCACCTGGCCGGCGAGATGTTCATGGACGAGGCCGGCGTGAAGGCGCGGCACATTCCGTACAAGGGCACGGGCCCGATGGTCACCGACATGATCGCGGGCCAGGTCGAGATGGGCGTGGTCGCGCTGCCGGCCGTGCAGCCGCACCTGAAGAGCGGCGCGCTGCGCGCCATCGGCCTGTGCGGCCCGGCGCGCTCGCCGGCCGCGCCCGAGATGCCGACCATCGCCGAGCAGGGGCTGCCGAACTACGTGGTCGAGGGCTGGTTCGCGGTGATCGGGCCCGCGAAGATGCAGGCGGCCGACGTGCAGCGCGTGCACGACGCCGTGGCCGCGGCCTTCGCGAGCGCCGAGGTGCGCGAGGCCATGGACAAGCAGGGCAACCTCATCAAGCCCACCACGCCCGAGCAGGCCGCGGCCTATTTCCGCAGCGAGGCGGCGCGCTACGCGGCGCTGGTGAAGAAGGCCAACGTGGTGCTGGAGTGAACGCGCGGGCGCTCAGTGCGCGCTCGTGAGCTTCAGGCCCAGGATGCCCGCGACGATCAGCCCGACGCAGACCAGCCGCGCGGCATTCGAGGGTTCCTGGAACAGCACGATGCCCAGCACCACGGTGCCGACCGCGCCGATGCCGGTCCACACCGCGTAGGCCGTGCCCACCGGCAAGGTGCGCATCGCCCAGCCGAGCAGCACCACGCTGAGCGCCATCGACGCGATGGTGCCCACCGAGGGCCAGAAGCGGCTGAAGCCCTCGGTGTACTTGAGGCCGATGGCCCAGCCCACCTCGAGCAGGCCGGCGAAGAACAACACGATCCAGGCCATGCGCATGCCTCCTTGAAGAAAAAGGGGAGTCAGTTCCCGGGCCGCACCGCGCTGTAGAGCGCGCGCACGAAATCCGACTGGGTGATCATGCCGGCCAGGCGCTTCTCGGCGTCGATGATCGGGATGTGGTGGTGGCCGCCCTCGGAGAACAGCGGCACCAGTTCGACCACGGGGCGGTCGGCGCTGGCCACGCGCACCTGGCGCGTCATGATCTGGCCCACCACCTCGGGCTTGTTCGACACCACGGTGCGGGTGGCGCGGATGAAGTCGCGCAGCCGGCCCGCGATGCCTTCGTGGTGCGCCAGGTCGAGCTGGCGGAAGAAGTCGGCCTGCGTGACGATGCCCACCACGCGGCGCGTGCGGTCGACCACCGGCAGCGCCTTGATGCGGCGCTCGTGCATCAGCGCCCAGGCCTCCTGCAGCGACGTGCCGAACTCCACCGTGATCGGCGTGCGCGACATGATGTCGTCGCAGTGCAGCGTGCCGAGCCGCCGCTTGTAGCTCTCGAGCTCGGTCTGCTGGATCAGCGACTCGAGGTCGTCGCGGCTGATGTCGAGCACCTGGTTGTAGCGCGCCAGCACGGCATCGATGTCGGCCTGGCTGAAGCGCGCGTCGGCGCGCGGCGGCTGCGCCACCTGCACATGCGGATAGCGGCGGCCGGTGAAGCTGTTGTAGGCCGCGCCGGCGAGCACCAGCAGCAGCGAGTTGACGAAGAAGGGGAAGAAGGCCGACGACAGGTGCGTGGTGTGGGTGAGCACCGCGAGCAGCGCCGCGGCGCCGCCCGGCGGATGCAGGCAGCGTGCGACGAACATCAGGCCGATGGCGCCGCCCACCGCGACCGCGGCGGCCACGGCCGGGTCGGGAATCCAGTTGACGCTGGCGATGCCCACGATGGCCGATAGCGTGTTGCCGCCCACCACCGACCAGGGCTGCGCGAGCGGGCTGGCCGGCACCGCGAACACCAGCACCGCGCTGGCGCCCAGCGGCGCGATCAGCCACACGGCATTGCCGCCGAGGGTCTGCGCGATCCAGCGGCAGATCAGCGCCGTGATCAGCAGCCCGAGCGCCGCGCCGCCCATGGCGCGCAGGCGCTCGCGCGCATCGACGGTGGTGCGGCCCGGCAGCCAGGCGCGCAGATAGACGAGGAGCTTGTTGGCGGAGGACATGCGGATCGAAGAGTGTCTCTGTGTTGTTCTTGTTCGTTCGCCTGCCGCCGCTTCAGCCCTCGTGGGCGACGCGCCGTCCGATGTCGGGCCAGCGGCCGTGCAGCCAGACCCAGGCCACCAGGCCGATGGCCAGCATCAGGGTCGAGGTCAGCGCGAGCGCCAGCGTGGAATGCATCACCAGCGGCGCCACCGCGCCGGCCACGATGCCGTTGGCGGTGGAGCCGATCACCGCCTGCAGCGAGGAGGCCATGCCGCGGCGTTCGGGATGCAGGTCGAGCACCAGCAGCGTGACCACTGGCACCATCAGCGCCCAGCCGAAGGCGAACACCGCGAGCGGCCACAGCGCCCAGGCCACGTGGGCCTGGAAGAAGGTGTTGGCGATCACGTTGACCACCGAGGTGACCAGCATGATCAGGAAGCCGTCGCGGATCTGGCGCTTGGGCGCCACCTTGCCGGCCATGCGTCCGCTGGCGCGCGCGCCGAGCATGATGCCGCCGATGGTCAGCAGGAAGAACCAGAAGAACTGCTGCGGCTGCAGCGCGAGGTGGTCGCCGAGGAAGGCCGGCGCGGCCAGCACGTAGAGGAACATGCCGTTGAAGGGCACGCCGCTGGCGAAGGCCAGCAGCAGGAAGCGCGGGTCGGAGCACAGGTCCCAGTAGCCGCGCAGCAGGTGGCGCACGTGGAAGGATTGGCGGTGCGAGGGATGCAGCGTCTCGGGCAGCAGCTTGTAGTTGGCCGCGAACAGCACCACGCCCACGGCCACCAGGAACCAGAACACCGCGTGCCAGCCCGCGTGCACGAACAGGAAGCCGCCGACGATCGGCGCGATGGCCGGTGCCACGCCGAAGTAGATCGTGACCTGGCTCATCACGCGCTGGGCTTCGGCGGGCGGGAACATGTCGCGGATCACCGCGCGCGAGACCACGATGCCCGCGCCGGTCGACAGGCCCTGCAGGCCGCGGAACAGCACCAGCTGCGTGATCGTCTGCGACAGCGCACAGCCCAGCGAGGCCAGCGTGAACACCGCGAGGCCCCACAGCACCACCGGCCGGCGCCCGAAGCTGTCGGACAGCGCGCCATGGAACAGGTTCATGAACGCGAAGCCGAACAGGTAGGCCGAGAGCGTCTGCTGCATCTCGGCCGGCGTCGCGCCGATCGAGCGCGCGATGCCCGAGAAGGCGGGGATGTAGGTGTCGATGGAGAAGGGCCCGAGCATGCCGAGCACCGCGAGCAGCACGGCCAGCGCCCAGCGCGGGGCTTGCCAGAGTTTGTCTGCATCGGGATTCATGATGAGGATTGCTCCATTCTTCTTATCTTTGCATCTGTCGCAGAGGGGCCCAAAAAAGAAAGCGCCCTTGCGGGCGCCTCCTTGTCGGGGAAATACCGGGAGACCGGATCAGAGCGTATCAATAAAGCTGCGCAGCTTGTCCGAACGCGACGGATGCTTGAGCTTGCGCAGGGCCTTCGCCTCGATCTGGCGGATGCGCTCGCGCGTCACGTCGAACTGCTTGCCCACTTCTTCGAGCGTGTGGTCGGTCGACATCTCGATGCCGAAGCGCATGCGCAGCACCTTGGCTTCGCGCGGCGTCAGCGAGTCGAGGATGTCCTTGACCACGTCGCGCAGGCCCGCCTGCATCGCGGCCTCGATCGGGGCCGTGTTGCTGCTGTCCTCGATGAAGTCGCCCAGGTGCGAATCGTCGTCGTCGCCGATGGGGGTTTCCATCGAGATCGGCTCCTTCGCGATCTTCATGATCTTGCGGATCTTGTCTTCCGGGATCTCCATCTTGGCGGCCAGGATGCCGGCGTCGGGCTCGAAGCCGAACTCCTGCAAGTGCTGGCGCGAGATGCGGTTCATCTTGTTGATGGTCTCGATCATGTGCACCGGGATGCGGATGGTGCGCGCCTGGTCGGCGATCGAGCGCGTGATGGCCTGGCGGATCCACCACGTGGCGTAGGTCGAGAACTTGTAGCCGCGGCGGTATTCGAACTTGTCCACCGCCTTCATCAGGCCGATGTTGCCTTCCTGGATCAGGTCGAGGAACTGCAGGCCGCGGTTGGTGTACTTCTTGGCGATCGAGATCACGAGGCGCAGGTTGGCCTCGATCATTTCCTTCTTGGCATCGCGCGAGGACGATTCGCCCTCGTTCATGCGCTTGTTGATGTCCTTGAGCTCGGTCAGCGGCACCACCACGCGCGACTGGATGTCGGCCAGCTTCTGCTGCAGTTCCTGCACCGGCGGGATGTTGCGCGCGAGCACGGCGCTCCAGGGCTTGCCGGCGGCGGCCTGCTTCTCGACCCACTTGAGGTTCAGCAGGTTGGAGGCGATGCGGTTGCCGTTCTTGTCGAAGCCGCTGAAGTCGCGGATGAACTCGTCCTGCGGGAAGCCGCACTTGTCCACGATGATGCGGCGCAGCTCGCGTTCCTTCTTGCGCACGTCGTCGACCTGGGTGCGCACGAGGTCGCACAGGCGCTCGATGGTGCGCGCGGTGAAGCGGATGGTCATCAGCTCGTCCGACAGGGACTGCTGGGCCTTGGTGTACGAGGGCGTGCCGTAGCCTTCCTTGTCGTAGACCTTGTGCACCTTCTCGAACATCTCGGCGATGCGGTCGAAGCGCGAGAGGGCCTCGTTCTTGAGTTCCTCGAGCTTCTTGGTCAGGGCCTTGGAGCCGCCCTTGCCGTCGTCGTCGTCTTCCTCGTCGAATTCGTCGAAGTCTTCCTCGGCCACGTAGTCGTCGGCCTCGTTCGGGTTCGAGAAGCCGTCGACGATGGTCGAGATGACGACCTTGCCTTCGCGGATCTCGGCGGCCAGGCGCAGGATCTCGGCGATGGTGGCGGGGGAGGCCGAGATGGCCTCCATCATCGCCATCAGGCCGCCTTCGATGCGCTTGGCGATCTCGATTTCGCCTTCGCGGGTCAGCAGTTCGACCGTGCCCATTTCGCGCATGTACATGCGAACCGGGTCGGTGGTGCGGCCGAATTCGCTGTCCACCGTGGACAGCGCCGCTTCGGCTTCTTCCTCGGCTTCCTCCACCGTGGTCGCGGTGGGGGCGGTGTTGTTCAGCAGCAGGGTTTCGGCGTCGGGGGTCTGCTCGTAGACGGCCACGCCCATGTCGTTGAGCATGGTGACCACGACTTCCATGGTCTCGGCGTCGACCAGCTTGTCGGGCAGGTGGTCGGAGATTTCGCCGTGCGTCAGGTAGCCGCGGGTCTTGCCCAGCGTGATCAGGGTCTTCAGGCGCGAGCGGCGCTTGGCGAGGTCTTCCTCGGACAGCACGGTCTCGTCGAGGCCGAATTCCTTCATCAAGGCGCGTTCCTTCGCCTTGCTGATCTTCATGCGCAGCGGCTTGACCTTCTCTTCGGTCGTCGCCACGGCCGCCACCGGCTCGTCACCGGCCAGGTCGTCCTCGATGTCCGACAGGTCGACGTCGCTCTCGGGCGCATCCTTGTCGGCCTTGGGCTTGCGGCCGCGCTTGGCGCCGGTGGCGGGCGCGGCGGCAGCGGTGCTGGCGGCCTTGGGCGGGCGGCCGACCTTCTTGGCGGCGGGGGCGGCAGCGCCTGCCGCAGCCGTCTTGGCGGCTGTCTTCTTGGTGTCGTCGGTGGTGGTCGTCGATTTCGTGGGCACGGTTTTCACTTTCGTTGCGGCTGCCGCCTTTGACGCGGCTGCACCCGTCTTAGTTGCCGGCAAAGCGGCTGCTTTCAACGGTTTTTCGGCTGCAGGCTTGGCGGCGGCGCTTTTGGCGGGTGAAGGAGCAGGCTTCTTTGAACTGGGCATACGACCTCGTTACAACAAGAATGGACAAGCGGGATCACACGAAATCACACGGGCGCGGTCCGCGAAGACAGCGCCGCCAGCCCGGCACAGCCGGACAGGAACAATTGGGCAAAAGAGGAATAAATCCTCAATAGGCAAGATGTCGGGCGATCATTTGGTGTGCAGTCCTTGCGGTTATTGGCCCTTTCCAGCGGGGTTGCCGTGGAGTGCGTTGCGCGAGGGGCCGGTCCGGAGGTGCTGCTGTCGCTCTTGCCGATTTCGCCAGTTGCGAAGCCCTACATTATAGCGTCTTGCGCAAATTTCAAGCAATTACACCGTCTTGGGACGCATGCGGGCGCGCAATTCGAGCCGCCGCGCCTCGAGCGCCTTGTAGCGCTCGAGCGCCTTCGGGTCCTTGCCGACGGCCGCGATGGCCTCGCTCTGCTGGAACTTGAGGCGGTCGTCGAGCATGAAATCGAGCACGCTGCCCAGCTCGCGCGCGGCCTCGGCCAGCAGATCGTTCTCGCTCGCTTCCGGATCGACGGGGGCGCCGCCTTCCGAGGCCGTCATCAGCTTGTCGGCCAGCGCCTCGAACTCCTGGCCGCGCATGCCTTCGCGCAGCGCCGCCCACGGCTGGGCGCCGTGCTCGTGCAGCTGGCTGTCGAGCCAGGTGAACAGCGCGCCGTGCGGCCCCGGCAGTTCGCACAGCATCAGGTGCACCTCGTGCGACAGCGGCTCCCATTGCGCCATGTTGGCGAGCAGCAGGCGCACCGCGATGTCGGGCCGGCTCAGCGGCTGGCTGCGCCCGCGCATCGGTTCGCGCGGCGGTTCCTTGCGGCCGAAGCGCTTGTTGAACGGTCGTTTCTTGCTATCGTTTTCGTAGTATCGCTCGCGCTCTTCGTAGACCGGCGGTTCGGGGAAGTAGCCGTCGTCGTCGGGCGGGCGCTCCTGGCTGCGCTCGGCCTGGCGCGAGGCCCCGCCGCCGCGCGGTGCCGCCGCCGTGGCCCAGAGGTCCGACAGCGCGGCCGCGTCGAGCTGCACCAGCGTGGCGATCTCGCTCAGCAGCTGGCGCTTGAGGGCGCCGTCGGGCAGCGCGCTCCACAGCGGGCGCACGTTGCTGCTCATGTGGGCGCGGCCCTCGGCGGTGCCGAGGTCGCAGCCCTCGCGCGCGGCCTCGATCATGAAGCGCGACAGCGGGGTGGCCTCCTGCACGAAGCGCGCGAAGGCCTCGGCGCCGAACTCGCGGATGAAGCTGTCGGGATCGTGCTCGGCCGGCAGGAACAGGAACTTGATGCTGCGCGTGTCGGTGGCATAGGGCATGGCGCCGTCGAGCGCCTTGCGCGCCGCGCGGCGGCCGGCGGCGTCGCCGTCGAAGCTGAACACCACCGACTCGGTGAAGCGGAACAGCTTCTGCACGTGCTCGGTGGTGCAGGCCGTGCCCAGCGTGGCCACCGCGTTCGGGAAGCCGAGCTGGGCCAGCGCCACCACGTCCATGTAGCCCTCGGTCACCAGCGCGTAGCCGCGGTCACGGAACGCCGCGCGAGCCTCGTAGAGGCCATAGAGCTCGCGGCCCTTGCTGAAGACCGGGGTTTCGGGCGAATTCAGGTACTTGGGCTTCTCGTCGCCGAGCACCCGGCCGCCGAAGCCGATGCATTCGCCCTTGACGTTGCGGATCGGGAACATCACCCGGTCGCGGAAGCGGTCGTAGCGCTTGGCCTCGCTGGCCTCGACCTGGCCGTCCTCGGTGTTGACGATCACCAGGCCGCTTTCGGCCAGCAGCGGGTCCTCGTAGTCGGGGAACACACCCGCGAGCGTGCGCCAGCCCGGCGGCGCGTAGCCGATGCCGAACTGCTTGGCGATCTCGCCCGAGACGCCGCGGCCCTTCAGGTAGTCGATGGCGCCGGGCGCCTGGCGCAGGTGCTTGCGGAAGGCGTCGCCGGCCTTCTCGAGCACGTCGGTCAGCGTGGCCTGCTTCTGGCGCTGGCTGGCGGCGCGCGCGCGTTCGGCCGGCGAGGCGTCGTCTTCCGGCACCTGCAGGCCGTACTGGCCCGCGAGGTCGTGCACGGCCTCCACGAAGCCCATGCCGGCATGCTCCATGAGGAAACCGATGGCGTTGCCGTGGGCGCCGCAGCCGAAGCAGTGATAGAACTGCTTGGTCGGGCTGACCGAGAAGGAGGGCGATTTCTCGCCGTGGAAGGGGCACAGCCCCATGAAATTGGCGCCGGCCTTCTTGAGCTGCACGTAGCGGCCGACGATTTCCACCACGTCGGCGCGCGCGATGAGTTCCTGGATGAATGAAGCGGGGATGGTCATGTAGGCGGGGAGCGGCAAATCATACGCAAGCCGCGGGTCCCCCGCGACCCGACGGCATACTGGCGGCGACCGACCACCCGCCCGCATGACGACGATCAATCCGCTGAAACACGCCGCCCCGCTGCTGCGCCACCCGCTTCGCTTCGGCTGGGACGCCCTGAAGGAGTTCCGCGCCAACCAGGGGCTGCTGCTGGCCGGTGCCGTGGCCTATTACGCGCTGCTGTCGATCGTGCCGCTCTTGATCGTCAGCGTGATCGCGCTGTCGCACGTGATCGACCAGGCCGAGCTGCTGCGCACCATCGGCCGGTATCTCGAATGGCTGCTGCCGGGGCAGTCGAAGGCCATCGTGGCCGAGCTCTCGAGCTTCCTCGATCACCGCGACGTGCTCGGGCCGGTGCTGCTGGTGACCATGGTGTTCTTCAGCTCGCTGGCCTTCAGCGTGCTCGAGAGCGCGATGGCGGTGATCTTCCACCACCGCAAGGCCGACCACAAACGCCATTTCCTGGTGTCGGTGGCCATGCCCTACGTCTACATCCTGTGCCTGTGCGTGGGGCTGCTGCTGGTCACGCTGGTGTCGGGCGCGCTGCAGCTCGTGGGGCAGGAGAGCGTCGACCTGCTCGGGCGCAGCTGGTCGCTGTCGGGCGTGTCGGGGCTGCTGCTGTACCTGCTGGGGCTGGGCGGCGAGATCTTCATGCTGACCTCGCTCTACCTCGTGATGCCGGCCGGGCGCATGTCGCTGCGCCATGCGCTGCTGGGCGGCATCACCGCCGCGCTGCTGTGGGAGGCCACGCGGCGGATCCTGATCTGGTACTTCTCGACGCTGTCGCAGGTGAACGTCGTCTACGGCTCGCTGACCACGGCGATCGTGGTGCTGCTGAGCCTGGAGATCGCGGCCACGCTGGTGCTGCTGGGCGCCCAGGTGATCGCGAACTACGAGCGCCTGGACCGCACCGGCAGCGCCAAGCCGCCGCGTGCGCCGCTCAGCGGGGCGGGAGTCGAATCGCTCCGTCCAGCCGAATCACCTCGCCGTTGAGCATGTCGTTCTCGATGATGTGCTTGGCGAGCTTCGCGTAGTCGGCCGGGGTGCCCAGGCGCGAGGGGAAGGGCACGCTGGCGGCCAGTGCGTCCTGCACCTCCTGCGGCATGCCGAACAGCATGGGCGTGCCGAAGATGCCGGGGGCGATCGTCATGTTGCGGATGCCGTTGCGCGCCAGGTCGCGCGCGATCGGCAGCGTCATGCCGACCACGCCGCCCTTCGAGGCGCTGTAGGCGGCCTGGCCGATCTGGCCGTCGTAGGCCGCGACCGAGGCGGTCGAGATCAGCACGCCGCGCTCGCCCGTGGCTTCGGGCTCGTTCTTGCTCATCGCGTCGGCGGCCAGCCGGATCATGTTGAAGCTGCCGATCAGGTTGACCGTGACGGTCTTGCTGAACACCGCCAGCGCGTGCGGGCCGTTCTTGCCCACGGTCTTCTCGGCCGGCGCGATGCCCGCGCAGTTGATCAGGCCGACCAGCTTGCCGAGCTGCAGCGCGGCCGCCACCGCGGCCTGGCCGTCGGCTTCCTGGCTCACGTCGCACTTCACGAACACGCCGCCGATGTCGCGCGCGACGGCTTCGCCCTTGTCGGCCTGCATGTCGGCAATGACGACCTTGGCGCCGTTGCCGGCCAGCATGCGTGCCGCGCCTTCGCCGAGGCCCGAAGCGCCACCGGTCACGATGAAAACCTTGCCGTCGATCTGCATGTAGGAGTCTCCTGAGGAAGAAAAGCCTTGCATTATCGAAGACGGCCCGGTGCGCGACCGTTTCGGCGCGCGCATAAAAAAAGGCCCCGTCCGAAGACGAGGCCCTGAATTGGATCCGTGAGGACCCAAGGAGACAACTGGTGGTGGTCGGCGGCTTAGCGCTTGCGCGACGAAGCGGTCGCGGTCTTGGCAGCGGCGACGGCTTGCGTGGACACGGCGTTGAAGTTGGCTTCGGCGACGTCCGACGCTTGCTTGACGGCCTTTTGCACCGATTCGAAAGCGTTGTTGGCGGCAGCGACGGCGCTCTTCAGCACGGCGACGGCGGTTTCCGAACCGGCGGGAGCATTCTTCGAAGCGCTGTCGACCAGGCCGACGAAGGCTTGCTGGGCTTCGCTGGCCTTCGATTCGAAGGCCTTGGTGAATTCGGCGCCGGTGCCTTGGGCGATTTCGTACAGGTGACGGCTGTAGGCGGCGGTCTTCTCGGCCAGGGGCTGGAACAGGCTGGCTTGCAGCGTCAGCAGTTCTTGCGCGTCCTTCACGCTCAGGGCGGCCTGGGCGGTGGTGGCGGCTTCGGACAGGGCGGCCTTGGAGGCGGTCACGTTGAGTTCGACGAGCTTCTCGACGCCTTCGAATGCCTTGGTGGTCAGGCCGAACAGGGTTTCGAGGTTGGCTTTTTGGGCGGCGAGGATCTGGTCAGCGGTCAGGGCCATTTGGAATCTCCGAAAGGGATGATGGTTGGTCTATTCACGTTGCGCTGCGCCTCGTCGTCTTTGTTGCGGTGCAGCATGGCCTCAAGTATAGGCAGCTGAAATCTCCGGGCAAGGGGTTTTTGTTGCTTTGCAGCAATTTAGAAGCGGCTTTCTAAACCGGGCCGGCCGGCCTTGAAACGCGATGGCGGCCGCGGGTGTCGCGCAGTCGCCTGGAGCCGGCGAGGGCCGCTGGCAGAATCTCGCGCGATGACGACGCCTGCCTCTCCCAGCCCCAAGCCCGTGCCGCAATCGCGCGCCAGCTACCCCGTCTTCCGCAGCATTCCCACGCGCTGGATGGACAACGACATGTACGGCCACGTCAACAACGTCGTCTACTACAGTTGGTTCGACACGGCGGTGAACGCGCTGCTGATCGAGCGCGGCGCCCTCGACATCCACCAGGGCTCGACCATCGGCTTCGTGGTCGAGACGCAGTGCAACTACTTCGCGCCGCTGGCCTTCCCGCAGACCGTCGAGGCCGGCATCCGCGTGGCGCAGGCCGGCCGTTCCAGCGTGCGCTACGAGGTCGGCCTGTTCGCGCAGGGCGCCGACACCGCGGCGGCCCAGGGGCATTTCGTGCATGTCTACGTCGACCGCACGACCCAGCGACCGGTGCCGCTGCCCGAGGCGTTGCAGCGCGTGGTCGATTCGCTGCGGGCCTGACCCCCAAGAGAAACGGCGCCCCTCGAGGCGCCGTTGTCGTTGCGAGGTAAGAGAAGCGGCTTACTTCTTGGCCATCGCCTTGATGTCGGCCTTGCCCTTGTCCTCGTCGGCCTTGGCCTGCTTCACGCAGGCGGACTTGGCGTCACCGGTCTGGTCGTCGCACTTTTCCTTCGCCACTTCATAGGTGGCCTTCACCTTTTCCTCGGCGACCTTGCGGGCGTTGCTGTCGCTGGGCTTGAACTGCTGCTCGAGCTCGGCCTTGGCAACGTTCTCCTTGCCCTTGGCTTCCTTCTGGCAGACGTCCTTGGCGTTGTCCTTCAGCGTGTCGCACTGGGTCTTGGCGACCTTGTAGTCGGCCTCGATCTTTTCCTTGGCGACCTTGTGCTCGTCCTTGTTCATCTGGGCGCCGGCCTGGGTGGCGACGAAGCAGGTGGAGGCGAGCGCGAGCATGAGCAGGTGTTTTTTCATTTTGGAGTTCTCCTAGTCGATGGATGAGGGAAAGCGGAAGTCAGGACCTCAGTAGCGTTCGAACCAGAGCGCGTCGGGCGTGCGGCCGTCGCGCGATTCCCAGTCCTTGACCTGCTTCTCGGCCTCGTCGCGGCTGATGCCGTGGCGTTCCTGGATGCGGCCCAGCAGCTGGTCGCGCTTGCCGGCGATGACGTCGAAGTCGTCGTCGGTCAGCTTGCCCCATTGCTCCTTGACCTTGCCCTTGAGCTGCTTCCAGTTGCCTTCGATGGTGTCCTTGTTCATGCGAATCTCCTTGAGAGGTTGATTCGGCGGGCCATTTCGCCGCCGTGAAAAACACTGTCTACAGGTGCATTCACCCCTGCGGTAGGACGTGCAGTGCAGGGTCCGTAGGCACAGGCCGACGGGGGCCGTGATAATCGAGCGGCGCCCGAAAAACTTCGGGCCGGGACGACAGAGAGACAACGCGCGCCGCACCATGATCATTCACAGCCTGCTCGACACCGACCTCTACAAGTTCACCATGATGCAGGTCGTGCTGCATCACTTCCCGGGGGCACGCGTCGAGTACCGCTTCAAGTGCCGCAATCCCGGCGTCGACCTCGCGCAATTCGCCAGCCAGATCCGCGAGGAGGTGCGCAGCCTCTGCTCGCTGCAGTTCCGCGATGCCGAGCTGGCCTACCTGCGCTCGATGCGCTTCATCAAGAGCGACTTCATCGACTTCCTCGGGCTGTTCCGGCTCAACGAGAAGTACATCAACATCATTCCCCAGCCCTCGGGCGAGCTCGAGATCCGCATCCAGGGCCCGTGGCTGCACACCATCCTGTTCGAGATCCCGGTGCTGGCGATCGTCAACGAGGTCTACTTCCGCAACACGCAGAAGCGCCCCGACCTCGACGAGGGCCGCCGCCGGCTCGAGATCAAGATCGCGCAGCTGCAGGAGGCCGGCCTCGGCGACCTCAAGATCGCCGACTACGGCACGCGGCGCCGCTTCTCGAAGGACTGGCACGAGGAGGTGCTGCGCACTCTCAACGCGCGGCTCGGCGCGGTGACCTCGCCGCCCTCGAGTTCGCAGCCCGGCGGCCGGCTGCCGCAGCTCGCGGGCACCAGCAACGTGCTCTACGCGATGAAGCTCGGGCTGATTCCGCTGGGCACCATGGCGCACGAATACCTGCAGGCCTGCCAGGCGCTGGGCCCGCGGCTGCGCGACAGCCAGATCTTCGGCTTCGAGAGCTGGGCGCGCGAGTACCGCGGCGACCTGGGCATCGCGCTGTCCGACGTCTACGGCATGAGCGCCTTCCTGCGCGACTTCGACCTGTACTTCTGCAAGCTGTTCGACGGCGCGCGCCACGACAGCGGCGATCCGTTCCAGTGGGGCGAACGCATGATCGCGCACTACCTCGCGAACCGCGTCGACCCGCGCACCAAGACGCTGATCTTCAGCGACGGCCTCACGGTGCCGCGCACCATCGAGCTCTACCAGCAGTTCCGCGGGCGCTGCCAGCTGGCCTTCGGCATCGGCACCAATCTCACCAACGACCTGGGCTACGAGCCGCTGCAGATCGTGATCAAGATGATCCGCTGCAACGACCAGCCGGTGGCCAAGCTCTCGGACACCCCGTCGAAGAACATGTGCGAGGACGAGAAATACCTGGCCTACCTGCGCCAGGTGTTCGAGATCGAGCAGCCTGCCGCCTGATGCGGATTCCGGCGACGGAACCGGGGGCTCTGGTACGGTACGGCCCCATGAAGACCACGATGCGCCCCGCGGTGTCGATGGCGCTGGCGACGCTGGCGTTGCTCGCTCCCGGCCTGGTCTTGGCGGCGGACTTCGACGGCAGCACGATCTCGCCGCTGTGGGGCGTGCCCTTCGCGGGCATCCTGCTGTCGATCGCCTTGCTGCCGCTGCTGGCGCCGGCCTTCTGGCATCACCACTACGGCAAGGTCGCGGCCGCCTGGGCGCTGGCCTTCCTGCTGCCCTTCGCCGCCACCTTCGGCGCAGCGCTCGCGGGCGGGCAACTGGTGCATGCGCTGGTGGCCGAGTACATCCCGTTCATCCTGCTGCTGACCGCGCTGTTCACGGTGGCCGGCGGCATCCACATCCGCGGCAACCTGCGCGGCTCGCCGGGGCTCAATACCGCCATCCTCGCGATCGGCGCGGTGCTCGCGAGCTTCATGGGCACCACGGGCGCGTCGATGCTGCTGATCCGCCCGCTGATCCGCGCCAACGACGACCGCGTGCACCGGGTGCACGTGATCGTGTTTTTCATCTTCATCGTCTCGAACGTGGGCGGCTCGCTCACGCCGCTCGGCGATCCGCCGCTGTTCCTCGGCTTCCTCAAGGGCGTGAGCTTCTTCTGGACCGCGCAGCACATCCTGCTTGACACGCTGTTCGTGCTGGCTGCACTGCTGGGGCTGTTCTATTTCATCGACCGCCACTACTTCCGCAAGGAGGGCGTGCTGCCGGTCGATCCCACGCCCGACACGCGGCGCCTGGGCTTCGACGGCGCGCTCAACTTCTGGCTGCTCGCGGGCGTGGTGGCGCTGGTGCTGCTCAGCGGCTTCTGGAAGTCGCCGCTGCGCTTCGACGTCTTCGGCACCGAGGTCGGCCTGCCGGGGCTGGTGCGCGACGCGGGGCTGATCGTGCTCACGCTGGTCTCGCTCGCGATCACGCCGAAGGCGGTGCATGCGGCCAACCAGTTCGAATGGGGTCCGATGGCCGAGGTCGCCAAGCTGTTCGCGGGCATCTTCCTGACCATCATCCCGGTGATCGCGATGCTCAAGGCCGGCACGCAGGGACCGTTCGGCGCCGTCGTCGCGGCGGTCACGCGGCCCGACGGCCAGCCCGACCCGGCGATGTACTTCTGGGCCACCGGCATCCTCAGCTCCTTCCTCGACAACGCGCCGACCTACCTGGTGTTCTTCAACACCGCGGGCGGCGATCCGCTGACGCTCATGACCACCCATGCGGCGACGCTCGCGGCCATCTCGGCCGGCGCGGTCTTCATGGGCGCCAACACCTACATCGGCAACGCGCCCAACCTGATGGTCAAGGCCATCGCCGAGAGCCGCGGCGTGCGCATGCCGAGCTTCTTCGGCTACATGGCCTGGTCGATGGCCATCCTGCTGCCGCTGTTCGTCCTCTCCACCTTCCTTTTCTTCCGCTAGCGAGACAAAGCCCATGAGCAAGCCCAAGATCCTGGTCGCCCGCACGATCTTCCCCGAGACCCTCGAGCGCCTGGCGCAGCATTTCGAGATCGAGTCGAACCAGTCCGACGAGAGCTGGACCAGGGAGCAGCTCGCCGCGAAGCTGCAGGGCAAGCAGGGCGCCTTCACCACCGGTAGCGAACGCATCGACGCGGCGCTGCTCGACGCCTGCCCCGACCTGAAGATCTGCGCCAACATGGCCGTGGGCTACAACAACTTCGACGTCGACGCGATGGCCGCGCGCGGCGTGGTCGGCACCAACGCGCCCGACGTGCTGACCGAGACCACCGCCGACTTCGGTTTCGCGCTGCTGATGGCTACCGCGCGCCGCATCGCCGAGAGCGAGCATTTCCTGCGCGCCGGCAAGTGGCAGAAGTGGAGCTTCGACATGTTCGCGGGCTCCGACATCCACGGCGCCACGCTGGGCATCATCGGCATGGGCCGCATCGGGCAGGGCATCGCCAAGCGCGGCGCGCACGGCTTCGGCATGAAGGTGATCTATCACAACCGCTCGCGGCTCGACGCCTCGCTCGAGGCCGAGTGCAAGGCCACCTACGCGAGCAAGGAAGAGCTGCTCAGGACCGCCGACCATGTGGTGCTGGTGGTGCCGTACTCGGCCGCCTCGCACCACACCATCGGCGCGGCCGAACTCGCGCTGATGAAGCCCACCGCGACCCTGGTGAACATCGCGCGCGGCGGCATCGTCGACGACGCGGCGCTGGCCGTGGCGCTGCGCGAGAAGCGCATCGCCGCCGCGGGGCTCGACGTGTTCGAGGGCGAGCCCAAGGTCCATCCCGACCTGCTGACCGTGCCCAACGTCGTGCTCACGCCGCACATCGCGAGCGCCACGGTGCCCACGCGCAAGGCCATGGCCGGGCTCGCGGCCGACAACCTGATCGCCTTCTTCACGGGCAAGGGTCCGCTGACCCCCGTCACGCCGGTGGCCGCCAAGTAAGCCATCTCCGCCGAACAAAAAAGAAAAGAAAGCGCCCCGCGATCCCCTTGGAACTCATCGACTTGATTCTTCTGGCCCTGGCGGTCGTCGCCGTCATCCAGCTCGTGCTCCTCGTCTGGCTGCTGGCCCGCCGGCCGCCGCCGCCCGACCATGGCGAACTGCTCGCCGCCAACGAGCGCACCGAGCGCGAACTGCGCCGCGAGATCGCGGAGAGTTCGCGCGGCGGACGGCAGGAAACCGCGCAGGCCTTCGCCACCTTCCAGCAATCGCTGGTGATGCAGGGCGCCGAGGCCACGCGCACGCAGAACGCCCAGCTCGATGCCTTCGCGCTGCAGCTCGCCGCGCTGCAGAAGACGCTGGCCGACACGCTGGCTTCGCAGCTGCAGGGCCTGTCGGAATCGAATGCGCGCCGTCTCGCCGAGGTGCGCGCCACGATGGAAAGCCAGCTCACGCAACTGCAGCAGGGCAACGCCGCCAAGCTCGACGAGATGCGCAAGACCGTCGACGAGAAGCTGCAGAGCACGCTCGAGGCGCGCCTCGGCGAAAGCTTCCGGCAGGTGGCCGAGCGGCTCGAGCAGGTGCACAAGGGGCTGGGCGAGATGCAGACGCTGGCCGTTGGTGTCGGCAGCCTGCAGCGCGTGCTGACCAACGTGAAGACGCGCGGCATCTTCGGCGAGGTGCAGCTCGAGGCGCTGCTCGAGCAGGTGCTCACGCCCGAGCAGTACGCGCGGCAGGTCGAGACCAAGCCGCGCAGCGGGCAGCGGGTGGACTTCGCGATCCGCTTCCCGGGTCGCGGCGACGAGGGCACGCCGGTCTGGCTGCCGATCGACGCCAAGTTTCCGCGCGACGACTACGAGCGCCTGATCGAGGCCCACGAGCAGGCCGACGCGGTGGCCGCCGAGCTCGCCGCCAAGGCGCTCGAGGCGCGCATCCGCACCGAGGCCAAGTCCATCGCCGAGAGCTACCTCGCGGCGCCGCACACCACCGATTTCGCGATCCTCTTCCTGCCGGTCGAGAGCCTCTATGCCGAGGTGCTGCGGCGTCCGGGCCTGATGGACGCGATCCAGCGCCAGCATCGCGTGACGCTGGCTGGCCCGACCACCTTGCTCGCGATGCTCAACAGCCTGCACATGGGCTTTCGCACGCTGGCGCTCGAGCGCCAGGCCTCCGAGGTCTGGAAGGTGCTGGGCGCGGTCAAGACCGAGTTCGAGCGCTACGGCGAATGGGTCGAGCGCGTAAAGGAGCAGGTGGCCAAGGCCTCCGACACGCTCGACAAGGCCGATACGCGCGCCAGGCAGATGCGCCTGGCGCTGCGCAAGGTGGAGGCGCTGCCCGAGGGCCAGGCGCAGGCGCTGCTGCCGCCGCTGGCCGCGGGCGCCGAAGGCCTCGACGCCGATCCCGACAGCGGCGGCAAGCCGTGAAGGGCAGCGAACTGCTGCGCGTCATCGGCGCGCAGGTCTGCCTCCACGCCACCATGGCCGGCATGCGGCTGGCCACGCCGCTGCTGGCGCTGCAGCAGGGCTACAGCGCGGCGGCCGTCGGCGTGCTGATCGCGCTGTTCGCGCTGACCCAGGTCTTCCTCGCGCTGCCCGCCGGGCGCTTCGCCGACCGCCACGGCTTCAAGCGGCCGCTGCTGCTGTCGGTGATCGCGGCCTCGCTCGGCGCGGGGCTGGTCTGGGCGTTCCCGGTCTTTCCGGCCATGTGCGTGGCGGCGCTGCTGACCGGCGGCGCCACCGGCGCGACCGTGATCGCGCTGCAGCGTCACGTGGGCCGCTCGGCCACCACGCCGACCGAGCTCAAGCGGGTGTTCAGCTGGCTCGCGATCGCGCCCGCGGTGGCGAACTTCGTCGGCCCGTTCCTGGCCGGCCTGCTGATCGACCACGCGGGCCGCGCGGCGGCCGACATGCTGGCCTTCCGCGTCTGCTTCGCCGCCATGGCGCTGCTGCCGATCCTGTGCTGGCTGATGGCGCGCGGCGCCCACGAGCCGCCGCCCACGCCGCCGTTGCCCGGGGCCGTGCCCACGCGCGCCTGGGACCTGCTGCGCGAACCCATGTTCCGTCGCCTGCTGTTCGTGAACTGGCTCCAGTCCTCGAGCTGGGACGTGCATGCCTTCGTGCTGCCGGTGCTGGGGCACGAGCGCGGCATCAGCGCCTCGGTGATCGGCTCGATCCTCGGCGCCTTCGCGATCGCGGCGGCCGTGATCCGCATCGTGCTGCCGGCGATCGCCTCGCGCGCCTCCGAGCGCAGCGTGATCTTCGTCTCGACCCTGGTCACGGTCGGCGTCTTCCTGGTCTATCCGCTGCTGCCGACGGCCCTGAGCATGGGCGTGTGCTCGGTGGTGCTGGGCTTCGCGCTCGGCGCGGTGCAGCCGATGGTGATGAGCATGCTGCACCAGATCACGCCGCACAGCCGCCACGGCGAGGCGCTGGGGCTGCGGCTGATGACCATCAATGCCTCGAGCGTGGCGATGCCGATGCTGTTCGGCTCGCTGGGTGCGCTGATCGGCATCGGCGGCGTGTTCTGGGTCGTGGGCGGGGTGGTGGCGCTCGGCGCGCGCGCCACCTGGGGCTTGAAGGTAAGGGAGGAGGGGCACTGAACGGCGCCGAAGCCACTGCCGCCTCCCGGGAGACCCTGATCCAAATAAGATCAATTCTCATCTGATTGACAAGATAGTGACTTGAAGTCAGTATCGCCGCCTCTTCAACGAATCCCGAAGGCGGTCCCATGGACTCCCCATCCCGGGCGGCGATCGACGATCCGCGCCGCCGGCTCGCGCTCGTCGCCGCGGTCTATCTCGGCAGCTTCATCGCCACGCTCGACGTGAGCATCGTCAACGTCGCGCTGCCCACCCTGCAGCGCGCGCTCGCCACCGACCTCGCGGGCCTGCAGTGGGTGATCGACATCTACGCGCTGTGCCTGTCGGCCTTCATGCTCTCGGCCGGGCCGCTGGGTGATCGCTACGGCCGCAAGCGCGCCTGGCTGGCCGGCGTGGTGGTGTTCACCATCGGCTCGGCGATGTGCGCCATGGCCGGCACCCTGAGCACGCTGCTGGCCGGCCGCGCGGTGCAGGGCATCGCGGGCGCGCTGCTGATCCCGGGCGCGCTGTCGATCCTCGCCCATGCCTTTCCCGAGCCGGCGAGCCGCGCGCGCGTGATCGGCGGCTGGTCCTCTTTCACCGCGATCTCGCTGATCCTCGGGCCGATGCTCGGCGGCCTGCTGGTGGACCACACCGGCTGGCAGAGCATCTTCCTGATCAACCTGCCGATCGCCCTGCTGACCGTGGGCCTGGGGCTCTGGGGCATCCGCGAGACCTCGCACCCCGAGCATGCGGCGCTCGATCCGGCGGGGCAGGTGCTCAGCGTGCTGTGGCTCGGCGCGCTGACCTTCGGGCTGATCGCGGCCGGCGAGCACGGCTGGCTGTCGGGGCGCACCACGGTATCGCTCGCGTTGGCCGCGCTCGGGCTCGTGCTGTTCCTGGCGGTGGAGGCGCGCGTGCAGCGGCCTCTGCTGCCGCTGGGCCTGTTTCGCGACGCGCGCTTCTCGGTCACCAACTTCGCGTCCTTCGTGCTGGGCTTCTCGGCCTACGCGAGCCTGTTCTTCTTCTCGCTGTTCCTGCAGCAGGTGCAGGGCTGGTCGGCCACCGACACCGGCTGGCGCATGGTGCCGCAGTTCGTCGCGACCGGCATCGTGTCCTCGCAGTTCGGCCGGCTGTCGCGGCGCCACGGCGTCCACGCGCTGATGGTGGCGGGCTACGGCCTGATCGGCGCCGCGATGCTCGCGATGACGCTGCTGGCGGCCGACACGCCCTACGTGGTGCTCGCACTGCTGTTCGTGGTGCTCGGCGCCGGCACGGGGCTCGCGGTGCCGGCCACCAGCACGGCGGTGATCGCCTCGGTGCCGGCGCAGCGCTCGGGCATGGCCTCGGCCACGATGAACGCGCTGCGCCAGGCCGGCATGCTGATCGGCATCGCGCTGCTCGGCACATTGATGAGCGGCCGCGCCACCGCGCTGCTGGCGGCGGCACTCGAGCGCAGCGGCCTGCCGGCGGCGCGCGCGCAGGAGATGGCGGTGGCCGCCGTGGCGCGGCACGACACCGCCGCGCTGGGCGCGCTCGATCCTTCGCTGGCCCATGGCCTGGTGTCGGGTGCGCTGGCCGGCGGCTTCCATGCGGCCGTGGCCTGTGCCGGGCTGGCCGGCCTGCTGGCGGCCGGGCTGCTGCTCGGCGTCAGGCCGCGCACCGCCGCGCTGCCGGCCCGCGCCTGAGGAGCTTCTCTCCATGCCCGCCGCGCGCGTGCCGCTGCGCCTGTCCGCGCGTCGCCTTCCCGTTCTTCGTTCCCGGACCGTCATCAAGGAGTTGTCCATGATCCATCACGAACTCGGCCAGTGGCCGCTGGTCATCAGCGTGTCTTCGGGGTTGCAGACCCTCGAGGACATGCAGGTCTTCACCGAGGACTGGAACCGCTGGCTCGACCGTGGCGAGCCTTTTGCTTCGCTGCGCGTGTTCGCCGACGCCGACGCGCTGGTGCATCCCGAGGGCAGCGCGCAGAGCGCGAAGCAGTGGCTGCAGGCGCGCGGCGCCGACATCCGGCGCCATATGATGGGCATGGCCAGCGTGGTGCCGCCCGATCAATACGAGAAAATCCGCAAGATGAATGTCGAGAAGCTCTTCGGCGTGCCGGCCGACACCTTCGCGCGCACCGACGAGGCCATCGCCTGGCTCGGCGAGCGCGTGCTGGCGCCGCGCGGCCTGGCGCTCGACGCGGCCGCGGTGAACGCGGCCATCGCGGCGGCACGTGCCGCCGCAGCCACAACCTGAGGGAACCGAATGACGACGGGGCGCCGCACCATCACTTCTTCCACGCCCGATGCGGCGGACCCGTCACCGCCTTCGGAGGCGTCCGAACCGCGCCGCCGCGTCAAGGCGCCCGAAACCCGCGCCGCGGCGCTGATGGACGCGGCCGAGCGGCTGTTCATCGAGAAGGGCATCGCCACCACCAGCATCGACGACATCGCGGCCGGCGCGCAGGTGGCCAAGGGCACCTTCTATCTGTACTTCCCGTCGAAGGAGGCGTTGCTCGGCGCGCTGCAGCAGCGCTTCGTCGACAGCTTCTGCGCGCGGCTGCAGGAGGCGATGGACCGCCACCGTCCCGAGGACCACCATGGCCGCATCAAGGCCTGGGTCGAGACGGGGCTCGAGACCTACCTCGACAACGTCGCGCTGCACGACGTGGTGTTCCACGAGTACCGGCCCGAGGACCGGCGCATGCGCAACGACAACGCGGTCATCACGCAGCTGGTCGGCCTGCTCAAGCATGGCGACGCGGCCGGCGTGTGGGAGGTCGAGGACCCGACGCTCACGGCCGTGATCCTGTTCAATGCGCTGCACGGCGTGGCCGACGATGCCGTGGCCATGGGCCTCGCGACCGGGCCGGGGCCCGAGCGGCGCCGGCGTGCCAAGGCGCTCACGCGCTTCTTCGAGCACGCGCTGCGGCCCGATGACGACGATGGCGACGACGAGGCCGCCTAGTCGGTGAGCCCGTGCCGGATCAGAGCTTGTAGAAGCGCTTGATCGCTTCCCACGCGTCTTCGGGCGCGTCCACGTACTCGAAGAGCTTGACGTCGCCGGGCGAGATCACGCCTTCGTCGACCAGGAAGTCGAAGTCGATCAGGCGCTTCCAGTAGTCCGAACCGAACAGCACGATCGGCACCGGCTTCGACTTGCGCGTCTGCACCAGCGTGATCACCTCGAACAGTTCGTCGAGCGTGCCGAAGCCGCCCGGGAACGCCACCAGCGCCTTCGCACGCATCATGAAATGCATCTTGCGGATCGCGAAGTAGTGGAACTTGAAGCTCAGCGCTGGCGTGACGTAGGGATTGGCCGCTTCCTCCATCGGCAGCGCGATGGCCAGGCCGACCGACAGGCCGCCGGCCTCGTGCGCGCCGCGGTTGGCCGCCTGCATGATGCCGGGGCCGCCGCCGGTGCAGATGAAGAGCTTGTCCTGCGGCTCCTTGTTCTCGCTGTGGCGCGCGACCAGCTTGCCGAAGGTGCGCGCCTTCTCGTAGTAGTGCGAGCTGCGCGCCAGCCGGCGCCAGCGCTCGGCCGCGGCGGTGTCGCCGGCCTTGTCGGCCTCGACGATCAGCGCGGCGGCTTCTTCCTCGCTGCGGAAGCGCGCGCTGCCGAAGACCACGATGGTGTTCTCGATGCCGTGGGCGCGCTGCTCGATGTCGGGCTTCATCAGCTCGAGCTGCATGCGCACGCCGCGGGTTTCGCGGCGCAGCAGGAACTCGGGATCGGCGAAGGCGATGCGCGAGGGATCGGGATCGAGCGGCAGCCCCTTGTCGGCATGGGACTGGAGCGTGGCCCAGGCGTCGGCGAGGCGCTTGTCGTGAAGGTCGTGCGTGCTGTTGGTCATAAGGATGGGATTGTGCAGCGCGGGATTCGTTGCGTGCGGACGGGCCGCAAAGACAAAAGGCTCCTTGCGGAGCCTCTTGCGGGTGGTGGTCAGCCGGGGAAGGCGGCGCTCAGACGCGCTTGCGGTATTCGCCGGTGCGCGTGTCGATTTCGATCTTGTCGCCTTGCGAGACGAACAGCGGCACGGGCACTTCGAAGCCGGTGGCGATCTTGGCGGGCTTCAGGACCTTGCCCGAGGTGTCGCCCTTGACGGCCGGCTCGGTCCAGGTGATTTCGCGCTCGACGCTGGTCGGCAGTTCGACCGAGATGGCCTTGCCGTCGTAGAACACCACTTCGACGGCCATGCCGTCTTCGAGGTAGTTCAGGGCGTCGCCCATGTTCTCGGCTTCGACTTCGTACTGGTTGTAGTCGGCGTCCATGCAGACATACATCGGGTCGGCGAAGTAGGAGTAGGTGCAGTCCTTCTTCTCGAGCACGATCTGGTCGATCTTGTCGTCGGCCTTGAAGACCACTTCGGTGTTGAAGTTGGCGATCAGGCTCTTCATCTTCATGCGCACGGTGGCGCTGTTGCGGCCGCCGCGGCTGTATTCGGTCTTGAGCACGACCATCGGATCCTTGCCGTGCATGATGACGTTGCCGGCGCGGATTTCTTGAGCGATTTTCATATCAGGGTCTCTGGATGTAAGCCGCTCGGTGCGCAGGACTTCCAGAATCCGGGCAGGAGTGCCGGTTGGAAAAAGCCCCGCGGTACATGTCCCGCGGCAGGTTCAGCGGAGTGCATCTCGAACCCCCAGGAATTTCCCAGGATCCGGGCCGAAATCCGCAAAGCCCGCTATTTTAGCTTTTTCCGGCGACGAAATGCTGCAGTTGGGTCACGAGATCGTCCTGCGCGAGCAGGCGCTCGCGCCCTCGGGTCACGGCAAGACGCCATTCTTCGCCGATGTCGGCGAGCGACAGGGCCGCGTTGCCGAAGCCGTTCCAGGCGTGGTGGACGCGCCGCATCGAGGCCGGCGCTGCCAGCCAGTCGAGCCAGGCGTTCAGCTTCACGTGGTGCGCGTCGTCGTCCTGCGCATAGATCTGCCAGACCAGCGGCGCGCCGGCCCAGAGGGCGCGCACCAGCGAATCCTCGCCGCGCACGAAGTTCAGGTCGCAGGCCCAGAGCAGGTGGTCGAAATCGGGCTGGTCGAGGTGCGGCAGGTATGAAATCGATAGCGCACTCGCACGGCGGGGCGAGCGTTCGAGCCATTCCGTGCTCGAAAGGCAGGCCCTGACAGCTTCGGTCGCCCGGCCCGGCGTCACCAGCAGCCGGGTCGGCGTGCCGTCATCGGCCAGTTGCGCCAGCAGCGCGGCCAGGGCCGGCGGCTCGTAGCAGAACAACGACACCAGGCGTTCGCCTTCGCGCCAGGGCAATTGCCGTTGCGCGAGCCAGGCAGCGCGATCGAAGGCCGCGCGCCGCCGGGCCAGGTCCGGTTCGCGCAGCAGGCCGCCGGTGGCCGGGGTGAAGCCTGGATAGAAGAAGCGCTTGGTGAGCCCGGCGCCCGGTTCCCTGAAGACCGGCGAGGGCAGGCCATGCAGCCGCTCCACATAGGGTTCGGCCGAAAGGTATTCGAGGTTGATCCAGGCGCGCGGGGCACCGTCGGCGGCCGAGGCTGCGGCGAAGCGCGCGATCAGCGCGGGCGCCGGGTCGCAGCCGAAGGCCTCGATCAGCACCTGGGGCGCCGGCTCGGCCGCGGCCGCGCTCACCGCGGCCGGATCGCTCCAGTCGATCACGCGCACGCCCGCGCAGCCTTCGGGCGCCATCCAGGCCAGCGCGCTGGCGTCGTCGACCCAGAGCCGTACCTGTTCGCCGAGGCCGGCGAGCTGGCGTGCGAGCCGCCAGCAGACGCCGAGGTCGCCATGGTTGTCGATGACCTTGCAGAAGATGTCCCAGTCGCGTTGCATGGCCGCGAGTGTGCACCTTGCGCCTTTCTTCTGAATGGCCCTCGCGCGGGGCCGTCGCTATGCTGGCCGCACACCACAACCACAACGGAGAGAGCGAATGAGCCTGAAGAAGATCCGCGCCCGCCACCCCGGCGCCGCCTTGCCCGCGACCTCGCGACTGCGCACGTTGCGCAGCGCGCTGGCCCTGTCCCTCGCGCTCGGCGGCCTCGCCACGGCGGCGGCCCAGACGCTCACGCCGCAGCAGCAGCGCTTCCGCGAGATCTACAAGGAGCTCATCGAGATCAACACCACCCACTCGGTGGGCGACAACACGCAGGCCGCGCGCGCGATGGAAAAACGCCTGGTCGAAGCGGGTTTCGCGCCCGCGGACATCCAGATCCTCGAGCCCTTCCCCAAGAAGGGCAACCTCGTGATGCGCTTCAAGGGCGACGGCTCGAAGAAGCCGTTGCTGCTCTTGGCCCATATCGACGTGGTCGAGGCCCGGCGCGAGGACTGGAAGACCGACCCGTTCAAGCTGCAGGAGTCGGGCGGCTACTTCACGGCGCGCGGTTCCATCGACGACAAGGCCATGGCCTCGGCGCTGGTGTCCGTGCTCGGGCAACTGAAGCAGGAGGGCTTCAAGCCCAGCCGCGACATCATCCTCGCGCTGACCGCGGACGAGGAGCGCGGCGATGCGCTGAGCAACGGCGCCTTCTGGCTCATCAACAACAAGCCCGAGCTGCTGCAGGCCGAGTTCGGCATCAACGAGGGCGGCGGCGGCGAACTGCGCAACGGCAAGCCGAACCTGCATCGGCTGCAGGTGGCCGAGAAGATGTACACCACCTACATGCTCGAGGCGCGCGACGTCGGCGGCCACAGCTCGGTGCCGACGAAGAACAACCCGATCTACGCGCTGTCGGCCGGCCTGGAGCGGCTGGGCAACTACGCCTTCCCGATCAAGCTCGCCGACGTGACGAAGACCTATTTCGCGCGCAGCGCGCCCTTCGCCACCGGCCAGCTGGCCGAGGACATGCGCGCCATCGGCACCGGCAACCCCGACGCCGGCGTGCTCGAGCGCATGACGGCCAACCCGGCCTACAACGCCCAGCTGCGCACCACCTGCGTGGCGACCATGGTGCAGGCCGGCCATGCCGAGAACGCGCTGCCGCAGTCGGCCAAGGCCACGGTCAACTGCCGCATCCTGCCGCACGACGATCCGGACGAGGTCGAGCGCCTGCTGACCCAGGCCGTGGGCAACGACAAGATCGTGGTGCGCAACCTCGGCAAGCCGCTGCGCAGCCCGGCGTCGCCGCTGCAGGGCGACCTGGTGAAGACGGTGGAGCGACTGACCGAGCAGATGTGGCCGGGCGTGCCGGTGATTCCCGCGATGAGCACGGGCGCCACCGACAGCCGCTTCCTGCGCAATGCCGGCATTCCGATGTACGGCGTGACCGGCATGTTCCTCGAGCCCTCGGATGCGCGCGCCCACGGGCTGGACGAACGCATCGAGATCCAGCGGCTCTACGACGGGCGCGAGTTCCTCTACCGGCTGGTGAGCGAACTCGCGAAGTAGGCGTCGCCGGGCTTCGGGCCCGGATCAGGGCGTGAAGGTATCGCCGAGCACGATGCCTTCGCGCCGCGGATCGGCACCGCCCGTGAGCACCGGCTGGCCACCGACGTTGGTGCGGATGATGGTGCTGATGCCGCTGGACTGGGCGCCGAAGTTCACCGTGTGGCCCAGCGCGCGCAGGCCGGCGATCAGCGGATCGTTGTTGCCCGAGTTCGAGGTGTCGATGGCTGGGTGCTCGCCGCCCACGTTGGTGGTCACGCTGTTGGTGGCGCCGAAGTCGACCAGCGAGGTCGCCTGTTGCGCATCGAGGCCCCAGTCGAGCGCGCCGACCACGGTCTTCACCACGTACTGGATGATCGTGCCGCCGCCCGGCGAGCCGGTGCCCATCACGAACTCGCCCATGCTGCCGTCGGTGTTCTTCTTGAACACCAGGGTCGGCGCCATCGTGCTGCGCGGACGCTTGCCCGGGGCGACCCGGTTGGCGACCTTGATGCTCGGGTCGGTGGTGTCGTTCGGGTTGGCCGAGAAGTCGGTCAGCTGGTTGTTCAGCATGAAGCCCTGCGTCATGTGGAACGAGCCCAGCGTGCTCTCGACCGTGGTCGTCATCGTCACCACGTTGCCCTGCTTGTCGACCACGGTGAAGTGGGTCGTGCCATGCTCCTCGGTTTTGTCGATGCCCAGCGGCACGCTGCCGAGGTCGCCGGCCGCGGCCACGCCCATGCTCTTGGACAGGCTGATCAGGCTGGCCCGCTTCTGCAGGTACGGCTTGTTGAGCATCGTGTCGGCCGAGCCGCCGGGCAGCGGGATGAAGTCGGTGTCGGCCACGTACTTGTCGCGGTCGGCGTAGGCCAGGCGTTCGGCCTCGCTCACCAGGTGCACGCCCATCACGCTGGGCTTGCCGCCTTCGATGTCGATCGCGCTGGGCTTGTACAGGCCCAGGTTGAAGGTCTCGAGGATGCCGAGCGCCTGCACCACCGCGATGCCGCCGGACGAGGGCGGCGACATGCTGCAGACGTAGTAGTCACGGTAGGTGCCGCAGACCGGGTCGCGACGCTTGGCCACGTAGTTGGCCATGTCGGCCATGGTCGTCACGCCGGGCGTGATGGCCGAGCCGTCGTTGGCCGCGGTGGTGATGCCGATCTTGTCGACGATCGCCTGAGCGATGGGGCCGGTATAGAACGCGTTGGCGCCCTCGTTGGCGAGCGTGGTCAGCGTCTTGGCGTAGGCCGGATTCTTGAGCTTGGTGCCCAATGCCTTCGGCGTGCCGTCGTCGTTGAAGAAATAAGCCGTCGCGTCGGCGTCGCGCTTGAGGTTGGAGGCCGACGAGGAGATCGCTGCGGCCATGCGGCCACCGATCGGGAAACCATCGGAGGCCAGCGTGATGCCGTAGCTGAAAAGGTCCTTCCATGGCAGCTTGCCGTGGTCCTTATAAGCGACGTCGAGCATGCGCACGGCGCCCGGCGTGCCGACCGCGCGGCCACTGGCGCGCGCGTTGGGCTTGGGCAGTCCGCTGGCGGGATCGGTCTGCACCGCGTAGCGCAGGTAGTTCTCGGTGGCCGCGGCGGGCGCCATCTCGCGTCCGTCGTAGGCCTGCACCTTCTTGGTCTTCGCGTCGTAGTGCAGCATGAAGGCGCCGCCACCCAGGCCGCTGGACTGCGGTTCGACCAGCCCCAGCACCGCCTGCACCGCGACGGCTGCGTCGACAGCGCTACCGCCGGCCTTGAGGACGTCGCAACCCGCGCGCGTGGCCAGCGGGTGGTTGGCCACCACCATGTAGTTCTTCGCGTAGACCAGTTTGTGGCCGACCACGTAGCCCGAGGCCGGTTCGGGCGCGGCCGGATCGCCGGGGTCGCCCGAGCCCACCACCACCTGCGTGCCGCTGTCGCCGATCAGGCAGCCCTTGTCGGCTGCGGGCGGTGGCGGCGGAGTGTTGGCTGCGTTGATGGCGGCGATCGTCGCGATCAGCGCGGCGTTGTCCTGGCCGCCACCGCCGCCGCCGCAACCGGCCACCGTCAATGCCACCGCCAGGGGCGAGAGCGCCCACCAGGCGCGCGACTGGATCTTCTTCGTCATGGAGAGAGTTTCCCGAGTAGTTGTGTTGAAACGAGACGGGCGCTCCTCGCGCCCGCATCCATCATCAGCACATTTCATTCCACCCACCACGGGGTTTGCGCGCAGGCGCGCCATGGGGCCGCGCGCCGCGCGCCACAATAGCCGCCATGTCAGACGTGCATTCCGATCAACTGCTCAGCGAAGTGGCGGCCCTGCCGCAGCTGCCGGGCGTCTACCGCTACTTCGACGCCGGTGGCGCCGTGCTCTACGTGGGCAAGGCGCGCAACCTCAAGAAACGGGTCGCCAACTACTTCCAGAAGAGCCACGGCGGCACGCGCATCGGCCACATGATCTCGAAGATCGCGCGCATGGAAACCACCGTGGTGCGCTCCGAGGCCGAGGCGCTGCTGCTCGAGAACAACCTCATCAAGACGCTCAAGCCGCGCTACAACATCCTGTTTCGCGACGACAAGAGCTACCCCTACCTGAAGATCGCCTCGCACCAGTTTCCACGGCTGGCCTACTACCGCGGCGCGGTCGACAAGAAGCACCGCTACTTCGGGCCGTACCCGAGCGCCTGGGCCGTCAAGGAGTCGATCCAGCTGCTGCAGAAGGTGTTCAAGCTGCGCACCTGCGAGGACACGGTCTACGCCAACCGCACCCGGCCCTGCCTGCTCTACCAGATCAAGCGCTGCACCGGTCCCTGCGTGGGCCACATCTCGACCGAGGCTTACGCGCAGGACGTGGCGAGCGCCGAGGCCTTCCTGCGCGGCGACACGCAACTGGTGCTCACCACGCTCGAGCAGCGCATGACCTCGCATGCCGAGAAGCTGGAGTTCGAGCAGGCGGCCGAGCTGCGCAACCAGATGTCGGCGATCTCGCGCGTGCTGCACCAGCAGTCGATCGAGATCGCCTCCGACAAGGACGTGGACATCCTCGCGGTCAAGGTGCAGGGCGGCAAGGCCTGCGTGAACCTGGCCATGGTGCGCGGCGGCCGTCACCTGGGCGACCGGCCCTATTTCCCGGTGCACGTCGAGGATGCCTCGCTGATGCAGCACGGCGAGCTCGACAACGACGAGGGCGAGGGAGCCCCCGCCGTCACCGATTCGGTCGAGGTGCAGGTGCTCGAGGCCTTCATCGCGCAGCACTACATCGACGTGCCGGTGCCGGCCACTTTGGTGCTCAGCGAAACCGTGGGCCGCGAGCTGATCGAGGCGGTGTCGCTGCAGTCGGGCACGCGCGTGACGGCCGTGTTCCAGCCGCGCGAGCAGCGCCGCCACTGGCTCGAGATGGCCGAGAAGAACGCCAGCCTGCAACTGGCGCGGCTGCTGGCCGAGGAGGGCTCGCAGCAGGCCCGCACCCGCGCGCTGGCCGATGCGCTGGAACTCGCGAGCGAGGACCTCGACAACTTCCGCGTCGAGTGCTTCGACATCTCGCACACCGCGGGCGAGGCCACGCAGGCCTCGTGCGTGGTGTTCGAGCACCACGCGATGCAGAACAAGGAATACCGCCGCTACAACATCGACGGCATCACGCCCGGCGACGACTATGCGGCGATGCGCCAGGTGCTCCATCGCCGCTACGGCAAGCTGGCCGAGGCGATGGCCGCCGAGACCGAGGCGCTGCCGCCCGGCGATGCCGAGAGCGAAGGCGCCGAGGGTGTCGAGGGTGCCGCGGCGCCGGCCCGGGCCCGGGGCGCGCGCATGCCGGAGCTGGTGCTGGTCGATGGCGGCAAGGGCCAGGTGTCGATGGCGCGCGAGGTGTTCAGCGAGCTCGGCCTGCCGCTGTCGCTGATCGTCGGGGTCGAGAAGGGCGAGGGCCGCAAGGTCGGCCTCGAGGAGCTGGTGTTCGCCGACGGCCGCGAGAAGGTCTACCTCGGCAAGGATTCGGCGGCGCTGATGCTGGTGGCCCAGATCCGCGACGAGGCGCACCGCTTCGCCATCACCGGCATGCGCGCCAAGCGCGCCAAGGTGCGCGTGGGCGGCAGCCAGCTCGAGGACATCCCGGGCATCGGCCCGAAGCGCCGGGCCCGGCTGCTGCAGCGCTTCGGCGGCATCCGCGGCGTGGCGGCGGCCAGCGTGGAGGACATCGCCTCGGTCGAGGGCATCGCCTTCGACCTGGCCGAGGAAATCTACCGTGCGCTGCACTGAACTTGACGCCGCGGGGGGAGGCCGCCGGCACGGCTTTGCCCCCGTTCTCGAATCCATCGTTTTCGCGTGACACAATCGAGCGCATGTTCTGGACCCTGCCGACCATCATGACCTGGACGCGCATCGTCGCGATCCCCCTGATCGTCGGCGTGTTCTACCTGCCCATCGCCGACCCGATGCGCAATGTGATCGCCACGGTCATGTTCATCGTGTTCGCGGCCACCGACTGGCTCGACGGCTTCCTGGCGCGCAAGCTCAACCAGACCTCGGCCTTCGGCGCCTTCCTCGACCCGGTGGCCGATAAGTTCCTGGTCTGCGCCTCGCTGCTGGTGCTGGTGCACCTGAACCGGGCTGACGTGTTCGTGGCGCTGATCATCATCGGCCGCGAGATCGCGATCTCGGCGCTGCGCGAATGGATGGCCCAGATCGGCGCCAGCAAGAGCGTGGCGGTGCACATGATCGGCAAGGTCAAGACGACGGTGCAGATGGTCGCGATCCCGTTCCTGCTCTACGACGGGCAGCTGTTCGGCTTCATCGACACCGGCCTGTGGGGCCAGTGGCTGATCTGGGTCTCGGCCGTGCTCACCGTGTGGTCGATGGTCTATTACCTGCAAAAGGCCATTCCCGAGATCCGGGCCCGGGCCAAATGAGCGCCGCCTCAGCCCGCGAGGCGGGCTGGTTGCGGGCCATGCCCGCGGTCTTCGTGCTGATCTGGAGCACCGGCTTCATCGTCGCGCGCTACGGCATGCCGCATGCACCGCCCTTCAAGTTCCTGGCCGTGCGCTTCGTGCTCTCGTTCCTCTGCTTCGGCCTGTGGGTCGCGCTGGCGCGCGTGGCCTGGCCATCGACGCGGGCGCAGTGGGGGCACCTCGCGGTCACGGGCATCCTGATGCAGGCCGGCTACCTCGGCGGGGTCTGGGCCGCGGTGCGCGCGGGCATGGGCTCGGGGCTGGTCGCGCTGCTGGTCGGCATCCAGCCGGTGCTGACCGCGATCTGGATGTCCTTCAACGGCGGGCGCGTGTCGCCACGGCAGTGGCTGGGTCTCGCGCTGGGCTTCGCCGGGCTGGTGCTGGTGGTGTGGCGCAAGTTGGGCGACGGCTCGGAGGTCAATGCCGAGACCATGAGCCTGGCACTCATGGCGCTGGGGGCAATCACCGCAGGCACTCTCTATCAGAAGCGCTTCGTCGCGCCCTGCGACGTGCGCAGCGCCAGCGCGGTGCAGATGGCGGCGGCCGTGGTCGTGACCTTGCCGTTCGCGCTGCTCGAGCCCGCGGCCATCGCGTGGAACGCGCATTCGATCGGCGCGATGGCCTGGTCGGTGCTCGCGCTCTCGCTGGGTGGGAGTTCGCTGCTCTACATACTGATCCAGCGCGGCACCGCGACCGCGGTCACGAGCCTGCTCTACCTGGTGCCGCCTTGCACGGCCCTCATGGCCTGGCTGCTGTTTCGCGAGCAGATCACGCTGGCCACGCTGCTGGGCACGGCGCTCACGGCGGTGGGCGTGAGCCTGGTGGTGCGCGCGGCCCGCTGAGGCTCGGGGCTTTCGCCTAGCGCGCCGGCTTCCAGGGCTCGCCACGAAAGCGCTTGGCCAGGTGGTCGACCAGCAGCCGCACCCGCCGCGGCGTTTTCGGCCGCCAGGGCGCGATCCAGTGGATGTCGGCATCGGGCATCGCGTACTGCGGTAGCACCCGAACCAGCGCGCCCGAGGCCAGCTGCGGCGCGATGTCCCAGAGGCTGCGCAGCATGATCCCGTGGCCCGCCAGGCACCAGTCGCGCACCATCTCGCCCGAATTGCTCGACAGCGGCCCTTGCACCCGCACGCGCGCCGTGCTGCCGTCGCGGCCGTGCCGCAGCGACCACAGCGCGTACTCCTGCCGGTGGATCTCGCCGTTCTCGCGCGCGACCAGGCAGTCGTGCGTGGCCAGGGCCTCGACGCTGGCCGGCGTACCGCGGCGCGCGAGGTAGGAGGGCGCGGCCGCCAGCACGCGCTGGTTGCGCGCGATGCGGCGCGAAACCCAGTCCGAGGCGTGGCGCTGCTGCACCGCCCACAACCACAGCGCGCCGTCGTAGCCTTCGGCGCCCAGGTCGGGCAGGCGCTCGGTCAGTTGCAGTTCGATGCGCAGGGCCGGGTGGCCGGCCTGGAATTCCGCCAGTGCCGGACCGAGCCAGCGCCGGCCGAAGCCGAAGGTGGCGGCCAGCCGCACCGCGCCCGTGAGCTCGTTCTGGCGCTCGCCGAGCTCGCCCTCGAGCGCCGCGAAGCCTTCGAGCAGCTGCTTCGCATGCCGGCACACGGCCTCGCCTTCGGCCGTGACGCTGAGCCGGCGCGTGGTGCGGTCGAACAGCCGCTGGCCCAGCCGCGCCTCGAGCGCGCCGAGCCGCTTGGTGACCACCGAGGGCACGACGTCGAGCGCGCCGGCCGCGCCCGCGAGGCTGCCGTGTTCGCGGATGGCCAGCGCCAGTTGCAGGTCGCCGCGCTCCAGTGCCAATGAATTCATGCCAGAACGGAAAGTATGAATTGGCCGATTGTTGCTTGATGGACCCGGGTGCGCAACGCACAATCGCCGCGTGACCGCCTCCTTCCTCGACTTTCCCGTCTTCGACATCGAACGCGATGGCGTGCGCGTGCACGGCCGCATCGGCGGCCATGGCGCACCCTTGCTGCTGCTGCACGGACACCCGCAGACGCACGCCATCTGGCACCGTGTCGCGCCCGCACTGGCCGAGCGCTTCACCGTGGTGGCGATCGATTTGCGCGGCTACGGCGATTCGGGCCGGCCCGCCGCAGATGCCGCGCACGAGAACCACAGCAAGCGCGCGATGGCGCTCGATGCGCTCGCGGCGATGCGCCATCACGGCTTCGAACGCTTCGGCGTGCTCGCGCACGACCGCGGCGCGCGCGTGGCGCACCGGCTCGCGGCCGACCATCCGGCGGCGGTCGAGCGCATGCTGCTGCTCGACATCGCGCCCACGCTCGCCATGTACGAGCACACCTCGGAAGCCTTCGCGCGCGCCTACTGGCACTGGTTCTTCCTGATCCAGCCGCCGCCGCTGCCCGAGGCGCTGATCGCCTCCGATCCGGTGCGCTACGTGCGCAGCGTGATGGGCGGACGCCACGCGGGGCTCGCGCCCTTCGCGCCCGAGGTGCTCGCGGAGTACGAGCGCTGCGCGGCCATCCCGGGCAGCGCCGAATCCATCTGCGAGGACTACCGCGCTTCGGCCGGCATCGACCTCGATCACGACCGCGCCGACATCGCCGCGGGCGCGCGGCTCGCGATGCCGCTGCGCGTGCTGTGGGGCGCGCACGGCGTGGTCGGCCGCGCCTTCGACGTGCTGGCGCTGTGGCGCGAGCGCGCCGACCGGGTCGAGGGGCATGCGCTGCCCTGCGGCCACTACGTTCCCGAGGAGGCGCCGGGCGAACTGCTCGCCGAGGCACTCGACTTCTTTGCACCGCTCATCCCATCGGAAGGACCCAGACCATGACCACCCACAGAATCGCAGTCATCGCCGGCGACGGCATCGGCAAGGAAACCACGCCCGAGGGCGTGCGCGTGCTCGATGCGGCGGCGCGCAAGTTCGGCATCGACCTGAAGTTCGACCACTTCGACTTCTCGAGCTGGGACTACTGCGAGAAGCACGGCAAGATGCTGCCCGACGACTGGAAGGACCAGATCGGCGGCCACGACGCCATCTTCTTCGGCGCGGTCGGCTGGCCCGAGAAGATCGCCGACCACATCTCGCTGTGGGGCTCGCTGCTGCTGTTCCGCCGCGAGTTCGACCAGTACATCAACCTGCGTCCCGCGCGCCTCATGCCCGGCATCGTCGCACCGGTGGTGCGCCGCGACGGCTCGCCGCGCCAGCCCGGCGAGATCGACATGTACATCGTGCGCGAGAACACCGAGGGCGAGTACTCGAGCATCGGCGGGCGCATGTACGAAGGCACGCCGCGCGAGATCGTTGTGCAGGAAACCGTGATGTCGCGCGTGGGCGTGGACCGCGTGCTCAAGTTCGCGTTCGAGCTCGCGCAGTCGCGTACGAAGAAGCACCTGACCAGTGCCACCAAGTCGAACGGCATCTCGATCACCATGCCCTACTGGGACGAGCGCGTGGCCGAGATGGCGAAGGCCTATCCGGGCGTGACGCTCGACAAGTTCCACATCGACATCCTCACCGCGCACTTCGTGCAGCGGCCCGACTTCTTCGACGTGGTGGTGGCGAGCAACCTGTTCGGCGACATCCTGTCCGACCTGGGACCGGCCTGCACCGGCACCATCGGTATCGCGCCGAGCGCCAACCTCAACCCCGAGCGCACCACGCCCTCGCTGTTCGAACCGGTGCATGGCTCGGCGCCCGACATCGCGGGCAAGGGGATCGCCAACCCGATCGGCCAGATCTGGTGCGGCGCGATGATGCTGGAGTTCCTCGGCCACAAGGACGCGCACGACGCGATCCTGTCGACCATCGAGAAGGTGCTCGCGCCCGGAAGCGGTGCGCCGCGCACACCCGATATCGGTGGCAAGGCGAGCACCAGCGACCTCGGAAAAGCGATCGCCGAGGCCTTGTGAGACGGCTGCGGCCCCGGCGGAAAAAGGTCTTCGCGAAACGCCCCTAGAATCGCGCGCTCCGCTGCGCCGCACGGGCTGATGTCGTATTGACACCCCGCAGGCCAGTGGTTGTAATCCCCGATGGCAGCGCGCTGCCGGGGCGTCAGGCCTGCCAAGCTTCTGCGTCGCACCACGTCGCGACCGACTCGCCAGCCGACGAAAGCCGACCAACTTTTTTCTACAAGGGGCCCTTGTGAACAAGACCGAACTGATTGAGCACATCGCAAAGAACGCCGATATTTCCAAAGCAGCCGCCACGCGCGCGCTCGAATCCACCATCGGCGCCATTCGTACAACGCTCAAGAAGGGCGGCTCCGTGTCGCTCGTCGGTTTCGGTACTTTTGCAGTTGGTAAACGTGCGGCCCGTACGGGTCGCAATCCCCGCACCGGCGACGCGATTAAAATCAAGGCCGCCAAGATTCCGAAGTTCCGTCCCGGCAAGGCCCTCAAGGACGCGTTGAACTAAGTCGACGACGAGAACTCGGAAGAAAAGTATTCCCGGTGGGGTGCTTAGCTCAGCTGGTAGAGCGGCGCCCTTACAAGGCGTAGGTCGGGGGTTCGAGCCCCTCAGCACCCACCACCACCCGATGCAAAGGCGAACAACGGTTCGCCTTTTTTATTGCCGTCCGACAGCCACCGCATGAGAGTGTTCAAGCATGTTTGATTTCTTCCGCAAGTACAACAAGATCATGATGATTGTCTTGTTCTTGCTGATCATCCCGTCGTTCGTGCTGTTCGGCGTCGAGCGCTACCAGGGCTTTTCCAAGGACGAGGCCGTCGCGCATGTCGATGGCGCCAGCATCACGCGGCCCGAATGGGATGCGCAGCATCGCGTGGAAACCGACCGCATCCGCCAGCAGTCGCCCAACGTCGACCCGCTGGTGCTCGACTCCGATGCGCTGCGCTACGCCACGCTCGAGAAGATGGTTCGCGACCGCGTGCTGACGGTTGCGGCCAACAAGGCCAACATGACGGTCTCCGAGGAGCGCCTCTCGCGCATCTTCGCGCAGGATCCGGGCCTCGCGACCTTCCGCACGCCCGAGGGCAAGTTCGACCGCGACGCCTTCCAGCGCGTGACCGGCCGCACCCCCGAGCAGTACGAAGCGTCGATGCGCGCCGAACTCGCCACGCAGCAACTGCTGCTGGGCGTATCGGGCACCACCTTCACGCCGCCCGCGCTGGCCGCCGCCACCATCAACGCGTTCTACGAGCAGCGCGAGATCCAGGTGTCGCGCTTCGCGCCCGAGGGCTTCGCGTCGAAGGTCACGGTCAGCGATGCCGACATCGAGACCTACTACAAGGACCACACGTCGCAGTTCCAGGCGCCCGAGCAGGCGAGCATCGAGTACCTGCTGCTCGACCTCGAAGCGGCCAAGAAGAACGTGACGGTCAACGAGGCCGAGCTCAAGAGCTATTACGACCAGAACACCTCGCGCTTCGGCACCAAGGAAGAACGCCGTGCGAGCCACATCCTGATCACCGCGGCCGCCAGCGCGCCGGCAGCCGATCGCGCCAAGGCGAAGGCCAAGGCCGAGCAGTTGCTGGCCGACGTGCGCAAGGCGCCCAACACCTTCGCCGATGTCGCGCGCAAGAACTCACAGGACCCGGGCTCGGCAGAGAAGGGCGGCGACCTCGACTTCGTCACGCGCGGCGCGATGGTCAAGCCTTTCGAAGACGCGATGTTCGCGTTGAAGAAGGGCGAGATCAGCAACGTCGTCGAGACCGAGTTCGGCTATCACATCATCCGCCTGGACGACATCAAGCCGGCCGTGGTACCGCCGTTCGAGCAGGTGCGTGCCACCCTCGAGAACGACTACCGTGCCCAGCAGGCCACGCAGGAGTTCGCCAAGGCTGCCGAGACCTTCACCGATGCCGTGTACCAGCAGCCCGACAGCCTCAAGCCGGCCGCCGAGAAGCTCAAGCTCACGATCCAGACCGCGACCAATATCGGCCGCACGGCCGCGCCCGGTGCGACCGGGCCGCTCGCGAGCCGCAACTTCCTGAGCGCGCTGTTCTCGCCCGATTCGCTGAGCCGCAAGCAGAACACCGAAGCGATCGAGGTCGGCACCAACCAGCTCGCCTCGGGCCGCGTGACCCAGTACTCGGCCGCGCATCCGATCCCGCTGGCCGACGTGAAGGACAAGATCCGTGCGCAGCTCGTCACCGAACGCGCGGCAGCCCTTGCGAAGACCGAGGGCGAGGCCAAGCTCGCGGCCTGGACCACGAAGGCCGACGGCGCCAACTTCGCGGCACCCGTCACCGTGTCGCGCATCGATGCGAAGGCGCAGCCGGGCGTGGTGGTCGAGGCCGCGCTGCGTGCCGACGCCAGCAAGCTGCCGACCCTGGTCGGCGTCGACCTCGGCACGCAGGGCTATGCCGTGGTGCGCGTGACCAAGGCCGTGCCGCGCACCGCGCCGACGGCGGAAGTCGCGAAGCAGGAGAACGCGCAGGTCGGCCAGTCGATCGCCGCCGCCGAAGACGCCGCCTACTACAACCTGCTGAAGGATCGCTACAAGGCCGAGATCCTGGTGCCGCGTCCCGCGACCGACGGACTGCCGTTCGCCGGCGCACGCTGACCGGTCGCGCCGCGAGGCACTTCCTCTTCCCTTCGCGGGCCGCCTTGTGCGGCCCGTTGCTTTTTCCGTCTCGCGTGGGACAAGCGCCGCGGTCGCTTCTTGCCAGAATCCGCGCATGGGAACTCTCTACCTCGTGCGCCATGGCCAGGCCAGCTTCGGCGCGGCCGACTACGACAACCTGAGCGAACTGGGCCACAGGCAGTCGGTGCGGCTCGGCGAGTACTGGCGCGAGCGCGGCATGCGTTTCGACGCCGTGATCACCGGCACCTTGCGCCGGCATCGGCAGACCTGGGAAGGCATCGCGCAGGGCCTCGGTCTGACGCGCGACGACGTGCTGCCGTGGCCCGGCCTCAACGAGTACGACAGCGAGGCGGTGATCGCCACGATCCACGAAGGCAAGCTCGAGAAGCCCGATTCGCCCGAGATGTACCGGCATCACTTCCGCCTGCTGCGCGAAGGGCTGGGCGCGTGGATGCAGGGGCGCACGAAGCCGGTCGGCATGCCCAGCTACGTGGACTTTCTCGCGGGCGTGACCACCGCGCTCGATCACGTGCGCGACAAGCACCATGGGGCCAAGGTGCTCGTGGTGTCGAGCGGCGGCCCGATCAGCACGGCGGTGGGCCATGTGCTGGGCACCAGTCCCGAGACCACGATCGAGCTCAACCTGCGCATCCGCAATTCGTCGGTGACCGAGTTCGCCTTCACGCCCAAGCGCCACATGCTGGTGACCTACAACACGCTGCCGCATCTCGACGGGCCGGCGTACGAGGACTGGGTCACCTACTCCTGAAGCGCGCCTTCGCGTTCAGGCCTGCCAGACGCCGTAGCCCGCCTTGCGCAGGGCGATGCCGAGCTCGACTTCCATCGAGCGCGCGTCTTCGTAGTTCATCGGGTTGTAGCGCTCGTAGAGCGCGGGCAGCAGGTGCAGGCCGTAGTCCTGCACGAAGCTGTTGGCCTGGATGCCGGCCTTGTGCTTGTCGAAGCGGATGTCGGGATCGAGCCCGGTCATGCCCACGTAGACGAAGGGCTTGCCGAGCTGGTAGTCGGGATTGGCGCGCCGGAAGCGGCCGATGTTCCAGACGCGGTCGTCGAGCTCGACCACGTAGACATGGTGGTGCGCGCGGGGTTTGCGTGGCATCGGCCCCGCCCGATGGCCCGGCTGCTCAGCTCTTGCGCTTGATGAGGCCGTAGAGGATCAGCAGCACGATCGCGCCGAGCACCGACGCGATGAAGCCGGCGCCCTGGCCGGCGGTGTACCAGCCGAGCGACTGGCCCACATAGGTGACGATCAGCGAGCCCGCGATGCCGATCAGCGTGGTGACGATGAAGCCCGCGGAGTCGTCGCCCGGCTTGACGGCGCGTGCCACCAGACCTACGACGAAGCCGATCAGGATGGTCCAGACGATGCTCATGAGTGATCCCTTTGGTTCGTGAATGAAGCGGCGCCCGCATGGCAGGGCGCGGCCATGATAGCGGCCGGATGCGCCGCGCGGGCGCTGCGAAAGCGCGCACCGGCGAATCGGGATGCAAGGCTGCGCGATTTGGCGCCGACGGCTGTGGCCGGCCCGCTGTGGCGTCCTACAGGGCTGCGGCGAACGGGGCGCTATACCCTTGGCATGCTCGAAAAGTTGCCCGAAGTCATCGGCCAGGCCCTGCACGGCGTGCGTGCCGGCCTGGACAAGATCGTTTTCAACACGCTCGGCCTGCGCGAAGGCATGGCCACTATTTCGCTGACCAGCGTGGCCTTTGCCGATCACGCGCCGATTCCGCCGCGCTACACGGCCGATGGCGAAGGGCTGTCGCCGCCCCTGCAGTGGGAGGGCGTGCCGCAAGGCACCGCCTCGCTGCTGCTGGTGGTGGAGGACGCGGATTCGCCCACGCCGAACCCGCTGGTGCATGCCATCGTCGTCAGCCTGCCGCCCGGCGACACCCGGCTGGTCGAGGCGGCGCTGCCGAGCCAGGGCAACGAAGGGCAGGACACGGTGCATGCCGGGCGAAACTCCGGGCTGCAGGCCGCCTGGCTGCCGCCCGATCCGCCGCCCGGGCACGGCGTGCATCGCTATGCCTTCCAGTTGTTCGCGCTCGACCGGGCACACGAGTTCTCGGTGGCGCCCGGGCGGGACGAGGTGGTCGACGAACTGAAGGCACATGCGATCGCCAGCGGCCTGCTGATCGGCACCTTCGAGCGATCGGACGGTTCGATCCGGCAGAAGGACGCCGCGCACGAGGAGGCGCCGCAGGTGGCGCCCTCCGGCCCGCTGGCGGCGGGTTGAGTGGGCCGCGCGCATCATTCTTTCAAACCGGGGTCGGGCGCGCGGCTTTTATGGCTATAATCGTGGACTCTATTACGGTGGCTGTAGCTCAGCTGGTAGAGTCCCAGATTGTGATTCTGGTCGTCGTGGGTTCGAGTCCCATCAGCCACCCCATATGAATTCCGAAGAAACGGCCCTGGAGCGATCCAGGGCCGTTTTTCTTTTGGGGCGCGCTATAGCGCCTTTTGCATGCAATGCCGGGCCGGGCATTTCTTTCCTGCTTCCGAATAGGCGCGAGCGAGCCGAAACGGGCCACGGCGGTACCGCGGCATTCAAATTCTTCGCTGTGCCATTGCAGCCGAGCGTTCAAAACCCTGGCCCGGCCTCCGATCTTGCCCAGGAACGGGGCGTTTTACCCCCTCGGCTGTTGTAAAACGCCAAGCGGCCCGGATTTTTCTGCTCGGGTTTGCTCAAAATCAATTGCAAACTGAATTAAACTGCGGGCGTTTTCATTTACAGGAGTTCGCCAATGGCCTCGACGCTCGCAGATATCAATTCCCAGATCCAGAAGCACGACGAACAGATCGCGCAATTGCGCAAGCAGGCCGAAGAACTGCGCAACCATGAACGTGCCGGGGTGATCGAGGAGATTCGCAAGAAGATCGCCGACTATGGTCTGACCGCGTCGGATTTGAAGCTTTCGGCCGGCCGTGCCGTTTCCGTCAAGCGCGCCGCGAGCACGCCGGCGCCCAAGGCCGCCGCCAAGTACCGCAGCCCGACCGGCGAAACCTGGTCCGGTGGCCGTGGCCGCAAGCCGCGCTGGGTGACCGAGGCGCTGGCCGCCGGCAAGTCGCTGACGGATTTCGAGATCAAGTGAGCGTGGTGCGCGAACACGCGCTGGCCGATTCCGCAATAAAAAAGCCCGCATGCGCGGGCTTTTTTATTGCGGGCATGGACATCCATCTCGCGATGCCCAGGTCCGTGGCGATCAGTTCACCATCACGAGCTTTCCCTTGACGCCGCGCGAGCCCATGTGCGCGTAGGCGGCTTTCAATTCGGCCATCGGCATCGTGCTGTCGATCACCGGCTTGATCTTTCCCTGGCCATACCATTGCGCCAATTCGGCCATCATCTGCGCGTTGGCCTTCGGCTCGCGCTTGGCGAAATCGCCCCAGAACACGCCGACCAGCGACGCGCCTTTCAACAGCGTGAGGTTCAATGGCAGCGAGGGAATCGGGCCCGACGCAAAACCCACGACCAAATAGCGGCCGCGCCATCCGATCGAGCGAAATGCGGGTTCCGCGAAATCGCCGCCGACCGGGTCGTATATGACGTCCGGGCCTTTGCCGTCGGTCGCGGCCTTGATGGCATCCCTGAAACCGTTCGGCAGCGCATGCGTGGTGTAGTTGATCGTCGCGTCGGCACCGATCGAACGGCACAGCTCGCATTTCTCGTCGGTGGAAGCCGCCGCGATCACCTTGGCGCCGGCCGCCTTGGCGATCTGGATGGCCGCCGTGCCCACGCCGCCCGCCGCGCCGAGCACCAGCACGGTTTCGCCGGCCTTGAGCTGCGCGCGGTCCATCAGGGCATGCCACGAGGTCGCGTAGATCATGATGAAGGCGGCGGCGTCGACATGGCCGAAGCCTTCGGGCAGCGGCATGCACAGTGCCGCGGGCGCCAGCGTGTGGGTGGCGAAGCCGCCGGTGCCCGAGAGGCAGGCGACGTTCTGGCCGACCTTGAGGTGCGTGACGCCTTCGCCCACGGCCTGGACGATCCCCGCGTACTCCGAGCCCGGCACGAAGGGCAGCGGCGGCTTCATCTGGTACTTGTTCTGCACGATCAGCAGGTCGGGGAAATTCAGGCTCGCGGCCCGGATCTCGATCAGCACCTGGCCCGGGCCGGGTGTCGGCGTGGGCAGCTCTTTCCAGGTGAGCGCGTCGACGCCGACGGGGTTCTCGCAAAGCCATGCGTGCATGCTCGGTCTCCTTCGAAACGGGTAGTAATGTTGAGGCAATGAAGCGCGCGATGATAGGCGTCGCCCTCGCGTGTCCTTGTCCCTGCTGCGACGCACCCGACGCCTACAATCCGTTGCACCGCACCGCATCATGAAGATACTCATTTCCAACGACGATGGCTTCCAGGCGCCAGGCATCGTCGCACTGCACGACGCGCTCAAGGATCTGGCCGACGTCGAGGTGGTGGCGCCCGAGCACAACAACAGCGCCAAGTCGAACGCGTTGACGCTGGCCGCACCGCTCTACGTCCACACCGCGCACAACGGCTTCCGCTACGTGACCGGCACCCCGGCCGACTGCGTGCACATCGCGCTCAAGGGCCTGCTCGGCTACCGGCCCGACCTCGTGGTCTCGGGCATCAACAACGGCGCCAACATGGGCGACGACACCATCTATTCGGGCACCGTCGGCGCGGCCATGGAGGCCTACCTGTTCGGCATTCCCGCGATCGCGTTCTCGCAGATCGAGAAGGGCTGGGCCCATGTCGATGCGGCTGCCCAGGTGGCGCGCCGGCTGGTGCAGCGCATCGAGCGCGAGCGCATGCTCGACGGCGGCGCCTTCCTGCTCAACGTCAACGTGCCGAACCGGCCGTTCGATGAGCTCAAGCCGGTGAAGGTGTGCCGACTGGGCCGCCGTCATGCGGCCGAGAAGGTCATCACGCAGGAAAGCCCGCGTGGAGACACGATGTACTGGATCGCCGGCGCGGGCAGCGCCAAGGACAGCGGCGAGGGCACCGACTTCCATGCCACGGCCGAGGGCCACGTGGCGCTGACGCCGTTGCAGATCGACCTGACCGACCACGCCAACCTGGGCCAGTGGCGCGACGCGGTGGTCCGGCTCGCCGACTGACATGGCGACCCAACGGCCTGGATTTCCGGCTCGCCTCGCGCCCACCGTCTCGGCCTCGACGCCGGCTTCGTCCGCGCTGCGCGGACGGCAGCCCGCCGTGCCGCCCAAGCCGCCGGCTCCCTCGACGCCATCGATGGCCTCCGACGCGGTGCGCGCGCGCATGGTGCAGAAGCTGGCCGCGCAGGGGATTTCGGATGCGCGCGTGCTGCGCGCCATGGGCGCGGTCGAGCGGCATCGCTTCGTCGACAGCGCGCTGGTCAACCAGGCCTATGAAGACACCAGCCTGCCGATCGGACTGGGCCAGACCATCTCCAAGCCCAGCGTCGTTGCGCGCATGATCGAACTTTTGCTCGCGGCCCCGGCTCTGAGTGGCAAGCCGCAGGACCGTCTGGGGCGCGTGCTCGAGATCGGCACCGGTTGCGGCTACCAGGCCGCGGTGTTGAACCACGTGGCCACGGAGGTCTACAGCATCGAAAGGTTGCGCGGCCTGCACGAGCGGGCACGGACCAATCTGCGGCACTTCCGGCTGGCCACGGTTCACCTGATGTTCGGCGACGGCATGGTCGGCTACGCCAAGGGCGCGCCCTATGCGGGCATCATCGCCGCCGCCGGTGGCGAGGCGGTGCCCGAAGCCTGGATCGAACAGCTCGCGGTGGGGGGGCGGATCGTCGCGCCGACGCACTCGGCGAAGGGCGGCCAGGCCCTCGTCGTGATCGACAAGACGGCCCGCGGTCTCGAGCGCCTCATTCTTGAGGCGGTTCACTTTGTCCCCCTAAAATCGGGCGTTGCTTGAAGGAATAACAAATGCAGGGTTTTGGCAATCGGAGTTGGTACGCTGGCGTCACGTTGGCCGTCGTGCTCGTGATCGCGGGGTGTTCCACGCCGCGCGGCCCGGCACCGGTCGAAGACCGCGGCACGATGACCCGCGCTCCCGGCGCGGCCGCGCCCGTTCCGGGCGGTCCGACCATCACTACCGACGCCTCGGGCAAGCCGCTGGCCGGCATCGAGAACTTCGGCAAGCCGGGCTACTACGCCGTGCGTCCCGGCGACACCATCCGCCGCATCGCCAACGACACCGGCCAGACCTGGCAGAACCTCGTTCGCTGGAACAACCTCGACAACCCCGACCTGATCGAGGTGGGGCAGGTGCTGCGCGTGATTCCGCCCTCGGGCCCGGGTTCCACCGTGGCCGCCGCGCCGTCGGCGCCGAACGAGAACGGCGTCGTCACCAAGCCGGTGACGCCGCAGCCCGCGGTCGTGCCTGGCGCGGCCGCGAGCGGTGCCGCCGTTGCGGGCGCCAAGCCGCCGGTCACGGCCTCGCCCTCGAGCCCGGCTGCATCGGGTGGCGATGAGGACATCGGCTGGATCTGGCCCGCCCATGGTTCGCTGATCGCGGGCTTCGACGATGCCAAGAACAAGGGCTTCGACATCAGCGGCAAGGCCGGCGACCCGGTGCTGGCCGCCGCCGACGGCCGCGTGGTCTATGCGGGTGCGGGCCTGCGCGGCTACGGCAACCTGATCATCCTGAAGCACAACAACACCTACCTCACGGCCTACGCGCACAACCAGACGCTGCTCGTGAAGGAGGACCAGTCGGTCCAGAAGGGCCAGAAGATCGCGGAGATGGGCAGCAGCGATGCCGATCGCGTGAAGCTGCACTTCGAGATCCGTCGTCAGGGCAAGCCGGTCGATCCGGCGCGCTACCTCCCGAACCGGTGATGCCATGGCCGGTTCCCGCCCCCGTCGCACGCTGCCCGTGCGCCGGTCGGCGGGCAGCACGGCCGAAGCGGTATCCGGCGGTGAGGCCTCACCGCCTGTCTCGTCCCCCGATGGCCTGATCGCGCCCGAGCCGAACGCCGAAGTGCTCGCGCGCACCGGCGACGACACGGCCGACGCGCTCACCGTCTACCTGCGCCGCATCCGGCGCACCGAGCTTTTCACCCCCGAGCAGGAATACGCGGCTGCCTGCGCCGCGCGGGCCGGCGACTTCGCGGCGCGCCAGTCCATGATCGAGCACAACCTGCGGCTCGTGGTCAACATCGCCAAGGCCTACCTCAACCGCGGCGTGCCGTTCTCCGACCTCATCGAGGAGGGCAACCTCGGCCTGATGCACGCCATCACCAAGTTCGAGCCCGAGCGCGGCTTCCGCTTCTCGACCTATGCGACCTGGTGGATACGCCAGTCGGTCGAGCGCGCGCTGATGACCCAGTCCCGCACGATCCGCCTGCCCGTGCACATCGTGCGTGAACTGCAGCAGGTGCTGCGCGCGCGCCGCACGCTCGAGGGCGATCCCGAGTTCCTGGCGCGCCGGCCCGACGGGGTGCGCGTGGAAGACGTGGCGGCGCTGCTGGGCTCGGACGTGCAGTCGGTGGCCGACCTGCTCGCGCTGGCCGAGGCGCCGCGCTCGCTCGACGCGGGCGAGTCGCATGGCGAAGAGAGCTACGCGCTGTCCGATTCGGTCGCGGCGGACAGCGAGGAGAGCGATCCCACGGGCGCGACCCAGGCGCACGAGGTCGAACGCCTGCTCGACGGCTGGGTGGCCGCGCTCGATGCGCGCGAGCGCGAGGTGCTCGAAGGCCGCTACGGCCTGCACGACCGCGAGCCCGAGACGCTCGAGGTGCTCAGCGTGCGGCTGGGCCTGACGCGCGAGCGCGTGCGCCAGATCCAGAACGAAGCGCTCGCGAAGATGCGGCGCCAGCTCGTGCGTTCGGGCGTGGGTCGGGACGCCTTGTTCTAGCCCTGCCGGGTTCCGCGCGAGGGCCTCTTCCCACGCTGAGACAATCGGGGCATGACGGAATCCATCAAGAAAGATAAATCCCCCACGGACACCCCCACGAACGCCGGCGGCGAATGGCTGCACGTGGAATCGCTGGACCTCGATGCGCAGGGCGTGGCGCACAAGGCCGACGGCATGGTCGTGTTCATCGAAGGTGCGCTGCCCTTCGAAGAGGTGCAGCTCAACGTGCATCGTCGCAAGAACAACTGGGAGCAGGGCACGGTCACGCAGATCCGGCGTGAGTCCTCGCAGCGTGTGCGGCCCGGCTGCCCGCACTTCGGCTTGCACACGGGCGCCTGCGGCGGCTGCAAGATGCAGCACCTCGACGCCGCGGCGCAGGTGGCGGTGAAGCAACGCGCGCTCGAGGACAACCTCTGGCACCTTGGCAAGGTCCGTCCCGAGAACCTGCTGCGTCCTCTCGAGGGCCCGGCCTGGCACTACCGCTACCGCGCGCGCCTGTCGGTGCGCCACGTGGTCAAGAAGGGCACGGTGCTGATCGGCTTTCACGAGCGCAAGAGCCGCTACCTGGCCGACATGCAGGTCTGTCCCGTGCTGCCCAAGCAGGTGAGCCAGATGCTGATGCCGCTGCGCGCGCTGATCGCCTCGCTCGATGCGCGCGACACCTGCCCGCAGATCGAACTGGCCTGCGGCGATGCACCGGGCACCCAGGCGCTCGGCACCATCGCGCTGGTGCTGCGGCACCTCGAGCCGCTGTCGGGCGCCGACATCGGTCGCCTCAAGGCCTTCGCCGCGAAGAACGAGCAGGTGCAATGGTGGCTGCAGCCCAAGGGGCCCGACACGGTGCGGCTGCTGGAGGAGGGCGGCACGCCGCTGGCCTACGGGCTGCCCGAGTTCGGCGTGACGATGCCGTTCCGGCCCACCGACTTCACGCAGGTCAATCCGCACATCAACCGCGCGCTCGTGGGCAAGGCGCTGCGCCTGCTCGACGTGCAGTCCGACGAGCGCGTGATCGACTGGTTCTGCGGCCTCGGCAACTTCACGCTGCCGTTGGCGAGCCGTGCGCGCGAGGTGCTGGGCATCGAGGGCAGTGACACGCTGGTGGCGCGGGCCACCGAGAACTTCCGCAAGAACCAGCCCGCGACATCGGCGCGGCGCGCGCTGTCGCCGGCGTCGTTCGTGGCGCGCAACCTGTTCGAGATGACGCCTGAGATGCTGGTCGCCGACGGGCAGGCCGACAAGTGGCTGGTCGACCCGCCGCGTGAGGGCGCCTTCGCGCTCGCCAAGGCGATGGCCGACCTGCACCAGCAGCCCGAGTTGCGCACCGGCGGCTGGACGCCGCCGAAGCGCATCGTCTACGTGAGCTGCAATCCGTCGACGCTGGCGCGCGATGCCGGTTTGCTGGTGCACCAGGCCGGCTATCGCTGCACGCACGCGGGCGTGGTCAACATGTTCCCGCACACGGCGCACGTGGAGTCGATCGCGGTGTTCGAGCGCGAATGAGGCGGGCCTGACGCCGCAATGAGAAAGGGCCCCGAAGGGCCCTTTCTTTTTCACCGATCGATGGCCGCGGGGCCATCGAAAGACGAAGCGTCAGTCGCGTTCGCCGCCCGCGAGGCCCAGCAGCGCCAGCAGGCTCTGGAACACGTTGAACAGGTCGAGGTACAGGGCGAGGGTCGCGCTGATGTAGTTGGTTTCGCCGCCGTCGATGATCTGCTTCAGGTCATAGAGCATGTAGGCCGAGAAGATGCCGATGGCGGCGACCGAGATCGCGAACATGCCGGCGGTCGAGCCGACGAACACGTTGATGACCGCGCCGACCATCAGCACCATCGCGCCGACGAAGAGCCACTTGCCCATGCCCGACAGGTCGCGCTTGATCACGGTGGCCAGCGAGGCCATCACGAAGAACACGCCGGCGGTGCCGCCGAAGGCCGTCATGATCAGTTCGGGGCCGTTCTTGAAGCCCAGCACCATCGAGATCAGGCGCGAGAGCATCAGGCCCATGAAGAAGGTGAAGGCCAGCAGCACCGGCACGCCGGCGGCCGAGTTCTTGGTCTTCTCGATCGCGAACATGAAGCCGAAGGCACCGCCGAGGAAGACGATGAGTCCGAGGCCGCCGGTCAGCGAGCGGGTGATGCCGGTCTGCACGCCCAGCCAGGCGCCCAGCACGGTGGGAAGAAGGCTCAGCGCCAGCAGCCAGTAGGTGTTGCGCAGCACGCGTTGGCGGTCAGCCTGCGGCAGCACCTGGCCGTAGCCGGTGGAAGTGTCGAGGGTTGTAACGCGGTCGTTCATGGCCGAAGCTCCTGTGGTTGCTGCCGTAGCAGTTGGGCGCATTCTAGAAGTCTGCAAGAGCGCGGCCCGCAAAGACCGTATGGGGGGTGTTCCTTAGACGGCGCGCCGTCCGACAGGGGGAGGCCGCGCGGCGGGCCGGTATGCTCTGGGGTTCGACGCAACAAGACTTTGATCACCATCATGCAAACCAAATCATTCCTTGAACTCGCCGATGTCAAGCTGATCGCCGCCGCCGCCGAAGCCGAGGCGCTCAAGAACAACTGGGCCGTGACGATCGCCATCGCCGACGATGCGGGCAACCTGCTGTGGCTGCAGCGCCTCGACGGCGCGGCCGCGCTGTCCTCGCACATCGCACCGGCCAAGGCCCACACGGCCGCCCTGGGCCGCCGCGAGAGCAAGGTCTACGAGGACATCATCAACGGCGGCCGCACCGCTTTCCTGACGGCACCGCTGGTGCACGGCCTGCTCGAAGGCGGCGTGCCGATCGTGAAGGACGGCCACGTGATCGGCGCCGTGGGCGTGAGCGGCGTGAAGTCGAACGAGGATGCCCAGGTCGCCAAGGCCGGCATCGCGGCACTCGGTCTCTGAGCTGCCGTGCGGGCGCCTCGGCGCCCTGCACGAACGAAAACGCCGACTCGAGAGTCGGCGTTTTTGATTGGACGTTCAGCGTGAAAAAAAGCTTGGCTAGTCGGCGAACCGTTGGCTAGCAAAAAACGACCCTTCGGAGAAATGAATCTCCTGGAGTCGCCCCACGATGAAACTTGCGCGAGGGGCGGCTGACCGGGACCTACTTGGTCAGGATCAGCTTGCCCAGTTTGGTGGCCTGCAGGCGGTACAGCGAACCGTTGTGCATGATGCCGACGGTCTTGCTGCCCTTGAGCAGCTCGGTGCTCTCGACCATCGGAACCGGTCGTTGAGCCTGGATGGTGGCGTGACCGCCGCCCGATTGATCGAGCGAAGGGTGGCTCAGAACAGCAAAGGCGTTGGTGGTGGCTGGCATCTCGAATTCCTCTTATCGAAGCGATGGTTGAATGATAATAATTCTCAACAAGAAGTCAATCGCTGCGATGAAAAATTTTGTGACCCGCGGGGCAGTTATTTCGCGTCGGGTTCGGTAATGAAACCGATCTTGCGCACGCCGGCTTCACGCGCTTCCGACATCGCCTTGGCCACGCGCTCGTAGCGCACCGCCTTGTCGCCGCGGATGTGCAGCTCCGGCTGCGGCTCCTTGGCGGCCTCGGCGGCGAGGCGGGTGGGCAGCTCGCTGTCGGAGATCTTCTGGTCGTTCCAGTAGTAGTCACCCTCGGCCGTCACGCTGAACAGGATGTTCTCGGGCTTCGGCTGCTCGGGTTCGCTGGTGGCGCGCGGCAGGTCGATGTTTACCGCGTGCTTCATCACCGGCACGGTGATGATGAAGATGATCAGGAGCACCAGCATGACGTCGACCAGCGGCGTCATGTTGATCTCGTTCATCACCTCATCGGGTTCGTCTTGGGTTCCGAAAGCCATGATGTTCAGCCCTTCTTGAGCGGAACCACGATCGATTCGGCGCCGCTCTGGACGCGGGCACCGGTCACGAAGTAGGCGTGCAGGTCGTGCGCGAAGGCGTTGAGCTTGGTCAGCACGAACTTGTTGCCGCGCACCAGGGCGTTGTAGCCGAGCACGGCGGGGATGGCGACCGCGAGGCCCAGGGCCGTCATGATCAGCGCTTCGCCGATCGGGCCCGCGACCTTGTCGATCGTGGCCTGGCCGGCCGAGCCGATGCTCATCAGCGCGTGGTAGATGCCCCAGACGGTACCGAACAGGCCGATGAAGGGCGCGGTCGAACCGACCGACGCCAGCACGGCCAGGCCGGTTTGCAGGCGCGCGGTGAAGGCGTCGATGCCGTTGCGCAGCGAACGCGTGATCCAGTCGCTGACGTCGAGCGCGTCATGCAGGTGCGCCTTGGTGTTGCGGTGATGCGCGGCGGCTTCGCGGCCCTCGAGCGCCAGGGCGCGGAAGGGGTTGCTGTCGTCCTTGCCGAGCTTGTTGAGCGCGGTGGCGAAGTCCTCGCTGTGCCAGAAGTCCTGCGACTGCTTGGCGAGACGCTTGTAGCGGATGACGTCGAGCGCCTTGACGATGATCACGATCCACGACGCGAGCGACATGGCGATCAACAGCACCGCGACGGCCTTGGTGACGAAGTCGCCTTGGTGCCAGACATTCATCAAGCCAAATTGGGAATCCATAGGGGTCTCAGTTACTTAGGTTGGTTGAAAACGATGGGCGCGGGCAGCATGAAGAGGGTCTCGTCGCTCGCGTTCGGATAGTTGCTCACGGTCACGGACGACTTCAGCACCGCATCGCGGGCCGCGCGGTCGAGGCGGTCGTAGCCGCTGGACTTGAGGATTTCGGCACGGCGCACGAGGCCGCTGCGGTTGAAGTACACGGCGATGGTCACCGTGCCGGCCTCGCCGAGCCGCGAACTCAACTGCGGATAGACCGGGGCCGGAGGACGCAGCCACTGCGCCTGCGCGGCCGTCACCTCGACCACCTTGGGCGGTGCGGGCGGCGCCGGCGGAGGGGCCGGCGGCGCGGGAGGCGCGGGCGGCGGCGAGGGCGGCGTCGGTGCGGGCGGCGGCGGTTCCGGATCGCCCACGGGGGCTTGCGGCGCCGGCGTGGGCTTGGGCTCGCGGATGGCCTGCGGCCGGGGCGGCGGCGGCGCCTTCACGCGCGGCTGGGGCGGCGGCGGTGGGGGAGGCGGCGGCGGAGGCGTGGGCTTCGGCGGCTCGACGAACTGGCTCATGATCTCGACCGGGATCACCACTTCGGCGGCCCGGCGGAGCAGGCCGCTCTGCAGCGCCCAGAGCGCGGCGGCGTGGAAGACGATCACGCCGCCAGCGATGGCAGCGTTGCGCGAGAGGCCGAAAACGGAGGGAGGGGGGGCAAAGCGGTCAGACACGATCAACCATTCGAGTGCGAGCACGTGGGTACGTGCCCCGATTGCAGCAAAACCGCTACGACGACGTCTACTTCTATTTACGAAGGATCCACCAGACGGAGCCCGCCACCAGGATCAGGCTGCCGCCGAGTGCAGAGACGAGTTCCATGCTTTGCTTTCCTTGATGGAGTTGGCAAGCTGGATCGACTTCGGTTCCGATTCGCAGTGCAGGGCCGCGACCGGGTGCGAAGCGCTGCACTGCGCGACGATATCGCGCGCACATCCTTCACATTGGCCACACTGGGTGGCCACGCCGAGCTCGAATTGCACTTCGTCGAAGGTCATCCCCGCGCGCACATGGCGTGCGATTTCGCGGTCGGAGACTCGGCGGCAAATGCAAACGATCATGGCTGTGAAAGCGGCAGTTTGGCTGGCTGTTGGATGTAGCGATTATAAATAAGAATCCCTCGCATTTGCAATAACTATCGTATTCGTCAGGGCCCGACGCGACAGCTATTCGCTATGAGGGGTGGTCCGGCTATATCTCCGACCAGAGCCGAAGCAGGTTGTGATAGTGGCCGGTCAGGGCCACGGTTTCCTCGGATTCGCCCAGCCGGGCGCGCAGTTTCTGGATGTTCTGGTCGAGTTCGAACAGCATCGCGCGCTGCTGGTCGTTGCGCACCATGCTCTGGGCCCAGAAGAAGGCGCACACGCGCGCGCCCCGGGTCACCGGATGCACCCGGTGCAGGCTGCTCGACGGATACAGGATCAGGTCGCCGGCCGGCAGCTTGACTTCGTGCGAGCCGTAGGTGTCGACCACCTCGAGCTCGCCGCCGTCGTAGTCGTCGGGGTCGCAGAGGAACAGGGTGCACGACAGGTCGGTGCGCAGCGGCTGCTCGCTGCCGGGCACGGCGCGCACCGCGCCATCGACGTGCAGGCCGTAGTGCTCGCCGCCCTCGTAGCGGTTGAACAGCGGCGGCACGAAGCGCGCGGGCAGGGCGGCCGAAAAGAACAGTGGATTGCGCGCCAGCGCGGCCAGCACGGTCTTGGCGAGCTCGCGCCCGACCGGCGAATGCTCGGACAGCTGCCGGTTGCGCTTGACCTGCGCGCCCTGGTCGCCGACGGTCTCACGCCCGTCGACCCACTGGGTGGCATCGAGCGTGGCGCGCATCCTGCGCACCTGGTCCGGGCTCAGCACTTCGGGCACATGCAGCATCATCTTCGGGAACTCCGGAAGGAAAAAAGCCCCGGCGCGGGCCGGGGCTCGAGTGTCGCACCGCGGCGCGGCGCGGCGCACCGGCCCTGGCCGGTGGCGCGCCGTGGCGAACGATCAGAACGCGAAGTTCGCGGTGACCTTGAACGAGCGCGGCGTGCCCGGCGTGTAGCGGTAGCCCGACTTGTTGATGGCCGCCACGTAGTCCTTGTCGAACAGGTTGTAGACGTTCAGCTGCAGATCGACGTTCTTGTTGATCCGGTAGGACGCCATGGCGTCGACCACCCAGTACGACTCGACGTAGGCCGGCGTGCCGACCGCGCCGTCGGTGCCGCGGTAGAGCTTGCCGTTGTAGCGCGCGCCGCCGCCGATCGTCAGGCCGAACGGCAACTGGTAGGTGGTCCACAGCGTGAAGGCGCGCTTCGGGGTGTAGGCCAGCGAGGTCGAGCCGTCGGCCAGCACCGAAGGGCCGCTGAGCACGCGGGTGTTCATCGTCGTGAAGCCGGTGGTCACGCCCCAGTTGTCGGTGATCGCACCCGACACGCCGAGTTCGATGCCCTGCACGCGCTTCTTGCCGGTCTGGTAGTACTGCTGCGAGATCGAGTCCTGCACCACTTCGTTGCTGACGTCGGTGCGGTAGAGCGCGGCCGTCAGCGCCACGTGCTTGTTGAGCACGTCCCACTTGGTGCCGAGTTCGTAGGTCTTGGCCTTCTGCGGCAGGAAGTCGGTGCGCGCGGCGCTGTTGCCGGTGCCGCCTGCTGCGAGCTGGAAGTTGGCGCCGCCCGGAGGCTGTGCCGCCGTGCCGTAGGCCGCATAGACGCTGCCGTTCTCGGTCGGTTTGTAGACCAAGCCGATCTTGCCCGACCACAGGCTGTCCGACAGCTTGAGGTTGGTCGGGGTCAGCACGCCGGTGGTGGCGTTCAGCGCCGTCGAGTCGAACTTGGTCGAGTAGTGGTCGTAGCGCAGGCCGCCGGTCAGCATCCACTGCTCGTTGAACTTGACCGTGTCGAACACGTAGGCGCCGACGGTGGTGGTCTCGCCCGAGGTGGTGGTGCCGTTCTGGATGCGGTTGTAGCCGCCGAACACATAGGGGTTCGGTGCGTAGACGTTGGCCGCCGGCCAGGCGCCGCTGTTGGTGAAGCCGGGCACGTTGAAGACCTTGACGTTCTGGCCGTAGTAGCCGTTCGAGTCCTGCTTCTCGCGGATCAGCTCGACGCCGGCATTGAGCGTGTGGCCCACGCTGCCGGTGTTGAACTTCGCGCTCACGTTCGTCTGGTTCGTGAAGATCGTGTTTTCCTGGTCCTTGTTGGTGGGCGAGCTGCGCGCCACGGTCCAGCCGAGGGGGAGGAACTGATTGGGCGTCAGCAGGTTGGCCGTGCTGCCCATGAAGGAGGTCAGCAGGTAGTCCTGCTGCGTCTTGGCATAGCGCGTCGTGTTGCGGATCGTGATGTCCGGCGTCAGGTCGTGCTCGACGCGCGCGGTGAACATGTCGGTCGTGACGTTGTCGAAGTCCGCGCTGGTGCCGTAGAAGTTCTTCGAGCGCACCGGCGCGGCATAGCTCAGGTAGCCGCGCTTCGGATCGGGCGTCGAGTAGCCCGGCAGGCCGATGGTGGGAACGCCGCCGTCGGGGATGTTGTTCTGCTTGACGTGCACCAGATCGAAGTAGAAGCGCGTCGGGCTGTTCAGGCCCAGGGCCAGCGAGGGTGCGATCGCCCAGCGCTTGTTCTTCACGAAATCGCGGCCGGCCACGCCGGCGTCCTCGGCCACGGCGTTCAGGCGGAAGGCCGCACCGATGCCGTTCTCGCCGCTGAGCGACTTGTTCCAGTCGATGCTGCCGCGCTTGAAGTCGGCGCTGCCGAAGCCCAGCGAGCCCGTGAAGCTGTCGTCGAGCTTGGGCTTCTTGGTCACGAGGTTGATGTAGCCGGTGGGCGAGGTGCGGCCCACGTCGGTGCCCGAGGGGCCCTTCACGACTTCGACCTGGTCGATGTTGAAGGTGTCGCGCGAGATCGAGCCGACGTCGCGGATGCCGTCGACGAAGATCGCGCTCGAGCTGTCGAAGCCGCGCATGAACACCGCGTCGCCCGTGTTGGTGTTGCCGTTCTCCCCGAGGAAGAAGGTGCCCACGCCGGGGGTGTTGCGCAGCGCTTCGGTCAGCGTGGTGGCGCCCTGGTCGCGCAGCACCTGTTCCTTGATCACCTGCACGGTCTGCGGCGTGTTCACCAGCGGTGCCGTGAACTTGGGATTGGCCGAGGTGTCGGCCTTGAAGTCGGCGGCGACCGAGCCCTCGACGCGGATCTCGGGCAGCACGCGCGAGGGCTGCTGCTGGGCGATGGCGGGGGCGGAGAGGGCGATCAGCGTGGCGGCTGCGGCGCCCGAGACCTGGGGAACGGCGCGCGCGACAGCGTGCTTCCGGCTCTTGATATAGGAGTTGGCCATGAAGGTTCTCGAAGAAGGAAAAAACGGCCCTGAGAACTCGACTGGCGATGCCCTGCGCGCGTGCCGAGGAGGCACCGGGGGCTGGCTGGGTGAGTTGACCTGCGGGAGGGCAAAGGTAAAAACCGTGTCAAATGATAATGTTTATCAATACGGCGCTTAGTACTTTTGCCGGCAGGCGCTTTGTAAAGTAGATACTTTGTTGCACTGAAGCAACTCTAATTCTGAGGGAATTGTTGACAGCGCGGAGTCGCTGGTAGGCGTGCTGTCACGCCTCCACGGAGGCCGGTGGACCTCGCGTGGCTCAGTACACGTCGCGCCTGTAGCGGCCCGAGCCGACCAGCTCGGCCCACAGCGTTTCGCCGGCCACCTGCCGCAGCGCCGCATCCACGCCCGCGGCCATCCCTTGCAGGCTCCCGCACACGTACACCGCCGCGCCACGCGCGAGCCATTCGCGCAGCGCATCAGCGCGCCGCAGCAGCCGGTGCTGCACGTAGAGCCGTTCGGCCTGGTCGCGAGAGAACACCATGTCGAGCGCCGTCAGCGCGCCTTCGCGCTGCCAGGCCTCGATCTCGTCGCGGCAGAGGAAGTCGTGCGCCGCGTGGCGCTCGCCGAACACCAGCCAGTTCTCGTGCCGGCCCGCCGCGACGCGCGCGCGCAGGTGGGCGCGCAGGCCGGCGAGGCCGGTGCCGTTGCCGATCAGGATCAGCGGGCGCGAAGCATTGCCCTCGAGGCGGAAGCCTCGGTGCGCGCGCAGGCGCAACGCCACCGTGTCGCCGATGGCCAGCGTCGAGGTCAGATGGCCCGAGGCCGTGCCCAGCGTGCCGTCGGGATGCTGCTCCTGCCGCACCAGCAGCTGCAGTTCGCCGTCGGCGGACAGCGAGGCGATCGAATAGTCGCGCGGTCGCGTGGGATCGCTCGCGACCGCCATCTGCACCAGGTCGCCCGAGTCCCAGGCCGGCATCGCGCCGGCCTGCGGCACCAGGCCGAGCAGGAAGACCGGTGCGCCCGCGCTGCCGGGATTGAGCAGGCTGCGATGCACGAGACGCCACGGAGCGAAGGCGCTGCTTTCTTCCTCGTCGTGCGCGACCTCGGCATCTCCCCACTGGGCATGCCATGTGGCCAGCGCTTCGGGATCGCCGTTGTCGACCTCGACGCGCGCGAAGGAGGGCGTCGCGCCCCGGCCTTGCAGCCAGTCGTCGAGCTGGCGCCCGAAGCCGCAGAAGTTCGCGTACTGGCGGTCGCCCAGGGCCAGCACCGCATAGCGCAGCGCGGACAGATCGGGCTGCTCGGCCATCGCCTTTTCGGCGAACAGGCTGGCGCCGTCGGGCGCATCGCCTTCGCCATAGGTGCTGGCCACGAACAGGGCCTGCCGCGTGTCGCGCAGGGTGGTGGCGTCGAGCGCATTGAGCTCCATCACGCGCACCGGCGTGCCGGCCGCACGCAGGCGGCGCGCGGTCTGCCAGGCGATGGCCTCGGCCTGGCCGGTCTGGCTGGCGAACAGCACCAGCGTCGATGGCACCGTGCCGTCGCCCGCCAGTGCCTGCGCGGCGCGCGCGGTGGCCGCGACGGCGCGGCGTTCGCGCGTGTAGATCGCCAGGCACATCGCGCCGTAGGCGGCCACGGTGGAGCCCGCGGCCAGCGCGCGCAGCAGCGTGTCGTTCATGCGGAGGCGGTCCGTTCGGTCCAGGCCGGGGTCGCGCGCAGGCTCGGCGGTCCGTCGCCGTCCGCCGCATGCGCGACGAACAGCGCCGCGATGCCGCGTGCCTCGGCGAAGGCGAAGCCTTCCTCGGACCCGAGCACCGTCAGCACCGTGGCCAGCGCGTCGGCGTGCATGCACTGCGCATGCAGCACCGTGACGCTCGCGAGCCCGACGGGCACGGGCTCGCCGCTGCGCGGATCGATGGTGTGCGACCAGCGGCGGCCTGCGTGCTCGCGCTGGTGCCAGCGGTCGCCCGAGGTGGCGATCGCGAGGCCGTCGAGCGCCACGTGCACCGGCGCGGGCAGTTCGCCGTCGACCTGCACGCGCCATGGCTGTCCGCCGGGGCGGCGGCCCACGCCGCGCAGTTCGCCGCCGATCTCGAACAGGAAATCCTCGAGGCCGAGCGCCTGCAGCGCCTCGACGCCGTGATCGACCGCGAAGCCCTTGGCGATGCCCGACAGATCGAGCGCGAAGCCGCCGGGCTGGGTCAGCGTGGCCGTTGCGTCATCGGCCATGTCGAAGGCGAGCTTTCGCCAGCCCGTGCGCTCGCGCGCCACTTCAAGGGCGTCCGTGTCGATGGGGCCATCGTTTGCATCGGGCCCGAAACCCCAACTGGCGACCAGCGCACCGACCGTCGGATCGATCGCGCCGCCGCTGTCTTCGGCCCATTGCAGCGCGCAGGCCATCACGCGCGCGAACTCGGCCGACAGCGTGTGCCGCGTGCCCGCCGGCGCACGGTTGAAGCGCGAGATCTCGGCGTCGGCCTCCCAGTGGCTCATCTGCGCGATCACGCGCGCGAGTGCCGATTCGACCGCCTCGCGCACTTCGGTCAGCGGCCGCATGCCGGGGTTGTCGAAGCGCAGCGACCAGGTCGTGCCCATGGTCCGGCCGGCCAGCTGGTGCAGGCGGGCCGGATCAGCGCGGCGCGGCACCGCCGCGTTGGCGTAGCCGCCGTGCCAGGAACTGCGGGAGGCGAACGAAATGCCCAAGGCGATGCGCGAAACGTCGCTCGGGTTCAGGGCATCACTTCGAGCGTGGCCGCGTAGCTCAGGCGGCGCTCCTTGGCGTTCGGTACGGTGGTCTTGTTGTCGCGTGTGGACACGTCGAGCCAGTACATGCCGGCGCTCGGCCAGGTCACGCTGAACTGTCCCTTGTCGTCGGTCTTGACCTTGAGCTCCTCGAGCTTGTCGCGGTACTGCGTGTTGCCCGCGGTCACCGTCACTTCGAGGTCCTTGGCGGGCTGGCCGTCGAGCTGCAGCGTGAAGCTGGCCTTCTCGCCCTTCACGAGGTCGGTCGGGCTGCCGCTGGCGATCAGCTCCAGGCCCTGGCCGATCGGCTTCAGCGCCGAGGGCTTGCCGACGGTGACGAAGGTCTCGATGCGGCCCGCCGACTGGGTGATGGTCACGTCCTGCGCGTCGGCCGGGATTTCCTTGGCGATGGTCTCGGGCGTGCCGCGCGCGCGCTTGTTCTGGCCGGTGGCCTTGTCCTTCCAGCTCGCGAAGGCGCCGCCATTGATCACGGCGATGCGGTAGGTGCCGGGCTGCGCGACCGGCACGTCGAACACGTTGCGCTGCTTGAGCTTGGCTTCGCTCTCGGGCTTGATGGCGCTGCCGTCGGGCGCGGTGATCTGCAGGCCCTCGAGGCGCAGCGGCGCATGGTTGGCGACGAACAGGTCGTTCGACACCGCGGCATCGACGCTGACCGTATCGGCCTTCGAGAACACGGTGCCCGAGGGCAGCAGCCAGGCGTTGTGCGCGTGGGACAGCGGGGCGATGGCGACGAAGGCGGCGGCAATGGCGGCGGCGCGCAGGCGGAGGGTGTTCATGGCGATTCCTTGAAGGTGGGCGGCGAAGGTGCGGGGCGGTGCGGCGGTCAGGGCTTGAGCTCGAGCTTGATCTCGCCCAGTTCTTCCTTGCCCGAAGCGCTCGGCTGCGAGGCGCTGGTCGGCGGCCATTGGAACGGGATGCTCACGACCTCGCGGCCGCCGACTTCGCGCGCAGCTTCCACCACCAGCTTGTAGCTGCCCGGCGCCAGTTGCGGCATCGGCGCGCTGCCGTCGCTGAAGTTCAGCTGGTGCTTGCCCGCGGGCTTGGTCGCGCCGGTCACGCCGTCGATCGGCACCGACAGGTCGCGGCCGCCGCGGCGCCACCACTGGCGCATGTCCTTGAGCCACTTGGTGCCTTCGCCCTCGGGGTTGTTGGTCTTGGTGCGCACGTCGTACCAGACCGCCAGCGTGCCGGCCACGGTGTTGTCGGCGCGCTCGATCCAGGTCGCGATGTAGGGGCGGTGGTACTCCGACACGTTGAGGCGCGGCACCTCGATGTTGACGCCGAGGCTGGCCGAGAAGGCCGGGGCGGCGAAGAGCGCCGACATGGCGAGCGGTGCGAGCGAGTAGCGGATGTGCACGAGAGGAACCTCTTTCACGAAACGGACGAAACCAAAGTCAGTGGATGAAAAGCAGCGCGAGCAGCACCGGCACCACCAGCCCCATGCCCACCATCGGCCAGGTGAAGGGGCGGTTGCCCGCATGCATCTTGAGGATGAACAGGCCGGTGATCGAGAAGACCAGTGCGGCGCCCGCAAAGATGTCGATGAACCAGCTCCAGGCGGTGCCGGTGTTGCGGCCCTTGTGCAGGTCATTGAAGTAGGAGAGCCAGCCGCGGTCGGTGCGCTCGTACTCGGCCTCGCCATCGGCCAGGCTCAGGCGCAGCCAGGCGTCGCCACCGGGGCGGGGCAGCGACAGGTAGATCTCGTCGTCCGACCATTCGGCCTCGCGGCCGGCGGTGTCGATGTCCCAGCGCTGGCGCACCCAGGACTGGAGTTCGGCGGGCAGCGCAGCCTTGCCCTTGATCGCCTTGTTGGACTTGACCTCGGCCATGGCCGCTTCGAGGAGGGTGCGCAACGCCTCGTCGATCGTCGCGTGCAGCCGCGTGACCTGCGGCTTGCCCTCGATCTGGCCCGCGTGATTGAGCGTGAAGCCGGTGACGCTGAACAGCACCATGCCGATCAGGCAGATGGCGGAGCTGACCCAGTGCCATTCGTGCAGGGTCTTGAGCCAGTAGGCGCGGCGGCGGTTGTCGGTCGGGGCGGCATTCATTGGCGGCCGGCATTTTAGGCTCGCAAATGAGAATTGATTTCGTTTGGCAATCGGGCCCGACCCTTGCCGAGGCGGTCGATCCCTCGGGATCGAAGGTAAATCCTTTGTCTTATGCTATCGATTCAATAGCATGTGAAGTTTGGTAAAGCGAAACGCCGGGCCAAAAAAAGCGGGACCGAAGTCCCGCAGTTGTTCATGGCGTGCCGTGTGGCTTGCGAGGGCGAGGCTTACTCGAGTTCGCCCATCTGCGACTGCAGGTAGTTCTGCAGGCCGACGCGGTCGATCAGGTCGATCTGGGTTTCGAGGAAGTCGATGTGCTCCTCGGTGTCGTCGAGGATTTCCTGCAGCAGGTCGCGCGAGACGTAGTCGCGCACCGATTCGCAATGCGCGATGCCGTCCTTGATCGTGGCCTGCGCGCCGGTCTCGGCGCCGAGGTCGCAGCGCAGCAGTTCGGGCACGTCTTCGCCGATGTTCAGCTTGCCCAGGTCCTGCAGGTTCGGCAGGCCGTCGAGCATGAAGATGCGGTCCATCAGCTTGTCGGCATGCTTCATCTCGCCGATCGATTCTTCGTATTCCTTCTTGGCCAGCTTGTCGAGGCCCCAATGCTTGAGCATGCGGTAGTGAAGGAAATACTGGTTGATCGCAGTCAGCTCGTTCTTGAGCTGCGCCTGCAGATGCTCGATGACCTTGGGATCGCCCTTCATGGTGTTTTTCCTTGTTATGAAAGCAGTAAAGGCCGCGATTGTCGGAGCGCGAAGGAGGGTGGCGCAAGCAAAGCCATGCATTCGCGCTCTGCATGCGTTTGATGCTGATACACGTTCGTATCCGGAGGGGGATTCATGCCGCCTGGCATGCGGTCCGCCCATCGCAAGACATAGGGGGCTGCAATGCAATCAATAGCTATGAACTATTGAAAGATGCCATTTGGTAGCTATACTCATGGTTCGCTTTTTTCATCACCACCAAGGAAACCAGCAATGTCCCTGATCAACACCCAAGTCCTGCCCTTCAAGACCCAGGCCTATCTCAACGGCAAGTTCATCGATGTGTCCGACGAGACGCTCAAGGGCAAGTGGTCCGTGCTGATCTTCATGCCGGCGGCTTTCACCTTCAACTGCCCGACCGAAGTCGAAGACGCGGCCGACAACTACCCCGAATTCCAGAAGCTGGGTGCCGAGGTCTACATCGTGACCACCGACACGCACTTCTCGCACAAGGTCTGGCACGACACGTCGCCGGCCGTCGGCAAGGCCAAGTTCCCGCTGGTGGGCGACCCGACCCACACGCTGACCAACAATTTCGGCGTGCACATCCCCGAAGAAGGCCTGGCACTGCGCGGCACCTTCGTGATCAACCCCGAAGGCATCATCAAGACCGCCGAAGTGCACTCCAACGAGATCGCCCGCGACGTCAAGGAAACCCTGCGCAAGCTCAAGGCAGCGGTCTATACCGCCGCCCACCCGAACGAAGTCTGCCCGGCCAAGTGGAATGAAGGCGACAAGACCATCGCCCCGTCGTTCGACCTCGTCGGCAAGATCTAAGGCGCTCCGCGCGAAAGCCCGGGCGCTCACGAGGCCCCCGGGCTTTCTTGTCCCCAGTTGATAGTTTTCAGTTATCGAAAGAGAGTTCCTCATGCTCGACGCCAGCACCAAAGCCCAATTGAAGAGTTACCTCGACCGCGCCACGCAGCCGATCGAGATCGTCGCCTCGCTCGACGACAGCAAGGCCTCGGACGAAGTGCTGTCGCTGCTGAAGGACGTGGCCGAAGCCTCGCCGCTGGTCCGCCTGAGCGAAAGCCGCGACGACAACCACCGCAAGCCCTCGTTCTCGGTCAACCGCCCGAGCGAAAACCACGGCCCGCGCTTCGCCGGCCTGCCGATGGGCCATGAATTCACCTCGCTGATCCTCGCTCTGCTGCAGATCGGCGGCTACCCGCCGAAGGTCGAGCAGGCCGTGCTCGACCAGATCAAGGCGCTCGATGGCGATTTCGAGTTCGAGATCTACGTCTCGCTGACCTGCCACAACTGCCCCGACGTGGTCCAGGCGCTGAACCTGATGGCGGTGCAGAACCCGCGCATTCGTACCACGATGATCGAGGGCGGCACCTTCCAGGAAGAAGTGAAGGAACGCCAGGTGATGGCCGTGCCCACCGTGTTCCTCAACGGCACCGAGTTCGGCCAGGGCCGCATGAGCCTCGAAGAGATCCTCGCGAAGATCGACAACAGCGGCGTCGAGCGCGAAGCCCAGAAGATTGCCGCCAAGGACCCGTTCGACGTGTTGATCGTCGGCGGCGGCCCCGCGGGCGCCGCGGCGGCCGTGTACGCGGCGCGCAAGGGCATCCGCACCGGCGTGGCCTCCGAGCGTTTCGGCGGCCAGGTGCTCGACACCATGGGCATCGAGAACTTCATCTCGATCAAGGAGACCGAGGGACCGAAGTTCGCCCATGCGCTCGAGGAGCACGTGCGCGACTACGAGGTCGACATCATGAACCTGCAGCGCGCCAAGGCGCTGATTCCGGGCGAGGGCCTGATCGAGGTGCAGCTCGAGAGCGGCGCGTCGCTCAAGAGCAAGTCCGTGATCATCTCGACCGGCGCGCGCTGGCGCAACATCAACGTGCCCGGCGAGCACGAGTTCAAGAACAAGGGCGTGGCCTACTGCCCGCACTGCGACGGCCCGCTGTTCAAGGGCAAGCGCGTGGCGGTGATCGGCGGCGGCAACTCGGGCGTCGAGGCGGCGATCGACCTGGCCGGCATCGTGGGCCATGTCACGCTGATCGAGTTCGACACGCAGCTGCGCGCCGATGCCGTGCTGCAGCGCAAGCTGCACAGCCTGAAGAACGTCGACGTGTTCACCAACGCGCAGACCACCAAGATCACCGGCGACCAGAAGGTCAACGGCCTGGTCTACAAGGACCGCGCGACCGGCGAAGCCAAGCGCGTCGACCTCGAGGGCGTGTTCATCCAGATCGGCCTGGTGCCCAACACCGATTGGCTCAAGGGCACGATCGAACTGTCGAAGCACGGCGAGATCGTGGTGGATGCCAAGGGCCAGACCTCGGTGCCCGGCGTGTTCGCCGCGGGCGACGCGACCACGGTGCCGTTCAAGCAGATCATCATCGCGGCCGGCGACGGCGCGAAGGCGGCACTCGGTGCATTCGATCACCTGATCCGCACTTCAGCCCCAGCTTGAGTGGGTACATCGGCGGTCAGATGAGAATTATTCTCATAAAATAGTTTTCAGAGGCTCGCACGCCGCGCATCGCGGCGAGAACACCAAGAAAAGGGAACCGAGCCTCCCGCCGCCAGCCAGGTCAGCCGTGCAGCTTCCGCTGCGCCGAGGTCCAGCAAGCCGTTGTCCATTCCAACGCTTGCCGGACCTTTTTCGTGGCCGCCACCTCTACCCGTTCCTCGCGCTTCGAGCGCCCGTTCTCCTCTTCTTCCTCTTCCCGACCCGTGCGCGCACGCCGCGCGCTGCTGCCCTGGCTGATCGCCAGCGGCTTCGGCGCCGCGGCGCCGGCCTGGGCCCAGCAGCCGCCCCCGCAGCAGGTCGCCGCGCTCGGCGAGATCGTGGTCAGCGGCTCGCGTTCCGAACAGGAGAAGGACGCGCTGCCGGTCAGCGTCGAAGTGCTCAACCGCGAGACGATCGAATCGAAGCAGATCAACGACATCCGCGACGCGGTGCGCGACCTGCCGAACGTCTCGGTCAAGCGCTCGCCGGCGCGCTTCGGGCTCGCGCAGGGCAACACCGGCCGCGACAACAACGCCGGCTTCAACATCCGCGGCCTCGACGGCAACCGCGTGCTGCTGCTGACCGACGGCATCCGCACGCCGCGCAGCTACGTCTTCAGCGCCAACGCCTTCGGCCGCGACTACTTCGACATCGGCCTGATCGAGCGCATCGAGATCCTCAAGGGCCCGGCCTCCGCGCTCTATGGCTCCGACGGCCTCGCGGGCCTGGTCAACTTCATCACGCGCGATCCGTCCTCGTTCCTGCGCGACGGCAAGAGCTTCGGCGGCAGCGCCAGCCTGGGCTACAGCGGCGACGACAACGGACGGCGCGCCGGCGTCACGCTCGCGGGCAAGCCCAACGAGACCTTGCAGTGGCTGCTCTCGGCCAACCTCGGCCGCTCGCACGAACTCGAGAACCGCGGCAGCTACAACGCGCCCAACGCCGACCGCACCACGCCCAACCCGCAGCGCGACCGCAGCGGGGCGCTGCTGGCCAAGGTCATCCTCACGCCCGATGCCGACCAGCGCCACGGCTTCACCTTCGAGCACATCGAGAAGACCAGCCGCTACGACCTGCTGTCGGGCCTCGCGAAGCCACCCTATGCCTCGACCTCGGTGGTCGGCCTCAACGCCCGCACCGACCTGCAGCGCGACCGCTTCACCTACGACGGCCGGCTGCGCCTCAATTCGGTGATGGCCGACAGCCTGCAGGCCACGGTGAGCTACCAGAAGTCGAAGTCGCGCGAGTACATCTTCGAGGACCGCTTCAGCGCCGCCGACCGTTCGCGCGACGTCACCTACGACGAGAGCACCTGGCAGTTCGGCCTGCAGGCCGACAAGCTCGTGCGCACGGGGGACTGGGCCCAGAAGATCACCTACGGCTTCGATTACGCGCGCACCAACGTCGAGAACCTGCAGACCGGCCTGGTGCCGCCTGCGGGCGAGAGCTACCCGCTCAAGCGCTTCCCCGACACGCGCGAGACCTCCTCGGCCTTCTACGTGCAGGACGAGTTCATCCACGACCGCTGGAGCATCACGCCCGGCATCCGCTTCGACCGCTTCTCGCTCGATGCCAAGCAGGCCGGCTTCAGCGCGCAGGCGGTCTCGCTCTCGGGCTCGGCGGTCTCGCCCAAGCTCGGCGTGCTGTTCCGCGCCACGCCGCAATGGAGCGTCTACGGCAACTACGCCTCGGGCTTCAAGGCGCCCAACGCGTTCCAGGTCAACAACTTCTTCGAGAACACGATCTCGGGCTACCGCACGATCCCGAACCCCAACCTCAAGCCCGAGAAGAGCCAGAACGTCGAGCTCGGCGTGCGCGGGCGCACCGGCCTGCTGAACTTCGACGTCGCCGCCTTCAGCGGCAACTACAAGGACCTGATCGAGAACGACCGCCAGGTCGGCGGCGTGTTCGGCTCGCGCGTCAACCCGGCCACCTTCCAGTCGGTCAACATCGGCCGCGCGCGCATCAGCGGCTTCGAGGTCAAGGGCGAGCTCGACTTCACCGACAACGGCAACGGTTTCTCGGTGCCCTTCGCCTGGGGCCAGACGCGCGGGCGCGACCGCAGCAACAACCGGCCGCTGAACTCCATCGATCCGCGCAAGATCAACCTCGGCCTGGCCTACAAGGCGCCGGCCTGGTCGGTGCGGCTCGACGCGGTGCACCATGCGGCCAAGAAGCGCTCCGACGTGGATTCCGCCGAGATCACCACCGGCGGCGTGCAGTTCCTCACGCCCTCGGCGACCACGCTGGACCTGAGCGCGCAGTGGCGCATCAATCGCGACCTGCGCCTCAACGCCTCGATCACGAACCTCACGAACAAGCGCTACTGGATGTGGAGCGACGTGCGCGGCCTGACCTCCACCGCGCTGATCCGCGACGCCTACACGCAGCCGGGACGCAGCTTCAACGTCTCGCTCGTGGCCGACTTCTGAGCCACCGAATTCAACCCAGGAAGGACCACCAACGATGAATGCCGACGACATCCGCCACCGTTTCGCCGAGCTGCGTGCCAAGGGCATGCGCCACAAGGACGCCGCCGCGGCCATGGGGCTGGCCGAGGGCGCCGCGATCGCGGCCCATGCGGGCGCGCACGACAAGGCCCTGCGCGCCACGCCGCTGCGCGGGCCGTGGCTGGCGCTGCTGCAGTCGCTCGAGGCCTGCGGGCCGCTGCTGGCGCTCACGCGCAACGAGACCACGGTGCACGAGAAGACCGGCATCTACGAGAAGCTCTCGGGCGGCGAAGCCATGGGGCTCGCGCTCGGCGAGGCGATCGACCTGCGACTGTTCTTCAGCCGCTGGCACGCGGGCTTCGCGGTGGACGAGGCGGCCGCCAATCCCGGCGTGCCGTCCTCGCTGAGCCTGCAGTTCTTCGACGCGCACGGCCTGGCGGTGCACAAGATCTTCGTGCGCGAGGCCACCGACCGTGGCGCGCTGCAGGCGGTGATCGATGCGCATGCGGCGCCGGAGCTTGAGGTGGCGTTCAAGCCGGCCGAGCCCAAGCCCGCGCCGCGCGCCGACGCCGTCATCGACGCCGCCGCGCTGGCCGAGGCCTGGCGCGGCATGCAGGACACGCACGAGTTCTTCGGCCTGCTCAAGAAGTTCGATGCCGAGCGCCAGCAGAGCTTCCGGCTCACCGAGGGCGAGTTCACGCGGCGCGCCGCGCTGCATGCGGTGGGCGACCTGCTGCAGGAAGCGGCCTTCAGCGGCACGCCGATCATGGTCTTCGTCGGCAGCCCCGGCTGCATCCAGATCCACACCGGGCCGGTGGTGCGCGTCGAGCCGATGGAGATGCCGGCGCGTGGCGACGCCGCGCCGATGCGCTGGCTCAACGTGCTCGACCCGGGCTTCAACCTGCACCTGCGCGAGGACCGCATCGCGAGCGTGTGGATCGTCGAGAAGCCCACCAGCGACGGCCACGTGACCTCGGTCGAGGCCTTCGACGGCGAGGGCGAGCTGATGGCGATGTTCTTCGGCGCGCGCAAGCCCGGCGTGCCCGAGCGCGAGGACTGGCGCAAGCTGGTGCGCGGGCTCGCGCGGTTGCCCGCGGCGACACCGGCCGCCTGATCGCGCGGACGTTTTTCTCCTTGCCCCACGTTTTTTCTCCATGACCGAAGAACGCATCTCCCCCTTCCTCGTCCGCCGCCGCGACGCACTGCGCCTCGCCGCCGCGGCCTCGCTCGGCGCCGCCGCGCTGCCCCTGTTCGCCCAGTCGCCCGAGGCGAAGAAACTGCCGCGGCTCATCACCGTGAGCGGCGCCATCACCGAGGTGGTGTACCTGCTCGGCGCCGAGGGCCAGCTCGTCGGCACCGACACCACCAGCCTCTATCCGGCCGCGGCGCGCGGCACGCCCAAGGTCGGCTACATGCGGCAGCTCTCGGCCGAGGGGCTGCTGTCGCTCAAGCCCGATGCCGTGATCGCCACCAACGAGTCGGGCCCGCCGGTGGTGCTCGACCAGGTGCGCTCGGCCGGCGTCAAGGTCGAGATCGTGCAGGCCGACCACAGCTGGGGCGAGGTGCAGCGCAAGATCCAGGTGGTGGGACGCGCCGCGGCCCGCGAGGCGCAGGCGCGCGCGCTGCAGGTGAAGCTCGATGCCGAATGGGCGCAGGTGCAGCAGCGCGTGGCGGCCGCCCAGGGGCGCAAGCCGCGCGTGCTGTTCGTGCTCTCGCACAGCGCGAGCCCGCAGGTGTCGGGCGAGAAGACCGCGGCGCACGCGGTGATCGGCTATGCGGGCGGCGTCAATGCGCTCGGCGGCTTCGAGGGCTACCGGCCGATGACGGCCGAGGCCATGGCCACGGCCGCGCCCGACATCGTCATGACCAGCGACCAGAGCATCGAGGCCCATGGCGGCATCGAGCGCTTCTGGCAGCGGCCCGAACTGGCGCTCACGCCCGCGTTCAGGAAGCGCTCGCTGGTCACGCTCGACGCCTTGCTGCTGCTGGGCTTCGGCCCGCGCATGCCGGCGGCGATCGCCGAGCTGCATCCGAAGTTCTTGGCCGCGGTGGCATGAGCCAGCGCTTCCCGCCGCGGGCCGTGCTGGCCGGCTGCGCGCTGCTCCTCGCCTTCGCGCTGGCGCTCGGCGCGGTGTCGGGCGCCTACGCGATCAGCCTGCCGCAACTGTGGAACGTGCTGGCCTCGCTGGGGCAGGGCGCCGGGGCCGAGAAGTCGCCCGAATACCTGGTGTTCGTCAACATCCGCCTGCCGCGCCTGGTGCTCGGCGTGGCGGCCGGCGCGGGCCTTGGCATGGCGGGCACGCTGATGCAGGGCCTGTTCCGCAACCCGCTGGCCGATCCCGGCCTGGTGGGCATCAGCAGCGGCGCCGCGCTGGCGGCCGGCGTGACCATCGTGCTGGGCGCCTGGTTCATGCCGGTGCTGCCGCGCACGCTCGGCAGCTGGACGCTGGTGGTGATGGCCTTCGGCGGCGGCCTCTCGGTCACCCTGCTGATCTACGCGCTGTCGCGCAGCGAGGGCGGCACGCGCATGGCGCTGATGCTGCTCGCGGGCATCGCGGTCAATGCGCTGGCGGGCGCGGGCCTCGGCTTTCTCAGCGTGATGGCCACCGACGAGCAACTGCGCAGCCTGCAGTTCTGGCTGCTCGGCAGCCTGGGTGGCGCGCGCTGGAGCGCGGTGATCCTGGTCGGCGTGGCGGTGCTGCTGTCCTGCGTGGCGGCCGCCTCGCTGGCCGCGCCGCTCAACGCGATCGCGCTCGGCGAATCGCAGGCGGCGCTGCTGGGCGTGGACGTGGAGCGCATCAAGCGGCGCGCCATCGTCGTCACGGCGGTGGCGGTGGGCGCCGTGACGGCCACCACCGGGATCATCGGCTTCATCGGCCTGATCGCGCCGCACTGGGTGCGCATGGTGGCCGGACCCGACCACCGGGTGGTGCTGCCGGCCTCGGCGCTGCTGGGCGCGGCGCTGGTGCTGGTGGCCGACACGGTGGCGCGCACCGCGATGGCGCCGGCCGAGCTGCCGCTGGGCGTGCTCACGGCCTTCATCGGCGTGCCGATGTTCCTGCTGATGCTGCGGCACTTCCGGGGGCGCATATGAAGGCGCCGGACCTGAACCCGGGGCTGCGTTGCGAGGATGCCGAGGTAAGCATCGGCGCCAAGGCGCTGCTCTCGCGGGCCTCGGTGCGACTGGCGCCCGGCCGCGTGACGGCGATCCTCGGCCCCAATGGCGCGGGCAAGTCGACCCTGCTGTCGGTGCTGTCGGGACAGCGCGAGCCGACGGCGGGCCGGGTGCTGCTCGACGACCGGCCGCTGCGCGCCCACGGCATGCCGGCGCTCGCGCTGCGGCGCGCGCTGATGCCGCAGGAAAGCGCGGTGGCCTTCGACTTCAGCGCGCGCGACGTGGTCGCGCTGGGCCGCTATCCGCACCGGCTGGCGCCCGCGCCCGACGAGGACTCGATCGTCGCCGCGGCGATGGCGCTGACCGACGTGTCGGCGCTCGCGCCGCGCATCCTCAACACGCTGTCGGGCGGCGAGAAGGCGCGCGTGCACATGGCGCGGGTGCTGGCGCAGCTGTGGCATCCGCGCGCCGACGGGGCCGCGCGCTGGCTGCTGCTCGACGAGCCGACGGCCGCGCTCGACCTGGCCCACCAGCACGCCGCGATGCGGCTGCTGCGCGGCTGGGCCGGGCAGGGCGTCGGCGTGGTGGTGGTGCTGCACGACCTGAATCTGGCACGGCGCTATGCCGACGAGGTGGTGGTGCTGGGCGTGCCCGATACCCCAGGCGGGTTGTGCCAGGGGCCGACCGGCGAAGTGCTGGCGCCCGCGCTGATCGAAGCGGTCTGGCGCATGCCGTGCCAGAGCGTGGTCGGCGCGGACGGGAAGGTGCAGTACCTGTTCGGCTAGGACCGCGGACGGGCGGTCAGCCGGTCAGTAGGTCAGCCGCTCCGGCCGCAGCTCCTGCAGGATCGTGGTCGCGATCTCCTCGATCGACTTGGTGGTGGTCGAGAGCCAGCGGATGCCGGCGCGCCGCATCATGGCCTCGGCCTCGCTGACCTCGTGGCGGCAGTTCTCGATGCTGGCGTAGCGCGAATTCGGCCGGCGCTCGTTGCGGATCTCGCTGAGCCGCTCGGGCTGGATGGTCAGGCCGAAGATCTTCTTGCGGTGCGGCATGAGCGCCGGCGGCAGCTGGCGGCGGTCGAAGTCTTCCGGAATCAGCGGGTAGTTGGCCGCCTTCAGGCCATGCTGCATCGCCAGGTAGAGCGAGGTGGGCGTCTTGCCGCTGCGGCTCACGCCCACCAGGATGACGTCGGCGCCCTGCAGGTCGCGGTTGCTCTGGCCGTCGTCGTGCTGCAGGCTGAAGTCGATCGCGGCGATGCGGTCGTTGTATTCCTTGCTCTTGCTGACGTCGCTGAAGCGGCCGATGCGGTGGTTGGACTTCATCGCCAGCTCGATCTCGAGCGGGCGCACGAAGGTGCCGAACATGTCCAGCAGCATGCCCTTGCAGCCGGTTTCGATCACTTCCAGCACGTCCATGTTGGCCAGCGTGGTGAAGACGATCGGGCGCACGCCCTCGAGCTCGGCCGTGTGGTTGATCTGCCGCACCGCCTGGTGGGCCTTGTCGACCGTGTCGGTGAAGGGCAGCCGCACGTGGCGCGGTTTCATCTCGAACTGGGCGAGCACGGCGTTGCCGAAAGTCTCGGCCGTGATGCCCGTGCCGTCGGAAACGAAGAAGACAGTTCGTGTGTGCATGGTCTGGCGGTGTTGTCCTGCGACGCGCGCGGCCCCGGCGCGCCTACAATCCGCCCCATTATCGGGATTCCGCCCCTCGGCCCCCACCGTATCTTTCCTTCCATGCCCACCGCGTCCGCACCCAAAGCAACGACAACGATCGTGCCGCGCCGTCCGCATGGAATGCAGCAGGTTTCAACTTCTGGAGCTTTCCCATGTCTGCACTTTTCGACGCGACCGCCCTGGTCGTACCGTTTGAAAACCTGAGAATGACCGACGTCGAGGCGGTTGGCGGCAAGAACGCCAGCCTCGGCGAGATGATCTCGCAGCTGCCCCAGGGCGTGCGCGTGCCCACGGGCTTCGCGACCACCGCCCATGGCTTCCGCCAGTTCCTGGCCCACGACGGCCTGGCCGACAAGATCAGCAAGCGCCTGGCCGCGCTCGACACCGAGGACGTGCGCGCGCTGGCCACCGCCGGCGCCGAGATCCGCGCCATGGTCGAGGCCCAGCCGTTCCCGGCCGACCTCGAGAAGGCCATCCGCGACGCCTTCGCCGCCCTGAGCGCCGGCAATCCGCAGGCCTCGTTCGCCGTGCGTTCCTCGGCCACCGCCGAAGACCTGCCCGACGCCTCCTTCGCCGGCCAGCAGGAAACCTTCCTGAACGTCGTCGGCATCGAGGACGTGCTGCACAAGATGAAGGAGGTGTTCGCCTCCCTCTACAACGACCGCGCCATCAGCTACCGCGTGCACAAGGGCTTCGCCCACGACGTGGTGGCGCTGTCGGCCGGCGTGCAGCGCATGGTGCGCTCCGACCTCGGCGCGGCCGGCGTGATGTTCACCATCGACACCGAGTCGGGCTTCGAGGACGTGGTGTTCATCACCTCGAGCTACGGCCTGGGCGAGACCGTGGTGCAGGGCGCCGTGAATCCCGACGAGTTCTACGTCCACAAGCCCACGCTCAACGCCGGCAAGCGCGCGGTGATCCGCCGCAACCTGGGCTCCAAGCTGATCCAGATGGAATTCGCCACGCCCGAGGAGAAGAAGGCCTCCGGCAAGCTGGTCAAGACCACCGACGTGAAGGCCGAGCAGCGCAACCGCTATTCGCTGACCGACGACGAGGTCGAGCAGCTCGCGAAGTACGCGCTGGTGATCGAGCAGCACTACGGCCGCCCGATGGACATCGAGTGGGGCAAGGACGGCACCGACGGCCAGATCTACATCCTGCAGGCGCGTCCCGAGACGGTGAAGAGCCAGCAGCAGGGCAAGGCCGAGCAGCGCTTCAAGCTGCTGGGCCGCGGCGCCGTGCTGGCCGAGGGCCGCGCGATCGGCCAGAAGATCGGCACCGGCCCGGTGCGGCTGGTCCACAGCATCAGCGAGATGGACAAGGTGCAGGCCGGCGACGTGCTGGTCACCGACATGACCGACCCGAACTGGGAGCCGGTGATGAAGCGCGCCGCGGCCATCGTCACCAACCGCGGCGGGCGCACCTGCCACGCGGCCATCATCGCGCGCGAACTGGGCATTCCGGCCGTGGTCGGCTGCGGCGACGCCACCGACCTGCTGAAGGACGGCACCCTGGTCACCGTGAGCTGCGCCGAGGGCGACACCGGCTACATCTACGACGGCCTGCTCGAGACCGAGGTCACCGAGGTGCAGCGCGGCGTGATGCCCGAGATCGACATCCAGCTGATGATGAACGTCGGCAACCCGCAGCTGGCCTTCGACTTCGCGCAACTGCCCAACCACGGCGTGGGCCTCGCGCGGCTCGAGTTCATCATCAACAACAACATCGGCGTGCACCCGAAGGCGATCCTCGACTATCCGAACGTCGACAACGACCTCAAGAAGGCCGTCGAGTCGGTGGCCCGCGGCCATGCCTCGCCGCGCGCCTTCTACGTCGACAAGGTGGCCGAGGGCATCGCCACCATCGCCGCTGCCTTCTGGCCCAAGAAGGTGATCGTGCGCCTGTCGGACTTCAAGTCGAACGAGTACCGCAAGCTGATCGGCGGCAGCCGCTACGAGCCCGAGGAAGAGAACCCGATGCTGGGCTTCCGCGGCGCGGCGCGCTACCTCAGCGAGGACTTCGGCCAGGCCTTCGCCATGGAATGCGAGGCACTCAAGCGCGTGCGCAACGACATGGGCCTGACCAACGTGCAGATCATGGTGCCCTTCGTGCGCACGCTGGGCCAGGCCGAGCGCGTGACCGGCCTGCTGGCCAAGTACGGCCTGAAGCGCGGCGACAACGATCTCAAGCTGATCATGATGTGCGAGGTGCCGAGCAACGCCATCCTGGCCGACGAGTTCCTCGAGTACTTCGACGGCTTCTCGATCGGCTCGAACGACCTGACCCAGCTCACGCTGGGCCTGGACCGCGACTCGGGCCTCGAGCTGCTGGCGGCCGACTTCGACGAGCGCGACCCGGCCGTGAAAGCCATGCTGAGCCGCGCCATCAAGGCCTGCAAGGACAAGGGCAAGTACGTCGGCATCTGCGGCCAGGGCCCGTCGGACCATCCCGACTTCGCGCTGTGGCTGGCGGATCAGGGCATCGAGTCGATCTCGCTCAATCCCGACAGTGTGATCGACACCTGGCAGCAGCTCGCCAAGCGCTGAGCCGGCGACCGACCTGCGGGAATCCCCATCGGGGGATTCCCGTGTCAGGCGGGTGCCCATCTTCGGGAATGGCGTTTCCGGTGTCAGACTCGTGAAATTCATCACGAAGCGGCGCGCACCGGCCTTCCTTCCGTGGCGCGCGGCGATCCCGCGCGCAGCGGGCGTCGGTCACAGCACCGTCGGGAGACACGCATGATTCTTGTCAAGACGGAGACCGGCCAGCAGGTCCTCAAGGACCGCTCGGTCCCGCTGTCGCCGCGGCAGCGCACCGCTTTCATCCTGTTCGACGGCAAGCGTTCGGTCGACGACGTGATCGCGGCTGGCGCGGGCATCGCGCGCGAGGACATCGACCAGATGGTCGCGCTGGGCCTGCTGAGCCCGCTGGGCGGCGCTGTCGCGGACGCGCCGGCGGCGGCGGGCTCCACCGAGGGCGCGCCCAAGGCCGGTTCCGGCCGCAGCAGCCAGCAGCGCTACACGGACGCCTATCCCATCGCCACGCGGCTCACGGCCAGCCTCGGGCTCAAGGGCGTGCGGCTCAACCTGCAGGTGGAGGGGGCCGGGGGCTACGAGGACCTCGTGGCGCTGGCGCCGAAGATCCGCGCGGCGGTCGGGGCGGAGAAGGCCGAACCGCTGGACCGGGCGCTCTACGACTGAATCTGGGCGGTCATCCGGGTCGCTCGAGCGCCCGATTTGGCGTTTCGCCAAAGATATGGCTACAATAGCCGGCTTTGCCTTGCCACACTGCGCCGACGCTGCGGGTGGCTTCAACCCCTTCTTCCGGGCAAAAAGCGGAAGAAGAAACCCACAAGGAGTGCCATGCGTCACTACGAAATCATTCTGCTGATCCACCCGGATCAAAGCGAGCAAGTTCCGGCCATGCTGGAGCGTTACAAGGGCCTGATCACGACCGGCGGCGGCAAGATCCACCGCGTCGAGGACTGGGGCCGTCGTCAACTGGCTTACCAGATCAACAAGCTCAACAAGGCGCACTACCTGTGCGTCAACATCGAAGCCGAACAGGCCGTGATGAGCGAACTGGAACACGCCTTCAAGTTCAACGACGCCGTGCTGCGCCACCTGACCGTTCAGAAGAAGAAGGCCGACACCGGTCCTTCGTCGATGATGAAGACGGTCGAGCGCGAAGAAGCCCGCAAGGCTCAACAGGCCGAATACGCCGCCGCCAACAACAACAACTGATGTCGGCGTGAGTGCTGCCGCTGCGGCAACCGGGGTCAACCAGCTTCTGCTGTCCGCCCATGTTGCCGAACTCGGTGCCTTGCGATTCACCCCGGCCGGTTTGCCCGCCATCGACCTGAAGCTCGAACACGAGTCGACCCTTCAGGTGGCGGGACAGTCCAGGCAGGTGAAGACGGCCCTCAAGGCCGTTGCGTTCGGCGCCATCGCCGAGCGGCTCGCAAAGCAGTCGATGGGAAGTCTCTGGCGATTCCAGGGGTTCCTCTCGACACCGGCCAACGGCAAGCTTCCGGTCCTGCACATCCAGGATTTTCAGCAAGATTAATTTTCGACAAGAGGTCCCACAATGGCCACGTTCAAGAAATTCAACAAAGACAAGCGCCCGAAGCGCAACACCCAGTCGCTGCTGTTCAAGCGCAAGCGTTTCTGCCGCTTCACCGTCGCTGGCGTCGAGGAAATCGACTACAAGGACATCGACACGCTGCGTGACTTCATCAGCGAAAACGGCAAGATCATCCCGGCCCGCCTGACCGGCACCCGCGCGATCTACCAGCGTCAGCTCAACACCGCGATCAAGCGTGCCCGCTTCCTCGCCATGGTCCCGTACAGCGACCAGCACCGCGTCTAAGAAGGAGACACAGCATGCAAGTCATTCTTCTGGACAAGGTCGTCAACCTCGGCACCCTCGGTGAAATCGTCAAGGTCAAGGACGGTTACGCCCGCAACTTCCTGATCCCGTCGGGCCGCGCCCGCCGCGCCACCGCCGCCAACAAGGCCGAGTTCGAAGCCAAGCGCGCCGAACTCGAAAAGGCAGCCGCTGCCAAGCTGGCAGAGTCGCAAGCCCAGGGCGAAAAGCTCGGCGGCACGACCGTCAAGCTGACGCAGAAGGCTGGCGTCGACGGCCGCCTGTTCGGCTCGGTCACCAACAGCGACATCGCTGAAGAACTGGGCAAGCAAGGCTACAAGGTCGCGAAGTCGCAGGTTCGCCTGCCGAACGGCCCGATCAAGACCGTCGGCGACACCACCGTCAGCGTCTCGCTGCACACCGACGTGGTGGTCGACATCAACGTGACGGTCTACGGCGAAACCGCCTGATCGTTCCGGCGCGTCCTAGATGCGCTGCCAGAAGCCGCCTTCGGGCGGCTTTTGTTTTTTGTGCCTGCCGGCGGAAGTTGTCCCGCCCGCTGCACCGGAAGTTCACCTGTTATTCACAACCTTGTCCACGTGACGCCGCGGGGTGCGCGGGCTAGCATGGAGGGTTGCAAGGAAGCCCATGGCCGCCGTCTTCTCCTACGCCGACAACGATCCCTCCGACCGCCAGGTCGCGCAGCTGCGTATTCCGCCGCACTCGATCGAGGCCGAATCGAGCGTGCTGGGCGGCTTGCTGCTCGACAACACGGCCTGGGACCGCATGGGCGACCTGCTGGTCGACGGCGATTTTTACCGCCATGAGCACAAGCTGATCTTTGCCGCCATCGGCGGCCTGATCAACGGCAGCAAGCCTGCCGACGTGATCACGGTCTACGAGCAGCTGCAGACGCTCGGCAAGGCCGACGAGAGCGGCGGGCTGGTCTACCTGAACTCGCTCGCGCAGTACGTGCCGAGCGCGAGCAACATCCGCCGCTACGCCGAGATCGTTCGCGAGCGCTCGATCCTGCGCAAGCTGGTCTCGGCCAGCGACGAGATCGCGACCAACGCCTTCAACCCGCAGGGCAAGACGGTCGACAAGATCCTCGACGAGGCCGAGCAGAAGATCTTCAACATCGGCGAGGAAGGCACGCGGATGAAGCAGGGCTTCCAGAGCATGGATGCCCTGGTGGTCGAGCTGCTGGACCGCGTGACCGAGATGGCCGACAACCCGAACGACATCACGGGTGTTCGCACCGGCTTCTACGAGTTCGACAAGATGACCTCGGGCCTGCAGCCTGGCGACATGATCGTGCTGGCCGCGCGTCCGTCGATGGGGAAGACCTCGCTGGCGATCAACATCGCCGAGCACGTGGCGCTCAACGAGGGGCTGCCGGTGGCGGTGTTCTCGATGGAAATGGGTGCCTCCCAGCTCGCGGTGCGTATCGTCGGCTCGATCGGCCGCATCGACCAGGGCCACCTGCGCACCGGCAAGCTCACCGACGAGGAATGGCCGCGCCTGACCGAGGCCATCGAGAAGCTGCGCACCGTGTCGCTGCACATCGACGAGACCCCGGGCCTGTCGACCAGCGAACTGCGCGCCAATGCGCGCCGGCTGGCACGCCAGTACGGCCGCCTCGGCCTGATCGTGGTCGACTACCTGCAGCTGATGTCGACCAGCATGTCGGGCGACGAGAACCGGGCCACGGCCGTGGGCGAAATCTCGCGCGGCCTGAAGATGCTGGCCAAGGAGCTCAAGTGCCCGGTGATCGCGCTGTCGCAGCTCAGCCGCGGCGTCGAGAGCCGTACCGACAAGCGCCCCATGATGAGCGACCTGCGCGAATCGGGTGCCATCGAGCAGGACGCGGACATCATCATGTTCATCTACCGCGACGACTACTACAACAAGGAGTCGAAGGAGCCGGGCGTGGCCGAGGTGATCATCAGCAAGCACCGGAACGGCCCGACGGGCACCGTCAAGCTGGCCTTCCTGAAGCCCCTCACCAAGTTCGAGAACATGGCGATGGGCAGCGACGACTTTTGAGTTAGCGCTTTCAGCGCGGCTCGGTGGAGCGCGCGAGCGCCACGCCCGCATCGGGCGCGGTAGGTACACCCTCGGGCCAGCTCTTCTGCAGCCGCTTGGCCTCGGCGGCCTCGGTCTTCACTTGCCGCAGCATGTCCGCCATGGTCTTGCCGGGCTCGTCGCGAAAGCGCTCCGCCAGCACCTCGACCGCGTCGATGCGGTCGATGCGAAAGCCGCGGAAGTCCTCGCGCAGCTCGCACCAGGTCGACAGCGTCCAGACCTTGCCCCAGTAGAAGCAGCCCAGCGGTCGCACCGTGCGCTCGCTGGGCTCGCCCGCCACGTCGCGGTAGACCAGGTGCAGCTTGTGGTGCGACTGCACCGCTTCGCGCAGCGTCTGCAGCCGTTCGCGCAGCAGGTCGCTGAGCCCCAGCGCGGGCGCGTAGAGCGCGAGCGCCTCGGCCGACACGCGTGCCGAGGGCGGCAGCACCGAGAGGATCTTGCCCAGCCCGGTCTCGATGTCGCGCGCCATCGCCGGGTCGACCCAGCTTTGCGCGAGCCGGGCCGCGGCCACCAGCGCCGAGGCCTCGTCCTGGGTGAACATCAGCGGCGGCAGTTCGAAACCCGCGCCGAGCCGGTAGCCCACGCCGGCCTCGCCCTCGATCGGTACGCCCTGGTGCTGCAGGTCGGCGATGTCGCGGTAGACCGTGCGCTCCGAGACCTCGAGCCGCTCGGCCAGGAAGGCGGCCGTGGTCAGGCGCCGGCCGCGGATCAGCTGGACGATCTGGAACAGGCGATCGGCGCGGCGCATCAGCGCGTTCCCGCCAGCTTCTTCGCGAAGTCTTCGACGAAGTAGCGCTTGCCGCGCTGCACCACGGTGTGGCCCTCGGCCTCGAGCCGGGACATCTGCGCCTCGATGCCGCCGGGGTAGTTCGCATTGAGTTCGCCGCCGCTCTTGAGCGTGCGCCACCAGGGCACGGCGGCATCGCGCGCCGTGCCCTTGCTGCCGGCCGATTCCTCCACCGCGTGGGCCACCATGCGCGCGAAGATCGCTGTCGTCACGGTGCAGCCGATGCTGGCCTGGTGCCGCGCCGCGATGTCCTCGCCGATGCCGAAGACCGTGGCGAGCCGCCCTTCGGGCACATCGCGCATCGCCGCCTCGACCTCGGCCGGGGAGGGCGTGGCGATGGTGCCTTCACCGCGCCGCGCGCGCAGCGCGTCGGGGATCGGCTTGACGCTCGGCAGGTGAGGGTAGCTGGCCAGTCGGTCGCGCCAGCGCTTCGGGGGGCTCATGAAACTCCGATGTGGATCGCCACCTTGTCCGGCCCGTCGTAGGCTTCGAAATCGCTGCGGTAGCGGCGCGCGATGTCCGGGTGCGCCTCGAAATACTGCCAGATGCGCTGCCAGGTGGCGATCACCATCTGCGGCATCTCGCCCTGGTCGTCGAAGACCAGGTAGTCGCCGGCCTCGATGGCCACGCTGTCCGCACCGCCCGAGACGGCCACGCCCACCGTCACGTCGAAGGGGCCGTGGGCATCGGATTCATAGGCGGCGTAGACGCCGAAGATGCGCGTGTCGCCCGTGCGATGCGGCGTGGCTTCGTAGGTCTGCTCGCCGAAGAAGCGCCCCCACAGCGCGCCGATGCGGGCGGTCGCGGGGTCGTTCTCTTCGCGGTTGGTGGTGCGGACCGTGAGGCCTGCGACCGCGAAGGCGTCGTGATGTAGTCGCACGGGTTCCATGGGAATCTTCTCCTGCGGAGGTGTTCGGGTTGTCTGGTTCAAAGCGCCAGTGTCTTCAAGTCGGCCTTCATGCGGCGCGCGATCAAGGCCATGTCGGCGTCGCCGATGTCGAACAGGCCGAAGCGGAACTTGTAGCCCCATTGCTTTGGGTTCTCGATGAAGGCGAGGCGCTCGATCATCGGTGCGATCGGTGTCTCGTGCGCGACGGCATAGCGCACGTCGCGACGCCAGGGCACGAAGCCGCCACCCATGTCGAATTCGTAGACCTCGCCAGGCTGCACGATGCCGATCGACACGAAGCTCTGCAGCCTGTCGGTGCCGCCGAACACCGTGGCCGGCGAATAGTAGGCCACGCGGTCGCCCGCGGCGACCCGCCGGAGCGGGCCCGGTTTGCCGTGGCAGGTCTGCATGAAGCCCTGCGGTCGGTGGTCGCGTCCGCGCCGGGCATGCTCGGCGCTCGCGACTGCAATCCAGTTGCGCTGCGGCATGGCGCTTCAGGCGAGGGCGTGCAGGCCGACTTCGTTGCCTTCGGTGTCGCGCAAATGGGCGATGAAGCCCATGCCGGGCGGTAGCGCCGACTTGGGCGCCACGATCTGCCCGCCGGCCGCCTCGATGCGCGACAGCACGGCGTCGATGCTGGGTGCGCAGTCGAGGTAGATGCGGATGCCGGTGCCCGCCTTCGCCGCGCCCTTCGCGCCGGCTTGCAAGGCGCCGCCGGTCGCGGGATCGTCGTAGGGGAACACGGCCAGCGGGTCGCCGCCGAGGGTCTCGCGGCGCAGCTTGCGGCCGAGCACGGTTTCGTAGAAGGCCTGGGCACGGTCCAGGTCGGCGACGGGGATCTCGAACCAGCTGATGGTCTTGGACATGAAGGGCTCTCTTTCGTTGGTGATGAAGAGCCTCGATGGTGCGGACCGGCTCCTGACAACGTCTTGTCAGGAGCCTGTCATCGCGCGACGAAGAAAAGCCCGCGCTGCTCCGGGGAGCGGGCGCGGGCTTGGGGCCGACGAGGCGGTGTCTTAGAGCACGTCGCTCGCGAAATCGGCCAGTCGCGAGCGTTCGCCGCGCGCCAGCGTGATGTGCCCGCCGTGCGGCCAGCCCTTGAACTTGTCGACCGCGAAGGTCAGGCCCGAGGAGCCTTCGGTGAGGTAGGGCGTGTCGATCTGCGCGAGGTTGCCCATGCAGATGATCTTGGTGCCCGGACCCGCGCGCGTGATCAGCGTCTTCATCTGCTTGGGCGTGAGGTTCTGCGCCTCGTCGATGATCACGTACTTGTTGAGGAAGGTGCGCCCGCGCATGAAGTTCATGCTCTTGACCTTGATGCGGCTGCGGATCAGCTCGTTGGTGGCGGCGCGCCCCCATTCGCCAGCACCACCGCCGTCGCCCTTGGCGAGGAACTCGAGGTTGTCGTCGAGCGCGCCCATCCAGGGGCCCATCTTCTCTTCCTCGGTGCCGGGCAGGAAGCCGATGTCTTCACCGACGCTCACCGTGGCGCGGGTCATGATGATCTCGGTGTAGCGGCGATCGTCGAGCACCTGCGTGAGGCCCGAGGCCAGCGCCATCAGCGTCTTGCCGGTGCCGGCCGTGCCGGTCAGCGTGACGAAGTCGATCTCCGGGTCCATCAGCAGGTTCATCGCGAAGTTCTGCTCGCGGTTGCGCGTGTTCACGCCCCACACCGCGTTCTTGCCCGAGCTGTAGTCCTTGAGCGTCTTGAGCACCGCGGTCTTCTCGCGGATCTCGGTGACGCGCGCATACATGCTCGGCTCGCCAGGCGCCTCGAAGAACACGAACTGGTTGATGTAGAGGTTGGGCACGATCGGGCCGCTGATGCGGTAGAAGGTGCTGCTGCCGCTCTGCCAGCTCTCCACCGTCTTGCTCTGGCGGGTCCAGAAGTCGGGCGGCAGGGCGAGCGAGCCCGAATAGAGCAGGTCGCCGTCTTCCAGCGTCTTGTCGTTCTGGTAGTCCTCGGCGTCCAGGCCCAACGCGCGCGCCTTGACGCGCATGTTGATGTCCTTCGACACCAGCACCACCTCGCGCCTGGCGCGGTCGGGCGCTTCCTTGGCGTAGAGGTCGCGCAGCGCATGCACCACGCCGAGGATCTGGTTGTCGGCCTTGCCCTGCGGCAGGCTCAGCGGCAGCGCGTAGTCGAGCGGCTCGGTCTGGAAGAACAGCTTGCCGCCGGCCTCGCGATGGCCGGTGGTGTCGAGCTTCAGGCCCTTGGCGATGTCGGCGTCCTGCGCAGCGGCCAGGGCATCGAGCGTGCGGCTGGTCTGGCGGCCATTGCGCGCGACCTCGGTCGTGCCCTTCTTGTGGCCGTCGAGCTCCTCGAGCACGATCATCGGCAGGTAGATGTCGTGTTCCTCGAAGCGGAACAGGCACATCGGATCGTGCAGCAGCACGTTGGTGTCGAGCACGAAGAGCTTGGCGGGGCCGCTCGAGCGGCTGCGCTTGGGCTTCGGTGCCGGCTGCGGCGCTGGCGCCTCGGCACGCGGGGCTTCGGCCGGCGCCGAACGGGTCAGGGCCTGCTGCTGCTGCTGTGGCGCCGGGGTGGGCGCGGGTGTCGAGCGGGGCTTGCGGCGGGGGCGGGCGGCCGGTGCCGGCGGGGCTTCGAGGCCACCACCGGGGACTTCGGCCGAATGCCGGTCGAACAGTTCCAGCGCTTGCGGTCCGCTCGGCGCCTCGGTGTCGGCGCGTGCATCGCCGGACCGGCGGGACCCCCTGTGCGAAGAACGGGCGGGCGCGTCAATCGCGTCCGGAGAAAGCAGTGCGGCACGTTTCGTGGGGGCGGGGGGCAATGGCATGTGTCAGGTCGCTCGCAAAAAGGTGGGAACCAGAAAACGAAAAAGCCGCCTGAAGACCCAGGCGGCTTTGTTCGGAGGATGCGGTCGTGGAGCTCAACAGCATGCGGCCATTATGCACACCGCCTCTGGGGCGTCAGGACCACTTTACGCCGTTCGTTGGACATTCCCCACGCGAAAGCGCAATTGCGCACGCCTGACACGCGGGTGAAACCTTCGACCGGGCGGACTCGGTGGCTCAGGCCGGCTTCTTCAGGGTCTTGACGGCCTTGAGGACTTCGTCGACGTGGCCCGGCACCTTGAGGCCGCGCCATTCGGCCTTCAGGATGCCGTCGGCGCCGATCAGGAAGGTGCTGCGCTCGATGCCCTTGACCTTCTTGCCGTACATGATCTTGTTCTTGACCACGCCGAACATGTGGCACATCTTCTCTTCCGTGTCGGCGATCAGTTCGAACGGCAGCTCGAGCTTGGCCTTGAATTCGTCGTGCGACTTCATGTTGTCGCGCGAGACGCCGAACACCGTGGCGCCGGCTTTTTCGAAGTCCTTGTAGCGATCGCGGAATTGCATGGCTTCGGTCGTGCACCCCGGAGTGTTATCTTTCGGGTAAAAATACAGGACCAGGACATGGCCGAGGTGCGAAGTATTCGAAACCTTGAGGCCACCGGTGGCGTTGGCGTCGAATTCGGGAATGGGTTTGTTGACAACGATCGCCATGAAACTTGTTTTCTCCGTTTGTTTCCACTGCCCGAGCCTGCCTGTGTCGAGCTGAAGCGCCTTTCGGTGCCGCTCGCCAAAATCTCGGGTCCTCGGTTGATGGAAGATTGGTCGTTGCTAACTCTGGGTGCCCGGTGGCCCCCAAAAGGAGCGCGCCAGGCGGTTCGCAACCCGAGATTTTACCCCGAAAACCCCTCTCTCAGCCACCCTGGGGCCGCTCGACCAGCAGGGCCGCGACCACGTGCCGGCCTTCGCCGGCCAGGATGTTGTAGGTGCGGCAGGCCGCGGGGGTGTCCATGGTCTCCACGCCGGTGCGCTGGGCCATCAGGGGTTTGAGCCACGCGGGCTGCGGGAAGCGGATGCGCGCGCCGCTGCCGAAAATGACCAGTTCGGCGCCCAGCGCGGCCAGCTGGGCGAAGTGCTCGGGACCCAGGTCCTCGAAGCGGCTGCAGTTCCATTCGAAGCGCTCGCCGCGCGAGCCGACGACCACGCTGCCCTCGACCTTTTCGTTGTTGATGGCGACCCAGCCCGGGCCGTGCGCGGTGAGGGTCTGGGTGTCGGATTTGTCGGGCTGGAGCTTCATCGGGGCACTGGGAACTGTGGTCAAATTATAGGTTTTCCCTAGTGACACGAGGCTCGCCAGGGCCTTTGCGGGCCGCGCGGCGATCCACGCAGTCTTCACACTTTCTTGCATGAACCGCGCCCGGGAGGGCCCTTTGAAGCAGCTCAAGAAATCGGCCAAGCTGGCCAACGTGCTCTATGACATTCGCGGTCCGATCATGGACGCGGCGAAGCAGATGGAGGAGGACGGCCAGAAGATCATCAAGCTCAACATCGGCAATCTCGCCGTGTTCGGCTTCGATGCGCCCGAGGAAATCCAGCAGGACATGATCCGCAACCTGCCCACCTCGGCCGGTTACTCGGACAGCAAGGGCGTCTTCGCCGCGCGCAAGGCGGTGATGCACGAGACGCAGAAGCAGGGCATCGCGGGCGTGACCCTCGACGACATCTACCTGGGCAACGGCGCCAGCGAGCTGATCGCCATGTCCACCAATGCGCTGCTCAACGATGGCGACGAGCTGCTGCTGCCGGCTCCCGACTATCCGCTGTGGACCGCCTCCACGAGCCTGTCGGGCGGCACGCCGGTGCACTACCTGTGCGACGAGGACAACGGCTGGATGCCCAATCTGGCGGACATACGCGCCAAGATCACGCCGCGCACCAAGGGCATCGTGGTCATCAACCCGAACAACCCGACCGGCGCGCTCTATTCCGACGCGCTGCTCAAGAGCATCGTCGAGATCGCGCGCGAACACGGCCTCGTGATCTTCGCCGACGAGGTCTACGACAAGGTGCTCTACGACGACGTGAAGCACACGGCGATCGCCAGCTTGTCGAGCGACGTGCTCACGCTGACCTTCAATTCGCTGTCCAAGAGCTACCGCTCCTGCGGCTACCGCGCCGGCTGGCTCGTGGTGTCGGGCGACAAGCGCGCCGCGCGCGACTACATCGAGGGCCTGAACATGCTCTCGAACATGCGGCTGTGCGCCAACGTGCCCGGCCAGTGGGCGATCCAGACCGCGCTCGGCGGCTACCAGAGCATCAACGAGCTGGTGGGCGAGGGCGGCCGTCTGCGCCGCCAGCGCGACCTGGCCTACGAGCTGATCACCGCGATCCCCGGCGTGAGCTGCGTCAAGCCCAGCGCCGCGCTCTACATGTTCCCGAAGCTCGATCCGAAGGTCTACCCGATCGAGGACGACCGCCAGTTCTTCCTCGAGCTGCTGAAGGAAACCCGCGTGATGCTGGTGCAGGGCACCGGCTTCAACTGGGCCACGCCCGACCACTTCCGGATCGTGTTCCTGCCCCACGAGGACGACCTGCGCGAGGCCATCAACCGCATCGCGAAGTTCCTGGAGCAGTACCGCCTGCGCCGCAAGACGGAGTCATGAAAGCCGCCTGCGCCGCCGCGGCCCTGTCGCTTGCCGCGTTGTCCGCCTCGGCCGCCGGGCCTGCCGCCAAGGCGCCGGTGTCCTTCACGCACAACGACTGGGAACTGGCCTGCGACAACACGCGCACCTGCCGCGCGGCCGGCTACCAGTCCGAAACCGGCGCCAACGAGCCGGTGTCGATGCGCATCACGCGTCCCGCCGGGCCGGGCACCGCGCTCGAGATCGACCTGCAGATCGGCACCGAGGACGTCAAGGGCCCGCTGCGGCTGACGGTCGGCAAGGCCGTGGTGCCGGGCCTGAAGAACGATGCCCTGAGCCTCGATGCCGCCCAGATCCGCGCCGTGCTTCCCGAGCTGCTCAAGGCCGACGGCGCCAAGCTCACGGCCGGCGGCGGCCGCGAATGGCAGCTCTCGCTCTCGGGCCTGAATGCCGTGCTGCTCAAGATGGACGAGGCCCAGGGCCGCATCGACACCCCCGGCGCGCTGGTGCGCCCCGGCGGCAAGGCCGAATCGACGGTGCCGGCGGCCGTGCCCGCGCCCGTCGTGCGCGCGGTCCAGCCCGCGAAGCCGAAGCCCGGCGACGACGCCCTGGCCGCGCGCATCTTCCCCTCGCTCGACCTCAAGAAGGCCATCGAGTACTGCAACAACAGCGAGAAGGTCGACCCGAAGTCGCTCGAGGTGCATCGCCTCACCGGCACCAGGGTGCTGTTGTCGCTGGGCTGCGGCATGGGGGCCTACAACTACTCCAGCCTGCAATGGCTCGCCAACGACAAGCCGCCCTATGCGCCGGTCGCGCTCGAGGCCAACGGCGAGTACGACGACAAGGACGCCAGCATCACTTCCAGCTTCAAGGGCCGCGGCATCGGCGACTGCTGGTCCAGCGAGACCTGGCATTTCGACGGCCAGGGCTTCGTGCGCACGGCCGCCGAGAGCGACCAGATGTGCCGCGGCTTCGCCGGTGGCGCCTGGTCGCTGCCGCGCTACGTCAGCCGCGTCGTGAGCGCCGCGCCGTCCACCACCCCATCCAAACCATGAACGCGACTCTCCCCATGAAACCCATCCAAGTAGGCCTGCTCGGCGCAGGAACGGTCGGCAGCGGCACCTTCAAGGTGCTCCAGCGCAACCAGGAGGAAATCAAGCGCCGCGCCGGCCGCGGCATCGAGATCACCATGGTGGCCGACCTCGACACCGCGCGCGCCCGCGAAGTGGCCGGCGACGGCGTCAAGGTGGTCGGCGACGCGCGCGAGGTCATCGCCAACCCCGACATCGACATCGTGATCGAGCTGATCGGCGGCTACGGCATCGCCAAGCAACTCGTGCTCGAGGCCATCGCGGCCGGCAAGCACGTGGTCACGGCCAACAAGGCGCTGCTCGCGGTGCACGGCACCGAGATCTTCGCGGCCGCGCATGCCAAGGGCGTGATGGTGGCCTTCGAGGCCGCGGTGGCCGGCGGCATCCCGATCATCAAGGCGCTGCGCGAAGGCCTCACGGCCAACAGCATCCAGTGGCTGGCCGGCATCATCAACGGCACCACCAACTTCATCCTGTCCGAGATGCGCGACAAGGGCCTGGACTTCGCGACCGTGCTCAAGGAGGCGCAGCGCCTGGGCTACGCCGAAGCCGATCCCACCTTCGACATCGAGGGCGTCGACGCCGGCCACAAGGTCACGCTGATGAGCGCGCTGGCCTTCGGCATCCCGGTGCAGTTCGACAAGGCCCACATCGAGGGCATCACCAAGCTGGCCGCGCAGGACATCAAGTACGCCGAGCAGCTCGGCTACCGCATCAAGCTGCTGGGCGTCACCAAGCGCACCGCCAAGGGCATCGAGCTGCGCGTGCATCCCTCGCTGGTGCCGAGCAAGCGCCTGCTGGCCAACGTCGAGGGCGCGATGAACGCCGTGGTGGTGCATGGCGACGCCGTCGGCACCACGCTCTACTACGGCAAGGGCGCGGGCAGCGAGCCCACCGCCAGCGCGGTGATCGCCGACCTGGTCGACATCACGCGCCTGCACACGGCCGATGCCGCGCACCGCGTGCCGCACCTGGCCTTCCATCCCGATGCGCTGAGCGACCTGCAGGTGCTGCCGATGGCCGAGGTGGTCACCAGCTACTACCTGCGCCTGCGCGTGGCCGACCAGGCCGGCGTGCTGGCCAAGGTCACGGGCCTGCTCGCGACCGCCGGCATCAGCATCGACGCCGTGCTGCAGCGCGAAGCCGACGAGGTCGGCGGCGAGGGCTCGACCCAGACCGACCTGATCATCCTCACGCACGACGCGCGCGAAGGCACGGTCGACGAAGTCATGGCCGAGCTGCAGGCGCTGCCGACCGTGCTCGAGCCCATCGTGCGCATCCGCAAGGAAGAGTTGAAGTGAACTACCTGAGCACCCGCGGCCATCCCGACCGCAAGCGCTTCTGCGAAATCCTGCTCGAGGGCCTCGCGCCCGACGGCGGCCTCTACCTGCCCGAGCGCTATCCGCAGGTCGATGCCGCCACGCTCGCGAAGTGGCGTTCGCTGTCCTATGCCGAGCTGGCCTTCGAGATCCTGTCGCTCTACATCGACGACATCCCGCCGGCCGACCTGAAGGCGCTCTGCGCGAAGACCTACACCGCCGAGGTCTTCGGCTCCGAGGAGATCGTGCCGCTGCGCGAGCTCGAGGACGGCGTCTACCTCGAAGCCCTGTCCAACGGCCCCACGCTGGCCTTCAAGGACATGGCGATGCAGCTGCTGGGCAACCTGTTCGAGTACGAACTGGCCCGCCGCGGCGCCGAGCTCAACATCCTGGGCGCCACCAGCGGCGACACCGGCAGCGCGGCCGAGTACGCGATGCGCGGCAAGAAGGGCGTGCGCGTCTTCATGACCTCGCCCGACGGCCGCATGAGCCCGTTCCAGCAGGCGCAGATGTTCAGCCTGCAGGACGAGAACATCCACAACATCGCCATCACGGGCGTGTTCGACGACTGCCAGGACATCGTGAAGGCGGTCTCGAACGACCTCGCCTTCAAGCGCAAGTACCGAATCGGCACCGTCAACTCGATCAACTGGGCGCGGCTGCTGGCGCAGGTGGTCTATTACTTCGCCGGCTACTTCCAGGCCACGGCGAATGACGAGCAGCCGGTGAGCTTCACCGTGCCCTCGGGCAACTTCGGCAACATCTGTGCCGGCCACGTGGCGCGCATGATGGGCCTGCCGATCCACACGCTGGTGGCCGCCACCAACGAGAACGACGTGCTCGACGAGTTCTTCCGCACCGGCGTCTACCGCGTGCGCGGCGCCGCCGACACGCACGAGACCTCGAGCCCGTCGATGGACATCAGCAAGGCCAGCAACTTCGAGCGCTTCGTGTTCGACCTGGTCGGTCGCGACAGCGGCAAGCTGCGCAGCCTGTTCGTCGACGACCTGGGCCGCCAGGGCTTCTTCGACCTGAGCGCCGATCCCGCCTTCGCGCAGGCCGCGTCGCGCTTCGGCTTCCGCAGCGGCCGCAGCACGCACGCCGACCGCCTCGCGACCATCCGCGACACCGAGAAGCGCTTCGCCACCCTGGTCGACCCGCACACCGCCGACGGCCTCAAGGCCGCGCGCGCGCACCTGGCGCCGGGCGTGCCGATGGTGGTGCTCGAGACCGCGCTGCCGATCAAGTTCGCGGCCACGCTGGTCGAGGCCCTGGGCGAGGAGCCCGCGCGGCCCGCGAAGTTCGAGGGCATCGAGGCACTGCCCAAGCGCGTGGTCAAGCTGCCGGCCGATGCCGAAGCGGTGAAGGCCTACATCGCGGAACACTGCGACTGAGCAAGCGAAAAGAAGGGGTGGCCGGGCGGCCGCCCCGGTCGGCAAATCAAAGCTATCCCCTGAATAGCATCGGAGACATCGGATGAAAGTGGTCGGCTTCGCCGGTTACTCGGGCGCCGGCAAGACCACGCTGGTCGAGCGGCTGATTCCCGTGCTTAAGCGCGCCGGACTGCGCGTCTCGGTGGTCAAGCACGCGCACCACAAGTTCGACATCGACCATCCGGGCAAGGACACCTGGCGTCACCGCGAGGCCGGCGCCTTCGAGGTGGTGGTCGCCTCCGACCGGCGGCTGGCGCTGATGCGCGAGTTCGAGACGCCGGTCGACCTCGAGGTGCACCAGCTGATCGCCGAGCTCTACAGCGGCGCCGACTGGGTGCTGGTCGAGGGCTTCCGCCACAGCGACCTGCTCAAGATCGAGGTCTGGCGCCCGTCCGGCGAGGGCGAGGATCCGCGGCCCTCGCTCTATCCCGAGGATCCCTTCGTCGTCGCGATCGCCGCCAACGCCAGCCTGTCGGTCCTGACCGAGCGGCCCGTGTTCGACCTCGACGACGCCGAGGCCATCGCGCGCTGGCTGATCGACAGCGGCGAGCGCTTCGACTACAACCCCGAGCACCATGGCTGACTCTCCCGCTGTTCCCTTCGCCGCCTCCTCGCGCCGGCCGCCGCTGCTGCCGCTCGACGACGCGATCGCTCAACTGCTCGCCAAGGCCCGGCCGGCACTGCCGTCCGAGCTGGTGAGCACCTTCGATGCCGATGGCCGCGTGCTGGCCGCGGACCTCGTGGCCGGCCTCACCGTGCCGCCACGCGACAACAGCGCGATGGACGGCTACGCGCTGCGCGTGACCGATTGCGCCTCGCCCGGCGCGCTGCTGAAGGTGGCGCAGCGCATTCCCGCCGGCACCGTCGGCACGCCGCTCTTGCCCGGCACCGCGGCGCGGATCTTCACGGGCGCGCAGATTCCCGAGGGCGCCGACGCGGTCGTGATGCAGGAAGACACCGCCGCCATCGCGGAGGAGGGCGGCCTGGGCAGCGTGCGCATCGAGATCGTGCCCGCGGCCGGCCAGTGGATCCGCCGCGCCGGCGAGGACGTGGCGGCCGGCGACGTGGTGCTGCGCAAGGGCGAGCGCCTCACGCCCGCCGCGCTGGGGCTGGCGGCCAGCATCGGCTTCGACCGGTTGCCGGTGGCGCGCAAGCCGCGCGTGGCGCTGCTGTCCACCGGCGACGAGCTCGTGATGCCCGGCGAGGTCGCGCCCGAGGCGATGAAGCCCGGCGCGATCTACAACTCCAACCGCTTCTTCATGCGCGCGCTGCTGCACCGGCTGGGCTGCGAGGTCCACGACCTCGGCATCGTGCCCGACCGGCGCGAGGCCACCATCGAGGCGCTGCGCGAGGCGGCCGATCACAACGACTTGATCATCACCACCGGCGGCGTGTCGGTCGGCGAGGAGGACCACATCCGTGCCGCGCTGCAGGCGCTCGGCGAGATCGAGCTCTGGTCGCTCTCGATGAAGCCCGGCAAGCCCTTTGCCTACGGCTCGATCCCGCGCTCGGGCCAGGGCGACGCGCAGGGCCACTGCCATGTCACCGGGCTGCCCGGCAACCCGGTATCGAGCTTCCTGACCTTCCTGATGCTGGTGCGGCCCTTCCTGCTGACCCTGCAGGGCGCCAGCCGCGTCACGCCCGAGCCGGTGCGCATGCGCGCCGACTTCGACTGGCCGCGCGCCGACAAGCGCCGCGAGTTCCTGCGCGCGCGCCGCAATGCCCAGGGCGGGCTCGACCTGTTCGGCAACCAGAGCTCGGGCGTGCTGACCTCGATGGTCTGGGGCGACGGGCTGGTCGACAACCCCTCGGGCCAGACCATCCGGGCCGGCGATCCGGTCGAATTCATTCCCCTCGCAGCCCTGCTGTCCTGACGCGCATGAAGGTCCATCTCCGTTATTTCGCCTCGGTGCGCGAAGCGCTCGGCAAGAGCGACGAAACCATCGACACCGGGGTGCCCACGCTGGCCGCGTTGCGCGACGAACTGATCGCGCGCGGCGGCGCCTACGCCACGGTGCTCGCGCGCGGCCGCGCGCTGCGCATGGCGCTCGACCACACCATGAGCGACGAGGCCGCGGCCCCGCACGAAGGCTGCGAGGTCGCGTTCTTCCCGCCCGTCACGGGCGGCTGAGGGCCGCGTCCAGCGCCACCAGGCGCTCGCGCAGCGCGTCCGAGGCGCGCGTCATCGGCGAGCGCAGCTCGTCGCGCAGCGCGCCCTGGTGCGCCAGCAGGGCCTTCAGCGGGCCCGGATTGGCTTCCGCGAACAGGCCCTCGACCAGCGGCTGCAGCGGCTGCCACAGCGCGCGCGCCTCGGCCAGCCGGCCCTCGCGCAGCAGCGCGATCAGCCGCACGAAGCGCGCCGTCTGCACGTGGCCGCTGGCCGCGATCGCGCCCACGCCGCCCTCGGCCACGGTGCCGAAGATCTGGCCGTCCTCGCCCGCGAGCACCTGCAGCCGGCCATCGGCGATCACGGCGCGGGTCTTGCCCGCGTCGCCGCCGCAGTCCTTGATGCCGCGGATGCGCGGGTTGGCGGCCAGCGCCAGCAGCGTGTCGCGCGCGATCGTGGCGCCGGTGCGGTAGGGGATGTCGTAGATCAGCAGCGGCGCGGCGCTGGCCTCGGCGATGGCGCCGAACCATTCGAGCAGGCCGGCCTGCGAGGGCCGGATGTAATGCGGCGCCGGCACCAGCAGGCCCGCGAGCGGGCGCTGCGCGAGCCGGCGCACCCAGGCCGTGGTCTTGCCCAGGTGGTAGCCCGAGAGGCCCATGATCAGCGGCAGGCCGCCCGCGGCCTCGGCCACCGTGTCGAGCGCGGCGAGCTGCTCGGCCTCGTCGAGCGCCGCGGCCTCGCCGGTGGAGCCGCAGACCACGAAGCCGGCCACGCCATCGGCGGCCAGGCGGCGCGTGAGCGCGGCCAGCGCCGCATGGTCGAGCGCGCCGTCGCGAAACGGGGTCACGAGGGGAATCCACAGGCCCGAGAAATCGGGAACGGCAGTGGCGGAGGAGGAATGGTTGGCGGGCACGCGGGCGTCCTTTCGATGATCGACCGATGGAAGGAACCATCGTCCGATGCGCGCGCAACCCATGCGGGGCCAGTGCCTGTGCCGGTTCCGTCGCTCATCCGACGACGGAACCGAAGCTCCGGTCAGACGAGCTTTGGTTTTTTGGCTTTGCCGCCCAGGCGCGCGCCGTTCGTGCCTTCGGTCGAAGGTGCGGGCGAACGTGCGGTCAGGGCGAGCATGGGGCTGGAGTTTAGCCGCGAGCGCCGCGGTGCCACAATTTGCACATGGCATTTCCGCAACGCGTCACCATCCAGACGGCCGATTTCGATCTCGGCGCCGAAGTCGCCGCCCTGCGCGCGAGCGACGCGCGCATCGGCGCCGTCTGCAGCTTCATCGGCACCGTACGCGACCGCAACGACGGCACCGATGTCGCGTCGATGGAGCTCGAACACTACCCGGGCATGACGGAGAAATCGATCGAAGCCATGATCGACGAAGCACACGAGCGCTTCGACATCCTCGGCGTGCGCGTGATCCACCGCGTGGGCCTGCTGCAGCCGCTCGCGCAGATCATGATGGTGGCGGTGGCCTCGGCGCACCGCGGCGAGAGCTTCCAGGCCTGCGAGTTCCTGATGGACTACCTCAAGACCCAGGCGCCGTTTTGGAAGAAGGAGCAGACGCCCGAGGGCGCCCGCTGGGTCGATGCGCGCGTCGCGGACGACGCGGCGCTCGCGCGCTGGGGCATCAGCGCGTCGAACGCCTGAGCTCGCTCAGAGCGGCTTGAAGCCGCTCGACTGGATGATCCGCTCCCAGGTCTGCGTGTAGCTGCGCACGCGGCCCGCGAACTGGCCCTGCGGCTCGTAGCCGACCGTCAGGCCCAGCGTGGTGAGCTTCTGCTTCACGTCGGGCATGGCCAGCACCTTCTGCAGCGCCTCGCCGTACTTGTCGATGATCGGCTGCGGCGTGCCCACGGGCGCGAAGATGCCGTAGTAGGGCAGGTCCTCGAGGTTCGCGAAGCCCAGCTCGGTGAAGGTCGGCACGTTGGGCAGCAGCGCCTGGCGCTTGGCGCCGATCGAGGCCACGATGCGCAGCTTGCCGGCCTTGTGGTTCTCGATGAAGTCGGGCACCGAGGCGATGCCGGCCGTGATCTGGTTGCCCAGCATGTCGGCCGTCATCGGCGCGCTGCCGCGGTAGGGCGCGGGCTGCACGTCGATCTTGTACTTGTCCGAGATCATCTTCACCAGGAACTCGGGGATCGAGGCCGGCGCCGGGATGCCGATGGTCTCCTTGCCGCCCTTCTGCGTGCGCACCCACTTGACGTACTCGTCGATGCTCCTGGCCGGCGTGCCGCCCGACACCGCGAGCACGTTGGCGAAGGTCGCGAAGCCGGCCACGGGCACGAAGTCGGTGGCGGGATTGAAGCCCGGATTCTTGACCACCTGCGGCAGGATCGAGATCGTGTGGTCGTGCGTGAGGAACAGCGTGTGGCCGTCGGCCGGCGAGGACTTCAGCACCTGCGCGGCGATCTGGCCGCCCGCGCCCGCGCGGTTCTCGACCACCACCGGCGCGCCGAGCTCGTCCTTGAGCTTCTCGCCCAGCGTGCGCGCGATCGCGTCGGTGCCGGCGCCGGCCGGGAAGCCGACCAGGATGCGGATCGGCGTGCCGCTCTGGGCCTGTGCCAGCCCGGCCATGCCCAGGGCAGCCGCGAGGAGGCCCACGCCGAGCGCGCGGCGCACCGGTTGGACGCGCTGCATTGAAAAAACCATGATCGACTCCATTCGAGAAGAGAGAAATGCCTACGGGCGGAAGGGTGCGGGCATCGTGCAATAGCCGTGCCCGCCACGCGGGCCCGGCCCGCAACCTTGAATCGTGCCCGAACAGCCCTATTTTGGATGCAGGAATACCACCATGCGACAAGACAAACTCACCACCAAGTTCCAGGAAGCGCTGGGCGACGCGCAGTCGCTCGCGCTCGGCAACGACAACGCCTACATCGAGCCGGCCCACCTGCTGGCCGCGATGCTGCGCCAGGACGACGGCCCGCGCGCGCTGCTCGAGCGCGCCGGGGTCAACGTGCCCGGCCTCGCCCAGGCCGCCGAGGCGGCCATCAAGAAGCTGCCCCAGGTGCAGGGCCACGACATCGTGCAGGTCGGCCCCGAGCTCGGCAAGCTGCTGCAGGCGACCGAGAAGGAAGCCCTCAAGCGCAACGACCAGTTCATCGCGGGCGAACTCTTCCTGCTGGCCGTGGCCGACAGCAAGAGCGACGTCGGCCGGATCGCCAAGGAGAACGGCCTCTCGCGCAAGTCGCTCGAGTCCGCGATCGACGCGGTGCGCGGCGGCCAGGGCGTGAACAGCGCCGATGCCGAAGGCCAGCGCGAGGCACTGAAGAAATACACGCTCGACCTCACCGAGCGCGCGCGCCTGGGCAAGCTCGATCCGGTGATCGGCCGCGACGAGGAGATCCGCCGCGCGATCCAGGTGCTGCAGCGCCGCACCAAGAACAACCCCGTGCTGATCGGCGAACCCGGCGTGGGCAAGACCGCCATCGTCGAAGGCCTCGCGCAGCGCATCGTCGCGGGCGAGGTGCCCGATTCGCTCAAGGGCAAGCGCGTGCTGTCGCTCGACATGGCCTCGCTGCTGGCGGGCGCTAAGTTCCGCGGCGAGTTCGAGGAACGGCTCAAGACCGTGCTCAACGAACTCGCGAAGGACGAGGGCCAGACCATCGTCTTCATCGACGAGCTCCACACCATGGTCGGCGCCGGCAAGGCCGAGGGCGCGATGGACGCGGGCAACATGCTCAAGCCCGCGCTCGCGCGCGGCGAGCTGCACTGCGTGGGCGCCACCACGCTCGACGAATACCGCAAGTACATCGAGAAGGACGCCGCGCTCGAGCGCCGCTTCCAGAAGATCATCGTGGGCGAGCCCAGCGTCGAGGCCACCATCGCCATCCTGCGCGGGCTGCAGGAGAAGTACGAGGTGCACCACGGCGTGCAGATCACCGACCCGGCCATCGTGGCCGCGGCCGAGCTCTCCGACCGCTACGTCACCGACCGCTTCCTGCCCGACAAGGCCATCGACCTGATCGACGAGGCCGCGGCCAAGATCAAGATCGAGATGGACTCCAAGCCCGAGGTGATGGACCGCCTCGACCGCCGCCTGATCCAGCTGCAGATCGAACGCGAGGCCGTGCGCCGCGAGAAGGACGAGGCCTCGCAGAAGCGCTTCGGCCTGATCGAGGACGAGATCACCAAGCTGCAGAAGGAGATCGCCGACTACGACGAGATCTGGCAGGCCGAGAAGGCCCAGGCCCAGGGCAGCGCGCACGTGCGCGAGGACATCGACAAGATCAAGTTCCAGATCGAGGAATGGAAGCGCAAGGGCGACTTCAACAAGGTCGCCGAGCTGCAGTACGGCCAGCTGCCGGCGCTCGAGAAGCGCCTGAAGGAAGCCGAGGCCAGCGAGGCCAGCAAGGGCAAGTCGAGCGCGCACACGCTGCTGCGCACCCAGGTCGGCGCGGAAGAGATCGCCGAGGTCGTGGCGCGCGCCACCGGCATCCCGGTCGCCAAGCTGATGCAGGGCGAGCGCGACAAGCTGCTCGTGATGGAAGACAAGCTGCACGAGCGCGTGGTGGGCCAGGACGAGGCCATCGGCGCGGTCGCGAACGCGATCCGCCGCTCGCGCTCGGGCCTGTCCGATCCGAACCGGCCCACGGGCTCGTTCCTGTTCCTCGGCCCCACGGGCGTGGGCAAGACCGAACTCTGCAAGGCGCTCGCGGGCTTCCTGTTCGACAGCGAGGATCACCTGATCCGCATCGACATGAGCGAGTTCATGGAGAAGCACTCGGTGGCCCGCCTGATCGGCGCGCCGCCCGGCTACGTGGGCTACGAGGAGGGCGGCTACCTGACGGAAGCCGTGCGCCGCAAGCCCTACAGCGTGGTGCTGCTCGACGAGGTCGAGAAGGCGCACCCGGACGTGTTCAACGTGCTGCTGCAGGTGCTCGACGATGGCCGCCTGACCGATGGCCAGGGCCGCACCGTGGACTTCAAGAACACGGTGATCGTGATGACCAGCAACATCGGTTCGCCGATCATCCAGGCCATGGTGGGCAAGCCGGGCGAGGAGATCAAGGAAGCGGTGTGGGACGAGCTGAAGAACTACTTCCGCCCCGAGTTCCTCAACCGCATCGACGAGACGGTGGTGTTCCATGCGCTCGACGCGAAGAACATCGAATCGATCGCCGCGATCCAGCTCAAGGTGCTGCAGGCACGGCTCGCGAAGATGGACCTGGGCCTCGAGGTGTCGCCGGCGGCGCTGGCCGAGATCGCCAAGGTCGGCTTCGACCCGGTGTTCGGCGCCCGTCCGCTGAAGCGCGCGATCCAGCAGCGCATCGAGAATCCGCTCTCGCGGCTGCTGCTCGACGGCAGCTTCGGGCCGAAGGACACGATCGAGGTCACGACCGACCCGATCCGTTCGCCAGGCCAGTTCGGCTTCGCAAAAGCAGGAAATCCCGGAAAAACCGGGGAACCTGCGGCCGAAGCCTCGGCCTAAGATGGAATGATGAACTTCATTCTTCGCGTGATCCTCGTGATGCTGGGCCTGGTCTTCGCGGCCAGCCTGGCGGTTGCCGTGGTGCTGCTGGCCGCGGTGTGGGGCGTGCGCTACGCCTGGGGCCGTCTCACGGGCAAGCCCGTGACGCCGTGGGTGATGCGCTTCAACCCGCGTTCGGGCTTCGAACGCTTCCGCAGCGCCGCCCAGCCGGCCGAGCCCTCGGCCGCCGACGTGGCCAATGCGCGCGCGCGTGGCGAGTCGGTGCGCAGCCCGCTGCTGCGCGAGCGCGGCGGCAACGTGACGGACGTGCAGGCCCGGCCCGCGACGCGCGGCGAGTAAGCAGCTGCAACACGGCTGCAGTTTTTTTCAGATCACGAAAGGCCGGCTTCGCGCCGGCCTTTTCCTTTCTGGCGACCCTCAGGCGTACAGCGCCTCGATCTCGCCCGCATAGGTCTTGTAGATGCTCGAGCGCCGCACCTTCATGGTCGCGGTGACCTCGCCATCGTCGTGGTCGAGTTCCTTCGTCAGCAGGTGGAAGCGCCGCACCTGCGCCACCTGCGCGAGGCGCGCATTGCCGCGCTGCAGCTCGGCATCGATCAGCTCGCGCACGCGCGGCAGCTCGACCAGCGAACGGAAGTGGGTGAAGGCCAGGCGCTGCGCCTCGGCCCATTTGCCCACGGTCTCGTAGTCGATCTGCACCAGCGCCGAGACGAACTTGCGCCCCTCGGCGATCACGATGCATTCCTTGACGTAGGGGCTGGCCTTCATCGTGTTCTCGATCTCCGAGGGCGTGAGGTTCTTGCCGCCCGCGGTGATCATGATGTCCTTGAGCCGGTCGACGATGCGCAACTGGCCGCCTTCCTCGGCCACCACGTCGCCGGTGTGCAGCCAGCCGTCGCGGATCGAGGCGGCCGTGGCCTCGGGGTTCTTGTAGTAGCCACGGAACACCATCTCGCCGCGGATCTGCAGCTCGCCCTGGTCGCCCACGCGGTGCTCCACGCCCTCGGTCGCCGGCCCCACGGTGCCCACCTTCACCTGGTCGAGCCGGTGGCCGCTGACCATGCCGGTCGATTCTGTGAGGCCGTAGACCTCGACCAGCGGCACGCCCAGCGTGCGGAAGAAGCGCACCACGTCGGGCGGGATCGGCGCGGCGCCTGTCAGCGCCACGCGCGCGTTGCGCAGGCCGATGAAGTTCTGCAGCGCGCGCAGCACGCTCCAGTAGGCGAGGCCGAAGCGCAGCCGCTCGCCCGGGGTCCACTGGGCGCGCGGCTTCTCGGCCAGCGGCGCGCAGGTGGCGAGCGCGCGGCGGTAGAGCGACTGGCGCAGCCGGCCCGTGTCCTGCATCTTGATGCTGATGGAGGCATGCAGCTTCTCCCAGATGCGCGGCACGCCGAGGAACATGGTGGGCGCGACCTCGCGCAGGTCCTCCTGCACGGTGCGTATCGATTCGCCGAAGTTGACCTGCGAACCCAGGTACAGCGGCACGAAGCTGGTCAGCATCTGCTCGGCCACGTGGCACAGCGGCAGGTACGACAGGTGGGTGGTGCGCGCATCGAGTTGCAGCCGCTCGACGATGCCCGGCACCACGCCGCGGATGTTGCGCCACGAGATCATCGCGCCCTTGGGCGCGCCGGTGGAGCCCGAGGTGTAGATCATGAGCCCGATGTCGTCGAGCGACTGCGCGGCCAGCGCGGCGTCGACGCGCGCATCGCCCTCGCGCGCCTGCAGCGCGGCACCGGCGGCCTCGAGCTCGGCGAAGCTCAGGAGGCGTTCGCGCGCCTCGGCACCGTAGCTCGCGAGGCCCTTGGTCTCGATCACGACGATGCGGCGCAGCCGCGGCAGCGCGTCGATGGCCTCGAGCACCTTGTCGGCCTGTTCCTGGTCCTCGCAGACCACGATCTCGATGTCGGCATGGCCGACCACGTAGGCCACCTCATTGGTCGGGCTGGTGGGATAGACGCCCACGGTCACGGCACCGATCAGGCCCGCGCCCATCTGCGCCAGCACCCATTCGACGCGGTTCTCCGAGATCACGCCCACATGGCCGCCGCGCGCCAGGCCCAGCGCCGCGAAACCCAGGCCGACGTGGACCGCGCGCCGGTGGTAGTCGGCCCAGCTCAGCGGATGCCAGATGCCGAAGTCCTTCTGGCGGATCGCGATGCGCGCACCCTGCGCGCGCGCCTGCTCGCGCAGCATCTGCGGCAGGCTTCGTTCGGGGAGGGGATGCGTCATGACAACCAGCGCTTGCGCCGCTTGTAGTGCTTCAACTCGCGAAAGCTCCTCGATTCGCCGGCACCGCCGACGCCCAGGTAGAACTCGCGCACGTCGGGGTCGGCCGCGAGCCGCTCGGCGCTGCCGTCGATCACGATCTTTCCGTTCTCCATGATGTAGCCGCTGTCGGCCACGGCCAGCGCGAGGCTGGCGTTCTGCTCCACCAGCAGCATCGACACGCCGCGCTCGGCGTTGATGCGCGCGATGATCCCGAAGATCTCCTCCACCAGCTTGGGCGAGAGCCCGAGCGAGGGCTCGTCGAGCAGGATCAGCTGGGGCTCGGCCACCAGCGCGCGGCCGATCGCGAGCATCTGCTGCTCGCCGCCCGAGAGGTAGCCCGCGAGGCCGCGGCGCCGCTCGTGCAGCCGCGGGAAGTAGGCATAGACGGCGTCGAAGTCGCGTGCCTGCGCGCCGCGGCCGGCGCGCGCGTAGGTGGCGGCCACGAGGTTCTCCTCGACCGTCAGGTCCTCGAACACGCGCCGTCCCTCCATCACGTGCGCGAGGCCGCGCCGCACCAGCTGCTGCGGCGCGAGCCGCTCGGTGGGCTGGCCGTCGAAGGCGATGCGCCCGGCCTCGAGCACGCCGTCCTCGAGCGGCAGCAGGCCCGAGATGGCCTTGAGCGTGGTCGACTTGCCGGCGCCGTTGCTGCCCAGCAGCGCCACGATCTGCCCGCGCGGCACGGCCAGCGACAGGCCGCGCAGCACCTGCACGACCTTGTTGTAGACCACCTCGATGTTGTTGACCTCGAGGATGGGGCCGCCGCCGGTGTTCATCGCCGCCGTCCGCTCACTTGTCGAGCGAGATCCAGTCGGATGCCGCCACCATCTTCTGCGCCTTCATGTCGGCGCGGTAGACGCGGCCCACCGGAATGGAGTTGCCCTTGATGGTGATCGGCACGCCGATCAGGCCGCCGGTGTCGAAGTCCTTGATGCTGTTGAGCGCGGCCTTGAGGTTCTTGCCGTCCAGCGGCTTGCCGGCATCGAGGGTGCGCTTGGCGGCCTCGGTGAACAGCATGGCGGTGAGGAAGCCCTGGGTGTAGGCGGTGCTCTGGTACTCGGGGCGCAGGGCGCGGATCTTCTCGAGCATCGGCGCCTTGGCCGAGGTGTCGTAGTAGTAGCGGTAGGGCATGACGCCCATGAAGCCGTCGCCGGCCTCGCCCATCTTCATGACGGTGGAGCTGTCCATGGTCCAGAAGGTGCCCATCCACTTGGTGGTCATGCCCATCTGCTTGCCCTGCTGCACGAACTCGGGAATGGGCGCGAGCACGTAGCCGTGGAAGATGGTGTAGTCGGGCGCGGCACGGCGCAGCTTGATGACTTCGGTCGAGACGTCGACGCTGCCGGCTGGCGTCATGATCTTGACGGGCACCGTGAGGCCCAGCTTCCTGGCGGCGGCCTCGCTCGACTCGATGGGGTCGCGGCCGAACTCGGAGTCGGAATAGACGAAGGCCACCTTCGCGCCGGGCTTCTCCTTGGCGATGTGGCGCAGCAGGATGCCGATCATCTCGGTGTAGTCGGGGCCGACCAGGAACTGGTTCGGGTACTTGGCCGGGTCGTTGAGCTCGGTGGCGAACGAAGCGCCGGCCATGAGGATCTGGCCGCTGCGGTCGAGCTCGGGATTGATGGTCTTCGAGAAGCCGGTCGAATCGCCGTAGTAGAGATTGACCTTGTTCTGGCTGGTGATCTTCTTGTAGGTGGCGACCGAGACGTCGACCTTGTAGCCGGTGTCCTCGGGCACGTAGCGCAGCTTGCGGCCCTTGATGCCGCCGCCGTCGTTGACGATCTTCACGTAGTCGGCGATGCCGGCATTGATGCCGATGCCGGCGAAGGCGAACACGCCGGTCATCGGGATCGAGCCGCCGATGACGATGTCCTCGCCCGACTGGGCATGCACGCTGAGCGGTGCCGCGAGCGCGGCGCCGGCGGCCACGATGAGTTCGCGGCGGCGCAGGACGGGGGTCTTCTTGTCGGATGCCATGCTTCGTCTCCTTGTCAGTTCTTGAAAGGCCACAGATGAAAGAAACGGCGGATGCGCCGCCACACTTCGGCGAGCCCGTGCGGCTCGAACACCAGGAAGCCGACGATCAGCAGGCCGAAGACGACCGTGCGCACCGGCGACAGGAAGACGGTCATCTCGTGGCCGCCCGGCAGCAGGTCGAACACCAGCTTGAGCAGCTCGGGCACCATGGTCATGAACACCGCGCCGAGGATGCCGCCGAGGATCGAGCCCATGCCGCCGACGATGATGGCGGCGAGGAAAAAGATCGACATCAGCAGCGGAAAGCTCTCGGGCGTGACGACGCGAAAGAAGTAGGCCCAGAGGCCGCCGGCCACGCCGGCATAGAACGACGAGAGGCCGAATGAGAGCAGCTTGTAGCGCAGCAGTGGAATGCCCAACACTTCGGCCGAGATGTCGCGATCGCGGATCGCGATGAAGGCGCGGCCCACGCGGGTGCGAAACAGGTTGGCGGCGCCTAGCAGCATCAGCACGGTGATCGGCAGGATCAGCCAGTACAAACGGAACGAGGTGTCGAGCGCGATGCCGAAGAGCTGCGCGGGCGGCAGCGACAGGCCGGTGGTGCCCCCAGTGAGCTTGAGGTTGGCGAACAGGAAGTGGGTGATGAACGAGGCCGCGATGGTGGCGATGGCGAGGTACAAACCCTTGACCCGCAGCGAGGGAATGCCGACGACGAGACCGCCCACCATGGCCACGACGCCGCCCGCGAAGAGGTTGAACAGGAAGGGTGTGCCGAAGCGGATCTGCAGGATGGCGACGGTGTACGCACCGAGGCCCATGAACGCGGCCTGGCCCATGCTCACGAGACCGGTGTAGCCGGTGAGGATGTTGAGGCCGGTGGCGCTCGCGACGTTGATGGCGACGAGGCAGGCGAGGTAGAGCCAGTAGTCGCTGGCCATGAAGGGGAACAGCACGAGCAGGGCGGCGCCTAGCAGCAGCCAGGTCTTCTGGGTGCGGGAGTCGAACAGCGCGGCGTCGGCGATGTAGCTTTGCTTGAGGGTGCCTATGCGCATCTGCGTGCCTGCTTTGAAGAGGTGCGAGGATGCGCCGGGGCGCGTGCACAGGACAGCGGGTACTTCCCTCCGCGAATGTCCCCCGCCTTCGGCTCCTCCTTTATTTCGCTG